>JBBQVJ010000085.1:0-9910 GCA_038211705.1 Candidatus Limnocylindrales bacterium | reverse complement strand
ACGGTCATCCACGACGCAGGGCATCTTCGGCGCGGCCGGCACCGTGGGTTTCATCGTCGCATCGCTGCTCGCCGGGGTCCTGGCCCAGACCGACATCGTCTACCCGATGTACGTGTTCAGCGCCGTGCTCATCGTGAGCCTGGTCATCGGTCTGCTGATCGGAGGGTCACGCTTGCAGGGTCGCCCGATCGCTTGACCGAATCGGTGCGGAGCCCTAGAGTTACAGGTCGCGGGGTGGAGCAGCGGCAGCTCGTCGGGCTCATAACCCGAAGGTCAGAGGTTCGAATCCTCTCCCCGCAACCAACGCATATCCCTTGAACCCCGGGCCCGACCACCCGGGGTTCTTCCTGGGGTCAGCGGCGCATCGAGATTGACGGCCCCCCGCGAAGTCCTCAGGCCCGCGCCCGGTCCTTCAGGATCCGTTGCGCGGCGAGCTTGCCCGGGGCGCCCATCACGCAGCCGCCCGGGTGCGTCCCGGAGCCGCACTGGTAGTAGCCGTCGATCGGCGTGCGGTACTGGCTCCAGCCGGGCGCCGGGCGGAAGAAGTACATCTGCGGCGCCAGGAACTCGCCGGCGAAGATGTTGCCCTCGGACAGCCCGACCGTCCGCTCGATGTCGAGCGGGGTGACGACCTCGCGGTGGAGGATCAGGTCGCCGAACCCCGGAAAGAACGACTCGAGCGTCGCCTGGACGGTGTCGCCCAGGTTCTGGCGCTCGGTGTCCCAGTCGCTCTCGCGCAGCTGGTACGGCGTGTAGGCGACGAATGAGCTCATGACGTGCTTGCCCGGCGGCGCCATGTCCGGATCGATGGTCGACTGGATCGCGCAATCGAGATACGGGCGCTGGCTGTACCAGCCGTACTTCGCGTCGTCGAAGGCGTGCTCGAGGTAGTCCATCGAGGGCCCGATGTTCGTGAACCCCCGAAACATATCGCCGCGGTCGCCGAGTGACGGATACTTCGGCAGCGCGTCGAGCGCGAAGTTGACCTTGGATGACGTGCCCTGAAAGCGGAAACGCTGGATCGTCTCGACCAGATCGGCCGGCAACTCGCGCGGGTCGACCAGCTCGAGGAACGTCCGACGCGGGTCGAGCGCGCTGACCACCGTCGTCGCGTGGTATTCGGTGGCGTCCTCGAGCGCCACCCCGACGGCCCGGCCGTTCTTGGTGATGACGTCGCTGACCGGCGATTCGAGGACGATCTCGGCCCCGAACGACTGCGCGGCACGGGCCAGCACCTTCGTGAACCCGCCGTTGCCACCCTTGTGGAAGGCCCACGCGCCGAACTCGCCGTCGTGCTCACCGATCGAGTGGTAGAGGAGGACCAGGCCGGACCCCTGCGAGCGCGGCCCGACCTTGGTCCCGATGATGGCCGACGACGCGAGGTAGCCCTTGACGATGTCCGAATCGAAGTAGTCGTCGAGGAAGTCCGCCGCGCTCCCGGTCAGCAGCCGGACCGTATTGTGGAGCGTCCGCTTGTCCATCTTCCTGAACCGCGAGCCGAGCGACGCGAGCGCGAGCAGCTCCTCGGGGTCATCGCTGAAGAGGTCCGGCGGTGGCGCGTCGAGCAGCGGCTTGAGCGCCTGGCAGACCAGCTCCATGTCGTGCGAGTACTGGTTGTAGGCGTCGGCGTCGTGCTGGCTGTGCCGGGCGATCTCCTTGAGGTTCTGGCCATGGTCCTGGCCGAGCCAGAGGTAGTCGCCGTCCTCCATGGGCGCGAAGGTCGAGGACATCAGAAGCGGCATGAAGCCGTGCTTGGTCAGCTCGAGGTCGTGGATGATGTCCGGCCGCAGCAGACTGAGCGCGTACGAGAAGGTCGTGAACCAGAACCCCGGGTAGAGCTCCTCCGTGATGGCCGCGCCACCGAACAGCGAGCGGCGCTCGAGGATCAACGTCTTCAGGCCGGCCTTGGCGAGGTACGCCCCATTGACCAGGCCGTTGTGGCCGCCGCCGACCACGATCGCGTCGTAGGTCCGGTCGGCAGCGGTCGACCTGGCGGCGTTCGCCGACTTCGGCTTGGTCTCCTTCGCCTTGGCCCGGGCTGGCGTTTTCGGCACCTCAGGCCGTCTTCCGGGATGGGTTGTAGAGCGGCAGCCGCGCGGTCTGCGCCTTCACGTACTCATAGCGGTGGTTCACGTCGATCTCCAGTCGGACGGTCGAGCCGGCGGCGGCGAGCTGGGGCCGGACCCGGGCCAGGGCGATGTGGCGCTGCAGCATCGGCGAGTACATGTAGCTCGTCGTGTAGCCGACCTGAGTCGAGTCCTCGTCGTACAGGAACATCTCGCCCAGGATCGGTGTGTGGTCTTTGGGCGGGATGAGCCCGGCCTCGCCGTAGATCCGATCGTAGTCGGCCCAGTCGACGATGAGGCCGGTAAGCCGCCAGCGCGAGGTCGCCTCGGCGAGCTCGCGCTCGATGGCCCGCCGGCCGATGAAGGCGCGATCGTCGGCCGCCAGGTCGCGGACCATCCAGCCCCAGCCGAGCTCGATGAGCGAAGAGCGGTCCTCGTCGGTCCAGCCGTACCGACTCGACGCGAAGTCGACATCGAGCAGGAGCAGCCCGGCCTCGATCCGAAGCTGGTCGAGCGCGTCGAGCCCGAACGGCAGGACACCGAAGCCAGCCATCGACGCCCAAAGCGCGTCCCAGACCTTGAGTGCGTCCCCGCTGCGGACCCAGACCTCGTAGCCGAGGTCACCGCTGTAGCCGGTCCGCGAGATGGTGACCGGCGAGCCCGCGATGTTGCCCGTGGTCAGCCCGAAGAACGGGACCTCTGCGACGGACGGGACGAGCGCGGCCAGCAGGTCTCGTGAACGGGGACCCTGGACCGCCAGGATGCCGTAGTCGTCGCTGACCTCCTCGATCGCGACCTCGTCACGGCGACCGACGAGGTCCTCGAGGTAGGCGAGGTTCGGCTCGGCGGCGGTCAGGAGGAACTCGTCGGCGGCGAGCCGGAGGATGACGCCATCCTCGATGACGAACCCACGATCGTCGCACCAGGCCGTGTACTGGGCGTGGCCCGGCGCGCAGGTCCGGATGTCCCGGGCGAGGATGCCCGACAGGAAGCGTTCGGCGCCGCGGCCGTGGATCCGGTACTTGTAGAGCGGGGACGAGTCGAACACGCCGGCCGCGTTTCGGACCGCGAAGTATTCGAACTTGTCCGACATCTGGTAGCGATGCGCCGCCAGATGGCCCGACCAGTGGCTCCACAGGCCCGTCTCGTTGAGCGCGTTGGTCCGCTCGTGGAAGGGAGAGGTCCGGATCATGCGCTCCTCGTTGTTGGCGCTTCGTCCCCGGGAGGATAGCCAGCGAACCCCACTCGGACGGGGAGCGTCCCACCGGCTGCACCAGCTGCCGAGGGCGAGCGATGCGCTGCCAGGCCGGATGACTCGTGGCCGCCGCACCATCGCTCCCCATCTGACGGAGCCGGATGGCGCCGTCACACCCAATGAGTGGTCTGGGAGTCCGGAACGTTCAGCACCCTAGCGCATTGACGCACGCGGTCGCGGCCGCCTAGGCTCCGGAGAGGATTCCCCGCACAGATCGGAGGTTCGATGCTTCGCATACTCAGCGCCATCCTCGGCGCCGCCGTGAGCTACGTCCTGCTGATCATCCTGGTCGGCACCACGCAGTCGCAGGAATTCCTGATCGCGATCGTGGTCGGGGCGGTCATCACCATCGGCTTCCCGTGGGTCATCGCCCTCATGGTGAGCCGTCGGGTGCGAGACGAGCGCCAGGCAGAGATCGACCGAGCGGCCCAGGAGCAGCTCGCCCAGAAGTCGCGCGAGGGTTGACCGAGCGGATCCCGGCGCCGATCGCACCATCGCGGTTCGCGGCGTAGGGACCGGTGATCCCGGCCCGGCTCCGCCGGCTCGTCCCGCCGCTCCTGCTCGACGCGCCGGATTTCCGGCGACTCTGGTTCGGGCAGACCATCTCGGTCTTCGGCGACCAGATCACCCAGCTCGGGCTGCCCCTCGTGGCGGTCCTGACCCTCGGTGCGGACGCGACCCAGATGGGTACGCTGACGGCAGTCTCGCTGCTGCCGCACCTCATCTTCTCGTTGCCGGCTGGTGTCTGGCTCGACCGCGTCCGGGCGCGGCGCCGGCTGATGATCGCGGCCGATCTAGGCCGGGCCGCGCTCATCGCCAGCATCCCCACCGCGGCCGCATCGGGCGTGCTGTCGATGCCGCAGCTCTACGTGGTCGGCTTCCTGTCGGGTTCGCTTGCGGTGGTCTTCGACCTCTCCTGGAACACGCTGTTCGTGGCGGTCACGGAGCGCGATCGGTTCGTCGAGGCGATGGCGCTGCTCAACGGAAGCCGATCGCTCGCCTCGGTCGGCGGGCCGACGATCGGGGGCCTCCTCGTCCAGATCGCGGGGGCACCGCTGGCGATGCTTGGCGACGCGCTGTCGTTCCTCGGCTCGGTGGTCTTCCTGCGCCGGATCCGCTCGCCGGAGCCACCGATCGAGCACGAGGAAGGCTCCACCCGGGAGCGTTTGCTGGCAGGGCTCTCATTCGTGGTCGGCGACTCGATCATGCGACCGACGTTGCTGTCGGTGGCGACCGTGAATCTCTTCACCTTCGCTTCCAACGCGCTATTCATCCTGTACGCGACGACGACCCTGGGCGTTTCTCCTGGATTGCTCGGGCTGGCCCTCGGGAGCGGCGCCGTCGGCTCGGTGATCGGGGCGATCTACGCGACGAGGATCGGCCGGCGGATCGGGCTCGGACCGGCCTACGCATTGGGTCTCGTGATCTACCCGGTGTCGTTGCTCCTCATCCCGCTGGCCGGCCCGGAGATGTCGATGGTGGTCATCCTGGCGCTCCTGTTCGGGTCCGAATTCGGGGCCGGGCTCGGCGTGATGATCCTCGACATCAACGTCGGGGCGATCCTCTACGCCCGGACGCCGGACCGGATCCGTGGACGGGCCGGCGGGGCGTTCCGGTTCATCAACTA
Organism: Candidatus Limnocylindrales bacterium; assembly: GCA_038211705.1. Lineage (GTDB taxonomy): Bacteria > Chloroflexota > Limnocylindria > Limnocylindrales > CSP1-4 > SPCO01. The sequence goes on along the minus strand of JBBQVJ010000085.1, from coordinate 4,962 downwards.
CGGGGTCCGGCCGATCGGCGCGCTCCTCGGCGGCCTGCTCGGCGGCGCGCTGGGTGTTCGCGAGGCGATCCTGGCCACGACCATCGCCGCGATCGGCGGGGTCCTGTTCCTGATCGGGTCATCGGTCCTGCGGCTGCGCGACCTGCCGGAGGCGTTGGCGTAGGACAGCGATCGAGACGCCGGGAGCCACGCCGACCGGCTGCGCACTACTCCCAGCGGAACGTCCGCGCCGCGAGGACCACTGAACCAACGCCCCAGGCAGCCAGGATCACGAGGGAACGGACGACGTCCGCCTCGCCCGACCCGAGCGCCACGCGGAAGGCGTCGGCCAGGGCCGCAGCCGGGAGGAGACCTGCCAGCGCCGCGACGGGCGCCGGCAGCTCGGTCAGTGGCACGACGATCCCGCCGAGGAGCAGGAACGCGACGAACAGACCGTTCGCGAGGGCCAGCGTCGCCTCGGCCCGCAAGGCGCCCGCCATCAGGAGGCCGAGCCCGGCAAAGGCCAGGGTGCCGAGGAGGAACGCCGCCACGAAGAGGGCGGGCGACGCGTCCGGTCCCGGGCGCCAGCCGAGGACCGCCGCGGCGATGACCACCAGCAGGATCACCTGCGCGACCTCGACGGCGAGGACGGCCCCGATCTTGGCCGCGACTAGCCCACCCCGGGTCAGCGGCGATCCACCCAGCCGCTTCAGCACCCCGTAGTTGCGCTCGTACGCCGTCGCGATGCCGAGGTTGACCAGGCTCGTCGCGATGATCGCGAGCGCCAGCGTGCCGGGCAGCAGGAAGTCGACCGCCGGGCCGCTCCCGGTCGACAGGACCGAGACCGAGGCGAAGAACAGCAGGACCACGACCGGGATGACGATCGTGACCAGGACGTTCTCGCCGCGCCGGACCGTCAGCCGCAGCTCCATCGCGGCCTGCGCTCGGGCCGCCGTCAGAGCGGGGGACGGTCGGCTCATCGGGGAGCCTCGCGATCGGACGCGACGAGCTCGAGATAGGCATCCTCGAGGCTCCCGCCGGAGGTCCGCAGCTCGACGATGAGCCGATCGGCGCCGGCGCACCAGCCGGCCAGGGCAGCGATCAGCGTCGCATCCGGCGCGCCACCCTCCAGCCGATACCGGCCGCCGTCGCCGTCCACGCCGACCGAGGTCGAAGGTCGGACAGCGGCCAGCGCCCGGTCCAGGCCGACCAGCTCGGTCGGGGCGAGCGCCCGGTCGAGGCGGAACCGGAGTCGCGGCACGACCCCGGCCCGGAGTTCATCGGGCGTGCCGGCCGCCACGATCCGGCCGACGTCGAGCACGCAGATCCGGTCGGCGAGACGCTCGACATCGGTCAGGTCATGACTGGTCAGGAGGACCGCGGCGCCGGCATCGCGCAGGTCCGCGACGATCGCCCGGGTCGTGGCTCGGGCCTCGGGGTCCATCCCGGCCGTCGGCTCGTCGAGGATGACCGCCTCGGGCCGCCCGACCAGCGCGAGCGCCAGTCCGAGCCGCTGACGCTCGCCGCCGGACAGCCGCCGGTAGCGGGTCCGGGCGACATGGCGCAGCCCGACCAGGTCGAGCAGCTCGTCGGCGTCGCGGGGGTCATCGTGGAAGCGCCCGTACTGACGCAGGGTCTCGAGCGGCTGGGCGCGAGGGTCGATCCCGCCGCCCTGGAGCATGAGCCCGACACGGGCGCGCAGGCCCGGACCGCCCGCCGCCGGATCCGTACCCAGCACGCTGACCCGGCCGCCGTCGCCGCGGCGGTAGCCCTCGACGATCTCGACCGTGGTCGTCTTGCCGGCGCCGTTGGGCCCAAGGAGGGCGACGAGCTCGCCGCGCGCTACCGTCAACGAAACGCCATCGAGCACGGTTCTAGCCCCGTAACGCTTGACCAGACCGTCGACGACGACCGCGGGGTCGTCGGTCCTCACCGCGCGATCCGGGCGTACTGGCGCTCGAAGTCGTCGTCGTTGAGCTCTCCGATCTGGATCGAGCGGATCACGCCACTTCGATCGACGAAGTAGGTCTGCGGCCGGGCGACCACCCGATATTCGGTCTTGATCGTCTTGTCGGGGTCGACAACGGTTGCCCAGTCGGCGCCGTACTTGGCCACGAAGTCCCGGGCGGGCTCGATCGGATCGTCGGTCAGGACCCCGACCACGGTGAACCCGTCGGCGGCGTGCTGGGTGAGCTTGGCTTCGAGAAGCGGGAACTCGTCACGACAGGGCACGCAGCTGGGGCCCCAGAAGTTGATCACGACCGGCATGCCGGCGAGGTTCTTCAGGTCGAACGTCGCGCCGTCGAGGGTCGAACCGGTCACGGCCGGTGCCGCCGAGCCGACCGTAGCCCGGCCCTCCGTCGCGCCCGTCCCGACCCGGACGACCAGCAGGATGCCGACGGTGGTGAGCCCGGCGATGAGCAGGGCCAGCAGGATGGGTCGTCGCGGCATGGCGGTGGACGGCTACTGGAGCGTCGCCGTCCCCGTCATGTTCGGGTGGACGTCGCAATTGAAGGTGTAGTTGCCGGCCGGCAGAGCGGGGACCTGGTAGGTGCGCGTCTCGGCCCCATTGAAGACGTCGCCCTTGAACACCGACGTGCCGCCGCTGTCCTTGAGGTCGACGTTGTGGGCCACCCCCGCATCCTCGTTGTCGAAGGCGATCGTGAACGGCTTTCCGGCCGGCGCCGTGAACGACGTCTCGACGAAGGCGATTCCCTGCGCCTCGATCTTGACGTCCGCCGCGCTGCCCGAGGCCGGTGGCCCGGAGCCAGGAGCGCCGGATGCCGGCGGTCCACCCGAGCCCGCTACCGCCGGGGCTGGTGGCGGCCCACCCGATGCCGGCGCCCCCGACCCCGTCGGCCCACCCGCCCCACTGGCCGATCCACCGGTGAACAGGCCCGACTGGAGGACCGCCGCGGCCACGATGAGGACCGTCAGGACGCCGAGAAGACGCGACGGTGTGCGGGACGGCTGGATGTTCTCGAGGTGGCCGGTCGAGTCGGCATCGACGACCTTGCGGTACTCCTTCACGCCATCGGCCAGCCAGCCGAGGAGCGTCGAGATGAGCGCGATGACACCGACTGCCAGCAGCCAGCCGCCGAACACCAGGCCGAGCAGCAGGGAGAACATGCCGAACGCAGCCAGGAACGGGCGCCACGACGGACCGGGCATGTGGACGCCCGGCGGGGGGCCCGTCTCGACGACGACCGCCAAATCCGGGCTGGTTGGTCCGATGTCGTGGTCATAGTTGCGCAGCCCCTCGGCGAGCCAGTAGAGCAGGGTCAGGACCAGCGCGATCGCCCCAAGGACCAGGATCACGCCACCGAACACCAGTCCGAGGAGGAGCAGGAACATCCCGACCCCGGCGAAGACCGGTGCGAAGGAGGGACCCGGCATGTGGATCCCGGCCGGTGTCCTAAGTGGGATGCGCGCCTTTCCGCGCCTGGGCGCCGGCGCACGCGCCAGCATCAGGAAGAGCCGCAACAGGACCACGACCACGAGAAGGAAGATCCCGACCGGCAGCAGGAAGACGAGCCTGCCCCAATCAGGCGTCACGAGTTGCGTGATCAGGTCAAGGATGCTGGTCCAGAGGCGTTCGAGCATGGGTCTGGGTCAGTGCGCGAGGCCGGCGGTCCGGATCACTCGTCCGACGATCCGGCGACGAGCACGTAGGCCATGATCGCCATGGCCACGCCGAGGAAGAGGAGCAACGTCGTGCCGGTCGCCAGCTCGTAGATCGTGATGCTCAGCCCGTCGACCACCGGGATCACCCAGTAGACCATGGCGATCACGACGAACAGGATCCCGACCAGGGCCGCGTTGCGGGGATGACGAAGCGGATGCATGGCGTACCCCTAGGTGCCCGCGGCGACGTTCGTCGTCCCGGGGAGGAGGTAGAGGAGCGAGAACAGCAGGATCCAGACGACGTCGACGAAATGCCAGTACAGCGAGGCCGCCTCGACGGCGTCGTAGTGCCGGCTGCTGAACTGGCCGACCATCCCTCGGTAGAGCACCACTGTGAGCATGATCACGCCACCGAACACGTGCGCCCCGTGGAAGCCGGTCAGGGTGTAATAGGTCGTTCCATACGTTCCCGACGAGAGGGTCAGACCCTCGGAACCCAGCAGCGAGTAGTCGATGACCTGCATCACCAGGAAGACGATGCCCAGCACGACGGTCACCGTCATCGCCCGCAGGAACCGGGTCCGATCGTCTGTCCTGATCCCCCAGACCGCGTATTGGCAGGTCACCGAACTCAGGATCAGGAGGAGCGTGGCGGGTCCGACGAACGGCAGGATGGCGAGCTTGAACGCCTCCCCGCTCTCCGGATTGATCGGCGGCCACATCGGCGCATTCGCCCGGAGGCTGAAGTAGGCCGCGAACAGCCCGCCGAAGAACATCACCTCGGAGGTGATGAACAGGAGCATCCCGAGGACCGGGTTGCTGATGCCGCCGTGCGTGTCGTGCGGCATCGCGTCCAGCGGGTTGTGCTCGACGGGCAGCGTCGCGTGGGTGTCAGTGGTCATCGCCATCGTCGGCCGGCCCTCAGTGCTCGGCCGTCCGGCCGTGCCGGAGGTCGAAGAGTGGCCGCTCCGAGCGGATCTCGGGCAGGTGGTCGAAGTTGTAGGCTGGCGGTGGCGAGGTGGTCGCCCACTCGAGCGTGTTGCCCTCCCATGGATCGTCGCCGGCGGGCTGACCGCTCCGCAGCGAGATGAAGATGTTCCACAGGAGCACGACCATGCTCGCCGCGATCGTGAAGCCGCCGATGGTGGCGAGCAGGTTCAGGTCGTTCCAGCCGGCGGTCGACGAGTAGTCGGCGATCCGTCGCGGCATCCCGGCCAGGCCGAGCTCGTGCATCGGGAAGAAGGTCAGGTTGAAGCCGACGAACATCAGCACGAACTGGGTCTTGCCGATCGTCTCGTTCAGCATCCGCCCGGTCATCTTGGGGAACCAGTAGTACAGCCCGCCCATCACCCCGAACAC
>JBBQVJ010000084.1:0-9955 GCA_038211705.1 Candidatus Limnocylindrales bacterium | reverse complement strand
GGGCACCGATCCGGAGCTGGCGCGCGACCTGACCGCCTCGATCCGTCAACCCATCACCAAGATCCTGACCGCCGGCGAGCCGCCGCTCCCCACCGAGCTCGCGCCGCTCGCCCGCGAGCAGTTCGCGGGACGGGCCGCGGTCACCATCAGCCATCCGCGCTTCCTCGAGTTCACCGCGCCGGGCGTCTCGAAGGGTCGGGCCATCCGTTGGCTCGCGCGCCGGCTCCGGATCCCGCTCGGGGCCGTTCTGGCGGTCGGCGACCAGTGGAACGACATCGAGATGCTGGCCGAGGTCGGTCACGGCGCGGCGATGCCGACCGCCCCGGTCGAGGTCCTGGCGGCCGCGCGCTACATCGCCCCGCCGCTGGCCGACGAAGGCGTGGCGCGGATGATCGAGGCGCTCGTCCTGGCACCGCCACGGGCAGCGACGGCCGCTTCGTCACGTTTCGCCGCGGAGGCCGCCGCCACGCGGCGCTCGCTGGCCGCGGGGGCCGCCGAGGCGGTCGTCCAGGTCCCCGCATGAGCGCCCGGGTCGTTCCCGACGACGTCGAGGGTCGAGCGGCCGCGATCGGGGTCCTGCGGGCAGGCGGCATCGTCGCCCTCCCGACCGACACTGTGTATGGCATCGCGGTCGCCCTCGGGACGCCGGGCGGCATCGAGCGCCTGTTCCGGGCCAAGGACCGCCCACCGGATCGCGGGATCATGCTGCTCCTCGACGACGCCGCCCAGGCCGGGACGATCGGAATGATGGGGCCTGCCGCCACGGCCCTGGCGGCTGCGTGCTGGCCGGGGGGACTGACCGTCGTGGTCCCGCAGCTCCCGGACGTGCCGTTGCCGGCGGTCTTGACCGGCGGTGCTCCGACGATCGGGTTGAGGGTCCCCGATCATGCCGCTCCCCGGGCGCTCGCGGCGGCCGTCGGGCCGTTGCCGACGACCTCGGCCAATGTCTCGGGCCGTCCGGAAGCGCGCGACGCCGCCGAGATCCTCGAGCAGCTGCGCGACGCCGTGGACCTCGTCCTCGACGGGGGAGCGGCCCATGGTGGCCCGCCGTCGACGGTGGTCGACTGCTCCGGGGACGGCCCGCTGATCCTGCGGGCGGGCGCGATCCCGGTCGAGACCATCGTCGCCGTGCTGGACGCATCGGGCGTCGGTCACGCGCTGGGCGAGAGCCGCTCGAACCACTGACCGTCGGGCGTTCCGGCCGCGCGCGTCGCGCCAAACGTCCCGTGCGCGGCCCACGACCATGTCCGATTGGTGTCCGCGGACAGCGGTCGTCCTCGGTTCAGGTGACCGACGCGATCCTTGGGGGCGTCGGGACGTCGGGGCGTCGGCAGGCCGAGGGGCGCGGTGGCGCATCTACCGGCGTGCCTAGGTGTTCCGGCCGCGTGCGTCCCATCTTCGCGATCCGCGCATCGACCCGCTCGAGATCGACGACCACGGCCGGCGTCTCGATCCCGGCCAGGGCCCCGTCGTCGAGCAGCCCCTGGACCATGGCCGACCTCCAGACGAAACGGGACCCGCTTCGATGGCGTCGGCGGCCGTCCCGTTCGTGGGAAGATACCGCGGAGCGCGCCGGCTGGGTGGGGGCGGTTCGGGGCGACAGGAAGGAGTCGGCCTGACCATGACCATCTCGCCTCGGACCGGGGTCGCGCTTGAGTCGATCGCGGAGCTGGACCCGGTCCTGTGGGAGGCGATGCAGGGCGAGCGACGCCGGCAGCACGACAAGATCGAGCTCATCGCCAGCGAGAACTACGTCTCCGCCGCGGTCATGGAAGCGCAGGGCTCCTGGCTCACCAACAAGTACGCCGAGGGCCTGCCTGGCAAGCGCTACTACGGCGGCTGCGAGTACGTCGACATCGCCGAGCGGCTCGCCCAGGAACGGGCGATCGCCCTCTACCCGGGCGCCGAGCACGTCAACGTCCAGCCCCACTCCGGCGCCCAGGCCAACATGGCGGCCTATTTCAGCGTTCTTGAGCCGGGCGACCGGATCATGGGCATGAACCTTGCCCACGGCGGGCATCTGACCCACGGCATGGCGCTCAACTTTTCCGGCCGCCTCTACGAGGTGCATGCCTACGGCGTCCGCCAGGACACCGAGCGGATCGACTACGACGCGATGGCGACGCAGGCCCAGGAGGTCCGCCCCAAGCTCATCGTCGGTGGCGCGTCCGCCTACCCGCGGACCTTCGACTTCGAGCGGATGGCGGTGATCGCGGCCGATGTCGGCGCGATGCTGTTCATCGACATGGCCCACGTGGCGGGCCTGGTCGCGGCGGGCGTCCACCCGAGCCCGTTCCCGCACGCCGACCTGGTCACGACGACGACCCACAAGACGCTGCGTGGGCCACGTGGCGGGATGATCTTCGCGCGTCGCGACCTTCGACCGGGCCTCGACGCGGCCGACTTCCCGGCCGTCAAGAACGGCGCCGCCGACGGTGCGCTGGCGGCCTCGGTCGATCGCAACGTCTTCCCCGGAACCCAGGGCGGCCCGCTGATGCACGTCATCGCCGGCAAGGCCGTCGCCTTCAAGCTGGCCGCCGAGGAGACCTTCCGGGTCGACCAGCGACGGACGGTCGAGAACGCCGCGGTCATGGCCGAGATGCTGTCGGGGCTCGGCGCGCGGGTCGTCTCGGGCGGCACCGACAACCACCTGCTGCTGGTCGACGTGACCCCGCTCGGGGTGACCGGCAAGGAAGCGGAGCACCTGCTCGACGAGATCGGGATCACCGTCAACAAGAACGCCATCCCGTTCGACACACTGCCGCCGAACACGGCGTCCGGGATCCGGATCGGGACGCCGGCCACGACCTCGCGCGGGTTCGGGCCCGACGAGATGCGAGCGGTCGGCCGGATCATCATCGACGCGATCGCCAAGCGCGACGACCCGGCCGCCCAGGCGCTTCTCGCCGGCGAGGTTCGCGAGATCGTGGATCGCTTCCCCGTGCCAGGCCTGCCAGCGGCGTGATCGTCGCGAGCGCCCCCCAGCGGCCAGCCGCGATCCGCGCCGGATGAACTGGATCCCCAACGTCGGCGGTGCCGTCGGCCCCATCCTCGTCGTCTTCCTGAGCGCCGCCTTCCTCGCCCTCACCCTCACCCCGTTCGTCCGTTCGGTCGTGCTGCGCTACGAGATCGTGGACCGACCCGAGGCCCGGCGGGTGAACACGATCCCGGTTCCGCGCGGCGGCGGCGTGGCGGTCTCGGCCGCGTTCCTCTTCGTCGCCAGCGTCTTCCTGCTGCTCAACCAGGGCGCGACGTTCGTCTCGGTGCCGTTCACGTTCCAGCCGTCGGAGGTCGGGGCGCTCCTGCTTGGCGGCGCGGTCGCCGCGGCTCTTGGAGCCATCGATGACCTGCTCGACCTTCGGGCACGGCTCCAGCTCCTCGGACAGATCGCCCTGGCGGTGGGCGCCGTCGCGCTCGGGATCTCCATCGATTTCATCGCCAACCCGTTCGGTGGGCCGGTGATCCGGATCCCGGCCGGCCCGATCGCGGCCGGACTGACGATCTTCTGGATCGTGGGGATGATCAACAGCATCAACTGGATCGATGGGCTCGACGGTCTCTCGTCTGGTGTCGCCTTCATCGCCGCGGTCACCCTCGGTCTGATCAGCCTGACCACCCAGGTCGGCCCGGTCGGCCAGCCGCTCATCGCGGTCCTGTGCTTCACGCTGGCCGGTGCACTGCTCGGGTTCCTGCGCTGGAACTTCCACCCGGCCACGATCTTCACCGGGACCAGCGGCGTCCAGTTCGTCGGCTTCACGCTGGCGATCCTGGCGATCTTGGGCAGCGCCAAGGTCGCCGTGGCGCTGCTCGTGCTCGGTGTCCCGATCATCGACACGTTCTGGATCATCGTGCGTCGGGTATCGCGGGGCCGCTCGCCGTTCAGTCCGGACCGGGGCCACATCCACCACCGTCTGCTGGACCTGGGCCTGAGTCACCGCCAGACCGTGCTGGTGATCTACGGGATCTGCCTGGGGCTGGGCGTCCTGTCGATGCTCCTGTCTGGCGTGACCCAGCTGTATGCCTTTCTGGGCGTCTTTGTCGCCTTCGGGCTTGTGCTCTTCCTGCCGACGCGCGGCGACTTCGATCGGCCCGACGAGCTGGAGGCGGAGGCCTACGAGAACGATTCGCACGCCTGACGGGCACGCGCTCGAGGCAGCTCAGCTGATCGGTGCCGTTGCCTACCGGTGTTAGCATCCCCCTTCGCCGGAGCGCGGATGTCGCGTCCAGTCGGGGAACCCATGAACCTCGAACCCATCGTCGTCATCGTCATCGTCGCCATAGCGGTCGTGGGGCTGGTCGGGCTCCGGATCGCGACTCGGGGCGCCCGGCAAGGCGGCGCCGCCGACCTTGCCGCGTCCAAGTCGCCCGGTCGCCATGCGTCCAGCCCCGACTTGCCCGCCTTCGAAACGCCCGGCTCCGAAACCCTCACGACCCTCGACGCGGCTGCGATCGCCTATCGCATCGGTGCCGCCGGCCCTCCCGACCGATCGACCTCGCCGATCCCGGGCGTCCCGCCGCCGGCCGTCGGTGGCGCGGCCGAGACCGCCGCGATCGTCCGGGCGGCGGCGGCACGGACGACCTACCTGTCCGCGACGTACTACGCGCCCGATGGAACGCGCCTCGAACGGACCGCGATGGCCCCTCCGAACGCCGCGGCTCCGGCCATGGCGGTGGCTGCCGGGTCGAGCGCCGCCCCGACCCCCGAGCCCGTCGCCCGGCCGGTCGTCGTCGCCCGGGCCCCCCGCGAGCGCCTGATGCGCGACACGGGCATGGCGCTGGTGGTGCTCGCCGCCGTCGGCCTGATCGCGGTCGCCGTCTCGCCGTCCGGTCCCGCCGGCCGCCCGACCCAAAGCGTCTTCAGCGTCATCCGTGCGAGCGCGACGGCCGAGCCGAGCGCCGATCCCGAGGCGTCCGAGTCGCAGCCGTCGGTGACTCCGGTGCCGTCGGGCAACGTCGCGGCCGAGACCGACACCCCGGTCGCGTCGCCCACCCACGCATCGGGCGCCCGCCAGGCCCCCACCAGCGCCCCGGCGGTCCCCCCCCGACCGACCCCGACCCAGGTCCGGACGGCCACACCCAGGCCGACGCCCACCCACCGCGCGACGGCCAGCCCGACACCGACCGATGGTTCCACGCCGAGCCCGCTCGAGTCCGCCACGCCGCCGCCGCCGCCGACCCCGACGCCCGAGCCGACGCCCGAACCCACCCCCTCGCCGACCCCGCTACCGACGCCCGAGCCGAGCCCCTCGTGACGAGCCGCCAGGAACGCCTCTGCTATACTGCCGCGGCCGTATCAGGTCGCCCATGATCGAGCCCGGCCGAGGGATGGGGTATCTCGTCCTCTTCTCGGAGATCGGCGTCTCTCTCCTGGTCACGACACTGATCGGTGTGCTCGTCGGCTATGCGGTCGACAAGCAACTGGGGACCCTGCCGGTATTCCTGATCGTCGGCTTCTTCATCGGAGCCGGGGCAGGGACCCTGATGATCGTCAGACTGGTCAGCCGGTTCCTGAAGACACTCGAGTAGCCGGTCCCCAATCACCGGCCAAGAGGATCCGAGCGCGGCGTCGAGCCGCGCTCCTGTGTGTGGAGCAACTGTGTCGAGCGAGCAGGTCGAGACCCCAGAGGTCGCCGAGGCCAGCGCCCCGCCCCCGAAGAAAGGCCGTGGGCTTTCCTCGCGCTGGTTCCTGCTCATCGGCGGCGTCATCGTCTTCAACATCATCGCGCTCATCCTCGTGCCGCCGTTCCCGAAGGACGGGGCTCCGGGCGACGCGTGCGCCTTCCCGGTCTGCTACATCGAGGGAACCCTCGAATTCCCGGCTCCGCACGTCGTCTGGGCACCTGCCCCCCCGACCCCCGACCAGGCAACGGCCCTGATCACGTTTTACCCGAGCATCAGCTCGACCATCCTGACGATGTGGATCGTCATGGCGATCGTGCTCATCGGTTCGATCCTGATGGTCCGTGGCTCGAGGCTGATCCCGGGCCGCGCCCAGAATGTCTTTGAATGGTTCTACGAGTTTCTCAGCGACTTCGGTCTGGGCATCGCCGGCCCCGCAGCGAAGCCCTACATCCCGCTCTTCATCGCGTTCTTTCTTCTGGTCCTGTTCTGCAACTGGAGCGGCCTCGTGCCCCCGGTCGGCCGGATCGAGGAGCTACGCGCCCCCACCAGTGACGTCAACATCACGATCGGGCTGGCCCTCGTCAGCTTCCTCTACTTCGAGTTCCAGGGTTTCCGGCGACTGGGTGTCGGCGGCTACCTCGGCAAGTTCTTCCCGCTGTACGAGTTCAAGCACGGGATCGGGGCCGGCGCGATCGCACTGTTCGTCGGTCTCGTCGAGCTCATGCTCGAATTCGTCAAGCCAGTGACGCTCTCGATGCGACTCTTCGGCAACATCTATGGCGGCGAGGTCGCCCTAGGTGTGATCACTGCGCTGACCATTGCGTTCATCCCGGTCGGTCTGCTCGGCCTGGAGGTGATGCTCAACGCGATCCAGGCGCTCATCTTCAGCATCCTGTCGCTCATGTTCATCGTCCTGGCGATCGAAAGTCATCATGACGAGGAGGGTCAGGTGGCCGAGGAGGCGATGAACGCGGTTCATGGGCAGGAGCCGCAGACGCTCCAGCCCGCCCACTGACGCGCCGCCCTCGGCGCTGCCCAACAGGTCTCGATGATCCCGTGCCGCAGGCCCGGGGAGTAGGAGGAAGACACGACATGGATTACACAGGCGCCGGACTTGCAGCCCTTGGCGTTATCGGTCCGGGCATCGGCATCGGCATCCTTGGCGGGTTGGCCGCCTCGGCGATCGGCCGCAACCCAGACGCGGCCGGCCAGATCCGCGGCATCGCGATCATCCTCGCGGCCTTCGCCGAGGGGCTCGGCGTCCTCGCGATCGTCGTCGGTCTGCTCGCGATCTTCATCCAGCCGGCCTAGGCGACCGTGGATATCCTGGCCGTCGCCACCGGGGCGGGCCGCCACGTCGCTCAGTTGAATGCGGAGGCCGGAGCCGCGCTGTTCCAGGTCAACCTCTTCTGGGTGATCGTCAGCGCGCTCAACTTCATCCTGTTCTTCGTGATCATCTGGTCGTTCGCGCTCAAGCCCGTGTCGGCCATGCTCGAGAACCGCAAGGCCCGCATCGAGCAGGGCCTCAAGGATGCCGAGCAGGCGCGCAATGACCGCGAGAACGCGGAAGCGGAGCGCCTCGCCACGCTCGGTGAGGCTCGTCGCGAGGCGAACGAGATCCTGACCCGTGCCCAGAAGATCGCCCAGGCGACGCGCGATGCGGATCTCGCCGCGACGCGCGAGGAGCTCGAGCGCCTGCGCGTCGTGGCCGCCGCGGAGATCGAGGCAGAGAAGACGCGGGCGATCACGGAGGTCCGGGCGCAGGTCGCCGACCTGGCCCTGCTGGCCGCCGGCAAGGTGGTCGGCGAGACGATGACCGATGAGCGCCAGCGTCGCCTGGTCGAGGAGTTCATCCGGACGTCGGGCACTGGCGGGTCCAACAACTGATGGCGAGCGACTGATGGCCCGCAGCGAGACGGCCGCCCGCCGGTATGCCGAGGCCGCCTTCGAGGTCGCCACTCGTGACGACACGGTCGCCGCGTGGCGGGCTCAGCTGGACGCGGCCGCGACGATCGCATCGGACGACACGATCGGCCGGACGCTGGCCAACCCGGCCCTGCCCCTCGAGCGTCGGCTCGAGATGGCGGAGATGACCTTCGGCAAGGTCGTCGACCAGCCCGTGCTCAACCTCATCGGGCTGATGATCCGGCGTGGCCGGATCCACGAAGCCCCGCACCTCGCCGCTGAATTCCGCCGGCTCGACAACGCCCAGCGCGGCATCACCGTCGCCACCGCCACCGCGGCCGCCGAACTGACCAAGGATGAGATCCGGGCACTGACCCAGCGGCTGGAGCAGATGACCGGCGGCGACGTCGAGCTCGAGGTCCAGGTCGATCCCAGCCTGCTGGGCGGCCTGGTCGTGCGAGTCGGCGACCGCATGATCGACGGAAGCGTCCGGGGCCGCCTCGAGCGCCTGCGGAATCAGCTCGTTTCGGGCGCCCTGTAGGAGATCTGACACCGATGACCATACGTTCCGACGAGATCACCAGCATCATCAAGTCCGCGATCGACTCGTTCGACGCCGGCGTCGAGACGCGCAGCGTCGGGACTGTCGTCGAGGTCGGTGACGGGATCGCCCAGATCTACGGGCTGTCCGGCGCGCTGGCGTCCGAGCTGCTCGAGTTCCCCGACAACCTGTACGGCCTGGCCCTCAACCTCGAGGAAGAGACGGTCGGCGCGGTCATTCTCGGCAACGCCACGGGCGTCAAGGAAGGCGACACGGTCAAGACGACCGGACGCGTGGTCGAGGTCCCGGTCGGGGCCGGGCTGCTTGGCCGCGTGGTCGACCCGCTCGGCCGGCCGCTCGACGACAAGGGCCCGATCGCCTCGACCAAGAACCGACCGGTCGAGCGGATCGCCCCGGGCGTCATCGTCCGCCAATCGGTCGACACGCCGGTCCAGACTGGCATCAAGGCCATCGACGCGCTGATTCCGATCGGCCGCGGGCAACGTGAGCTGATCATCGGCGACCGCCAGACCGGCAAGACGGCGATCACCATCGACACCATCATCAACCAGAAAGGCAAAGGCCTGGTCTGCGTCTACGTGGCGATCGGCCAGAAGCTCTCGACGGTGGCCAACACGGTGGCCATCCTCGAGCAGTACGGGGCGATGGAGTACACGATCGTCGTCGTGGCCGGTGCCGAGGACCCGGCGCCGCTCCAGTACCTCGCGCCGTACTCGGGCGTCGCGATGGCCGAGGAGGTCATGGAGGACGGCATCGAGGTGCCGGGTCAGGGTCTGGTCAAGGACGCGCTATGCATCTACGACGACCTCAGCAAGCACGCCTGGGCGTATCGCGAGATGGCCCTGCTGCTTCGCCGCCCGCCAGGCCGCGAGGCCTACCCGGGCGACGTCTTCTACCTCCACAGCCGGCTGCTGGAACGCGCCGCGCGGATGAACGACGAGAACGGCGGCGGGTCGATCACGGCGCTGCCGATCGTCGAGACGCAGGCGGGCGACGTGTCGGCCTACATCCCGACCAACATTATCTCGATCACGGACGGCCAGATCTTCCTCGAGACGGACCTGTTCAACGCCGGCCAGCGGCCCGCCCTCAACATCGGCATCTCGGTCTCGCGCGTCGGATCCGCGGCGCAGACCAAGGCGATGAAGAAGGTCGCCGCGCCGCTCAAGCTGGACCTTGCCCAGTACCGCTCGCTGGCGGCCTTCGCCCAGTTCGCGTCCGACCTTGACAAGGCGACCCGCGACCAGCTGACCCGGGGCGAGAAGCTGTCCGAGATCACCAAGCAGCCGCAGTACCAGCCCCTCCCGGTGGAGAAGCAGGTGGCCATCCTGTACGCGGCCACGACCGGCAAGCTGGACGACGTGCCGACCCCGCGGGTCCGCGAGTTCGAGAGCCAGTTCTATCGCTTCCTCGAGACCGAGCGACCTGACATCCTCAAGGACCTCGGCGCGCAGAACGCGCTGACCGACGAGATCGCCTCGGCGCTCGACGAAGCGGTCGATGCCTTCCGTGAAGCGTTCGGCATCGAGGCCCCGAAGCCCGCCGCAAAGCCGGCGAACGCCCCGGCAGAGGCCTCGATCTCGGCCTCGCCGGCCCCGCCCACCGAACCCGCAGCGTCCGCCGAGTCGACCGAGCCGGTGGCCGAGGCCGAGCCGCCCGCACCGGCCGAGCCGGCGGCCGAGGCCGACCCGGTGGCATCGGCCGAGCCGCCCGCCGAGGCCGAGCCGCCCGCCGAGGCCGAGGCCGGCGCGGAGCCGCCGATCGCTGCGGCCGACGCCGGACCGGCAGCCGAGTCCGAGCCAGGCGATCAGCCGGAGGAAGCGCCGGCGGCCGCCGCGACGCCCGAGGCACCGGATACGGCACCCG
>JBBQVJ010000083.1:0-9958 GCA_038211705.1 Candidatus Limnocylindrales bacterium | reverse complement strand
CTGCATCGACTTCGGCGACCAGGTCGCCCTCGCCCTGCGGCTGGTCCGGACCTCGGCGGCCGCCCGGACGGCGATCGCCGGACGCTTCCGGTACATCCTGGTCGACGAATTCCAGGACACCAACCGTGCCCAGGCGGAGCTCGTCGCCGCACTGGCCGAGGGCCATCGCAACGTGACGGTCGTGGGTGACGACGACCAGGCGATCTACGCGTTCCGTGGTGCCGCCGTCGACAATATCCTGGCCTTCCAGGATCGCTACCTGGGCGCCCGGACCGTCGTGCTGCGGCGCAACTATCGCTCGCTGGCACCGGTCCTCGATGCCGCCTACCGGCTCATCCGGTTCAACGATCCCGACCGCCTCGAGGTCCGGACCGGCATCGTCAAGCGCCTGCGCGCCCAGCGGGTCACGTCCAGCCCGGCCCCGGTCCGGCTCGAGGTGTTCGCCTCCGGCTCGGAGGAGGCCGACTGGCTCGCGGCCGAGATCGGCCGGCGGATCGAGGCCGGCGCAGCGCCGCGGGATCACGCAATCCTGGTCCGTGCCAATGGCCATGCGGACCCGATCCTGCGAGCGCTCAACATGGCCGGGGTCCCGTGGCGGTTCTCGGGCACGTCGGGGCTCTACGCCCGACCGGAGGTCCGCCTCCTGCTTGCCTTCCTGCGCGCGGTGGCCGACCTCGATTCGAGCGTCGACGTCTACGCCCTGGCGGCGTCCGACGTGTATGGCCTCGGCGGCGAGGACCTGACCGCCATCGTCAACATGGCCCGCCGCCGAAATCGGTCGGTGTGGGCGGTACTCGACGAGCTCGACCGGCAGCCCGGGATCCTGCGGGTGGGTCGCGAGACGCGCGGGATCGTCCATCGGCTCGTGGCCGACCTGCGGGGTTACGCCGAGGCGGCCCATCAGGGCCCGGCCGGCGAGCTGCTCTACCGGTTCCTGCGCGGCAGCGGGCTGCTTGCCCGGCTGGTCGGCACGGACACACCCGCCGCCGAGGAGCAGCTTCAGAATATCGCCCGCTTCTTCGAGATCGTCCGCTCGCAGTCGGCGCTGCTGGCCGACGACCGGGCGGTGTTCGTGGCGCCGCACCTGGCGACGCTCATCGAAGCCGGTGACGACCCGGCAACCGCCGAGCTCGATCCTGACGCCGACGCGGTCGCGGTCCTCACCGTTCACAAGGCCAAGGGTCTCGAGTTCCCGGTCGTGTTCCTGCCCGGGATGGTCGCCGGCCGCTTCCCATCAGGTGGCCGCGGCGACGCGCTGGCCCTGCCGGCCGGGTTGGGCCGCGGCCTGCCGCCGACGTCCGAGATGGCGCTCGCCGAGGAGCGCCGGCTGTGCTACGTCGCGATGACCCGGGCCCGCGACGAGCTGATCCTGAGCCACGCCGCGGACTACGGCGGGGCACGCGCCCGTCGCGTCTCGCCGTTCGTGCTCGAGGCGCTGGACCTGCCGGCCGCAGCGGGGACCCCGGGCGCCGGCGCGCGGACGACCACCCCGCTCGAACGCCTGGCCACGTTCGATGCGGCGGCCGCCGTGCGGATCGCCCCGGAGGGCCCGATCACCGAGCCGTTATCGCTGAGCTTCTACCAGGTCGACGACTACCTGACCTGCCCGCTCAAGTACAAGTACGCCCACGTCCTGCGCGTGCCGCTGGCGCCGCATCACGCCATCGTGTACGGGGCCGCGCTCCACAAGGCCGTCCAGCTCTTCCACCACCGGCATGCCAAGGGTCACGTGATGAGCGAGGCGGAGCTCGACGAGGTCTTCGATTCGGCCTGGTCGAACGAGGGCTTCATGAGCCGCGACCATGAGGAGGCGCGGCTGACCGCCGGTCGGGCCGCGCTGCGCCGGTTCCGCGAGGCCCAGCTCCAGCCCGACGCGGTCATCCCGACCTACGTCGAGCGGGAGTTCAGCTTCAGCCTCGGTGGCGATCGGGTCCGCGGCCGGTGGGACCGGGTCGACGTGGTCCCGATCGAGGAGGGGAGCACCCTGGTGGAGGCCGGCGCGGCGGAGCCGAGTGCCGACGTCGTGTCCCCGACGCTCGGGATGCTCGGTCCGGAGCTGGTGACCATCACCGACTACAAGTCATCGGACGTGCGCGATCCGGCGAAGGCCCGCCAGCGCGCCCGCGACTCGCTCCAGCTCCAGATCTACGCCATGGGCTACGAGGCGATGACCGGCCGGCTGCCCGACGCGATCGCCCTCCATTTCCTCGAATCCGGGCTGATCGGCAAGGTCGATGTCGACCCGAAGCGACTGGCCAAGGCGAAGGAGAAGATCGCCGCCGCCGCAGCCGGGATGCGCGCCCGCGACTACACGCCGCGACCCGACTACCTGGCCTGCACCTATTGCGCCTTCCGCGACATCTGCCCGTCAAGCGTCGCTCGCTGAGGCGTCGATGGGTCGTCGCGGATACGGCATTCGCCTCACTCGACGCGGGGTCTCGCCGGGCGCATGGTTCGGAGCCCTCCCGGATCGGCCGGGCGCGTACCGGAGTGGGCATCGCGGATGGAGCATCTCGTGCGGTGGATCCGGCCCTGGGCGGCGTTCGACGAGCCGGAGGCCCTAGACTCGATGGTCATGGAAGCGCGCGATCGGATCGCCAACCTGGCCTTCTTTGGCGCGGCGGCCGTGGTCTGGGTGCTGGTAGGCCTGGTGGTGACGACGCGCGACCCGCTGGTCGACCGCAGCGCGGGGATCGTCGGGGCCGTCCTGATGGGGCTGGCCGTCGCACTGACGCTCGTCCCGCTCGTGTGGCTGACGGTCTTCGGGCGGCACCGCCAGATCGCCTACCAGGGCGATTGGCTGCGAGCCATCCGGCGCTCGGCCTGGGTCGGCATCGTCGTCGGCGTCCTCGTCGTGCTCCGGCTCCAGGGACTGCTCGAGCTGCCCATCGGCCTGTTCATGATCGCCCTTGTCCTGGTGGCCGAAGCGACCCTCTCCGCGGAACACTGAGGCGTCCGCGCGAGAGGTTCGCTAGGCTTCCCGGGTCCCACGTCCAGCATCCAGCCAGGAGAAGGTGTGCCCCAGTTGACCGCCACCCAGCCGGCCGCCCCGTTCGTCGACGCCAAGACCCGTCTGGCCGCCGCCGTGGAGTCCGCGCGTGACGAGATCGTCGACCTGTCTCACCGCATCCACGCTGACCCGGAGCCAGCCTTCGAGGAAGTCCATGCCGCGGCGTGGGTCGCCGAGGTCCTGGCCCGCCACGGGTTCGCGGTCGAGCATCCGGCCGGCAGCCTCCGGACGGCGGTCCGCGCCACGCTCCGTGGTGGCGGCGGGCCGGGCCCGCGGATCGGGATCCTGGCCGAGTACGACGCACTGCCCGGCCTCGGTCACGGCTGCGGCCACAACACGATGGCCGCGTCCGGGGTCGGTGCCGCGATCGCCCTGGCGGCTCTGGCCGACGAGCTGCCGGGTGAGATCGTTTTCCTCGGCACGCCGGCCGAGGAGCGGGGGAGCGGCAAGCAGATCATGATCGACGACGGGCTGTTCGACGGCCTCGATGCGGCGCTGCTCTACCACCCCTGCGACCGGAATCATGTCGAGAGCTTCCCGCTGGCGTCGGAGGACGTCGACGTCGTCTATACGGGACTCCAGTCGCATGCCGCGTCGGACCCGTGGCGCGGCAAGAACGCGCTTGATGCGCTGATCCTGCTCTTCACCTCGGTCGGGCTGTGGCGCCAGCAGCTCCGCCCGACCGCCCGGGTCCACGGGATCATCCGCGAGGGCGGGACGGCGGCCAACATCATCCCCGACCGCACGGCTGCCTGGTTCATGGTCCGGAGCGATAACGAGGCCGACTACGCCCAGATGCGCGAACGGTTCCGCGAGCTATGCCAGGCGGCGGCCCTCGCCACCGACACCACCGTCGAGGTGACCTTCTCGGGCGGCGCCCGGACGATGCGCAACAACACGGTCCTGGCCGAGCGGTTCCGGGCGAACATGGCGGCCTACGGCATCGAAGACCAGGGTGACGACCCCACCGCCGGCTCGACGGACATGGCCAATGTCAGCTGGGTCTGCCCGACCATCCACCCCGACCTGGCCATCGCCCCGGAGGGCACCCCCGGTCATTCGATCCTCTTCCGCGATGCCGCCGCCACCCCGCGCGCTGACGACGTGACCCTCCTCGCCGCGACGCTCATCGCCCAGACCGCCGTCGAGCTCTTCAACGACCCCGATCTCGTCGCCGCCGCCTGGGCCGAGTTCCGCGAAGAAGCCTGAGAACCCCCGACCTGGGTGCTACGCTACCCGCGGCGTCCAGCTGGACGACGGTTTTCGAACCGGCGACGCCCCCCAGCGAGACGGACCCGATCCGCGCGGCCTGACGCTGCGACCGTCTCCGGAGGATCCCGTGGCCGACCCCCGGACCGACCCCGCCCCGGACGGCGACTTCGCTCGTCACAACGGCTGGGACGCCGACTACGTCACCTACAGCGATTTCGACCTGCCGACATACGTCGGCCCGACGACGTTCATGAACCTGCCCTGGATCACGGACCCGGCCGAGCTCCGCCGGCTGGCGGTCGATGTCGCGATCATCGGCGCGCCGTTCGACGACGCCGTCAGCCACCGACCTGGCGCCCGGTTCGGACCACGGGCGATCCGGGAGGCGCAGTACACCTCGGGCTCGATCCACTCGCTCCAGCTCGACGTCGACGCGTTCGACGTGCTGACCGTGGTCGATGCCGGCGACGCCAACATCGTGCCGGCCTGGATCGAGCGGGGGCACGCGATGATCTACCGCAAGGTCCGCGAGGTCGCCGTGACCGGCGCGATCCCGATCATCCTCGGTGGCGACCATTCGATCACCTGGCCGGCCGCCACCGCGATCGCGGAGGTGCGCCGCCCGGGGAGCATCGGGATCGTCCATTTCGATGCCCACGCCGACACCGCGACCGACACGTTCGGAGTCCTGGCCAGCCACGGCACACCGATGCGACGGCTGATCGAGTCGGGCGCGGTCAAGGGCAAGAACTTCGTCCAGGTGGGACTGCGTGGCTACTGGCCGCCGCGGGAGACGTTCGACTGGATGAAGGAGCAGGGTCTGCGCTGGCACTTCATGCGCGAGATCGAGGAGCGCGGCGCGGAGGCGGTCATCGCCGACGCGATCGCCGAGGCGCTCGACGGACCCGACGCCATCTACCTCTCGCTCGACATCGATGTCATCGACCCCGGGATGGCGCCCGGCACCGGGACGCCCGAACCCGGCGGGATGCTCACCCGCGAGGTCCTGCGCGCCATCCGCCAGATCGTCGGTGCGGTCGAGCTGGCCGGGATGGACATCGTCGAGGTCTCGCCGCCGTACGACCAGGCGGAGACGACCGCGATGGCCGCCAATCGGGCAGCGCTCGAGGCGATCAGCGCGCTGGCCGTCAAGCGTCAATCGGGCCGGCCGGTCCGCTGGGAGGGCTGACGATCGACGCCTCGGCCCTCGATCGACCGGATCCCGCGACCGCTGCCGCCCTGGCCCGGCTCTACGACCTCGACCTCGTCGACGACCCGGGCGATCTCGACCTCTACCTCGCCCTGGCCGACCGCGCCGAGGGCCCGATCCTCGAGCTCGCCGTCGGGACCGGCCGGCTGGCCATCCCCCTGGCCGAGGCCGGTCATCGCGTCACCGGCGTCGACCTCGACCCGGCGATGCTCGACCGGGCGCGGCAACGCGCCCGCGGGGCCGCCGGCGAGGACCGCCTGACCCTGATCGAAGCCGACATCGTCGGGCTCCGGCTGCCCGACACGGGCCGGTTTGGTCTTGCCTTCATCGCGCTCAACTCGTTGCTCGTCCTGCCGACCCGGGCGGCGCAGCGGGCCGCGCTGCGGGCGTTGGCCGATCACCTCGCACCGGGTGGTCTCGCTGTCGTCGACGTATGGCTGCCCGACGCCGACGACCTGGCCCGGTTCGACGGCCGGATCATGCTCGAATGGCCGCGGCTCGACCCGGAGACCGGCGCGATCGTCACCAAGGTCGCCTCGGCCCAGCACGACGCGGCGAGCGCGAGCGTCAGCCTGACCACGATCTTCGAGGAGGGTGGCCAGGGCGCGGCGCCATCGCGCTGGGTCCGGCGCGACCGGCTGCGCCTCGTGTCGGCCGACGAGCTGCGCGGCTTCGCTGAGGACGCAGGGCTGGTCGTCGAGGTCCTCGCCGGGAGCTACGACATGGGCCCGATGGGGCCCGGCAGCGAGCGGGCGATCCTGCTCGCGGTCAAGCCCTGACCGATGGCCATCCCGGACCATCGCAGCCGGGACCAACGGGATCGGTCCAACGTCGGACCCTCGTGGTATCGTCCGGCGAATGCCACCGAGTGATCAGACGCGCCTGCTCATCGTCGAGGATGTCCCGCAGGTCGCCCAGTACATCCGCGGACTGCTCAACGCCCAGGGCCGGGTCAAGCTGCTCGATGTCCTGAGCGACGGTAGCCGGGCGGTCGCCACGATCAAGGAGATGCGGCCCGACGTCGTCCTCGTCGACGCGCTGCTCCAGGGCCGGATCAAAGGCCTCCAGCTCGTGTCGATGATCCACGCGGCGGAACTCGGCATCCCGGTCATCGTGCTCACGGTCCCGCAGAACCCGGTCGAGCCCGACGCCTCGGCCGGCATCCACGGCGTCCTGGCGATGCCCTTCTCGGGTTTCGACCTGATGACCCGGATCGCCACGGCCCGCAAGGAGTTCGAGCAACTCCAGGCGACGACCAGCACCCAGGTCATGAGCGTGTTCGCGCCCAAGGGCGGTGTCGGCAAGACGACCATCGCATTCAACCTCGCGGTCGCCCTAGGGCTGCTCGAGCAGCGGACCGTGCTCATCGACGGCAGTCTCCAGTTCGGCGACCTGCGCTCGCTGCTCAAGGTGCCGGTCGACGCGCCGTCGATCCTGGACCTGCCGACCGACCGCATCGCCGAATCCGACCTGAGCGACGTCCTGTGGCGCGACCCGTCGGGCATCGACATCCTGCTGGCGCCGCCGCGCATCGAGATGGCCGAGATGCTGACCCCGCGCGACGTCGAGAAGGTCCTGTCGCTCCTGCGCCGCGTCTACGGCGCGATCGTCATCGACATGTCGAGCTATCTCAACGACATCAACCTGGCGTTCCTCGATGCCAGTGACGTGATCGTCGAGATCGTCACCTACGACTCGACGACGATCCACAACACGGTCGCCATGGCCGACACGTTCCGCTCGATCGGCTACGCGGCCTCGAAGGTGCGTTATCTCGTCAACCGGGCCGACTCGCCCGGCGGCATCGACCCGCAGGACCTCGAACGCGCCCTCGGGCGGGTGCCCGAGCACCGCGTCGTCTCGGACGGCATGCTGGTCGTCCAGTCGAACAACGAGGGGGTCCCGTTCGTGCTCGCCAGCCCGGACGCGGCGATCACCAAGGACGTCATGCGCGTCGCCAGCGACCTCCTCAATGCGCCCCGCTTGACCGCCGCCGCCGGGCGGTCCTGAGGCGCTGATGTCAGATCCGCGCCCGATCGGGGTCTTCGACTCCGGGGTCGGCGGGCTGACGGTCCTGCGCGAGATCGTCAGGCGCAGCCCAGCCGAATCGACCATCTACCTCGGCGACAACGCACGGGCCCCGTACGGCGTCCGGTCGGACGAGGAGGTGCTGGCCTTCTCGACCCAATCGCTCGACCTGCTCGCCGAGCGCGAGGTCAAGGCCATCGTCGTCGCGTGCAATACCTCGACCGCGGTCGCCATCGGGGTCCTTCGCCGTCGCTACGACCTGCCCATCCTGGGCGTCATCCGGCCCGGCGCCTCGGCAGCAGCGCTGGCGACCCGTAACCGACGGGTCGGGGTGATCGCGACGCCGGCCACGATCCGGTCGCACGCCTACTTCGCCGCGATCAAGGATGAGAACCCGGCGGTCGAGGTCTACGAGCACGCGACCCCGGCGCTGGTGCCGCTGGTCGAGGCGGGCGATCTGACCGGACCGATCGCCGAGGCCGCCGTGGCCGACGCCCTCTCGCCGCTCCTCGGCGAGCGCGACGCGGCCGGCGAATCGATCTTCCCGCGACCGTCCGGTGCGACGATCGACACGCTCCTGCTCGGGTGCACGCACTACCCGCTGCTGCGCGCGATCATCGAGGCCCAGGTCGGGGAGCGGATCGCCATCGTCGACTCCGCAACCGCGACCGCCTCGGCGCTGGCCGAGCTGTTGAGCATCAACGGGCTCGAGGCCGATCCGACTGTCGGCGCGGTCCATCGCCAGCTGACGACCGGCGACGCGGACACCTTCCACGACCTCGCCGGCCGGCTGTTCGGCTCGGCCTTCCCCGAGGTCGAGTCGGTCGAGCTGGCGGTCGCCACGCGATGACCGGCCGCGCCGATCGGTCCGGCCGCCGCCCGTCCTGGCGCGACGATCGGGTGTGGCAGGCCGGGCTCCTCATCGGCTCGGCGCTGGGTGCCGCGGCGACCGTGGCCGGGCGCCATGCCGAACGTGCGGCCCGGCGCGGGCTCGTCGACTGGCCGGAGGTCGAGCGGATCGCGATCAGCCGCCTGCGCGCCGCGCCTGGCACGCTCGACCCGGCCGAGCTCCGCGCTGCGGAGCCGGCCTATGCCGAGGCGATGTCCCGGATCGTGCCCGCCCTCTCGACCGCGCTGGGGAGCCAGTTGCCGGGCGTGGTGGACCGCGCCGGCGTCGTCGATCGTGCCGGCTGGGTGCGCGCCAACACCGGCTCGTTTGCCTCGCTGATGAGCAAGCTCGAGACGGACCTGCTCGACCAGGTCATCCCGCCCGGCGGGGGCCTCGCCAAGGCGACGATGGCCCTGGCCAACCGCTGGGTGACGACCCGCCAGCTCGGATTCCTGCTGGGCTTCATGGGCACCCGCGTCCTTGGTCAGTACGACCTCGCGCTGCTCTCGACCGAGGCGGCACCGGGCCGCCTGCTGTTCGTCGAGGAGAACATCCGGGCCACCGCCAAGGCGCTGGGGGTGCCGATCGGCCCGTTCCGTACCTGGATCGCGCTCCACGAGACGACCCACGCCTTCGAGTTCGAGGCTCATCCGTGGCTGCGGCCGTACCTCGCCGAGCGGCTCGAGCGGCAGCTCAGGCTGTTCGGCAAGGATGCTCGAGGGCTGGGGCGCGAGGCGCTCCGCGGGCTCGGCCAGTCGCTCCGGGGCGAGGGCGGCGGCGAGCACTGGATCGAGCGGATGATGGGTCCCGAGCAGAAGGCGCTGTTCCGCGACGTCCAGGCCGTGATGAGCCTGCTCGAGGGCTTCAGCGACTACGTGATGGACGAGGTCGGGCGCGACCTGGTGCCGGGCGTGACGCAGATCAGCGCTCGATTCCACGAACGTCGGACCAAGCGGACGCCGTTCGAACGGACGATGCTCCGTCTCACCGGGATGGATCTCAAGATGGAGCAGTACAAGAAGGGCGAGCAGTTCGTTCGGGCCATCGCCGCGCGGCGCGGTCCGGCCGCGCTGACGCACCTCTGGGACGGCCCCGAAACGCTGCCGCGTGACGGCGAGATCGAAGCGCCCGAGCGCTGGATCGCCCGCGTTCTCGTCGGGTCGCCCGCGTGACCGAGTCGGTCCCGGGACGGGCCGGTCCCGGGTCGGGTCGCAACGGAGCACCCACCGCCATCGCGCTCAGCCCGATCCTGTCCGCGCGCTATCGGTCGCGCGACCTAGAACGCATCCGGGCGGCGGCGCCCGAGGCGGCCATCGTCACGGTCTCGGTCGAAGGGCTGGCCGACGGACCGCTCGACGATGTCGAGGTCATGCTCCGTGGCTGGCTTAGCTCGGATGCGTTCGACCGCATCCTTGCCCGCGCCCCACGCCTGACCTGGGTCCACTCAGCGACCTCGGGCGTGGAGCGGGCGCTCACCCCGGCCGCCATCGAGCGCGGGGTCGTGGTGACCAACGCCCGCGGGGTCTTCAGCCGCCCGATCGCGGAGTACGTCCTGATGATGATCCTGGCCATCAGCCGCCGGCTGCCGCAGCTGCTCGAACTCCAGCGC
>JBBQVJ010000082.1:0-10065 GCA_038211705.1 Candidatus Limnocylindrales bacterium | reverse complement strand
CCGAGGGCCATCGACCGGCATCAACCTTCGCCAGGCACACCGCAGGAGGGAGCAACGATTCATGACGCATCACGGATATGCCACCGAGGACGCGCTCGTCGACAGCGACTGGGCGCTGGCCCACCTCGACGACCCGACGGTCCGCTTCGTGGAAGTCGACGTCGACACCACGGCCTACGAGCAGGGCCATCTGCCGGGCGCGGTCGGCTGGAACTGGACCAGCCAGCTGGCCGACGGGATCCGGCGCGACATCGCCGGCCGCGAGGACTTCAGCAAGCTCCTCTCGGAGTCCGGGATCGGGCCGGACACCACGGTGGTCCTGTACGGCGACAACAACAACTGGTTCGCCGCCTGGGCGTACTGGCAGCTCAAGCTGTACGGCCACAAGGACGTCCGCATCCTCAACGGCGGGCGCAAGTACTGGCTCGACAACGGCCTGGCGCTGACGGTCGAGGACCCGTCCTACGCGCCGACCGGCTATGAGCTCCCCGAGCCCGACTTCAGCCTCCGTGCGTTCCGTGACGACATCCTGCCGCGGCTCGGCGACCCCGAGCTGGCGCTGGTCGATGTGCGCTCGCCGGCCGAGTTCAACGGCGAGATCATCGCGCCCCCCGGGATGAGCGAGACCGCCCAGCGGGCCGGCCACATCCCAGGCGCCGCGTCGATCCCCTGGGCCCAGGCGGTCAAGGAGGACGGCACCTTCAAGAGCGCCGAGGATCTCGCCACGCTGTACGAGGCCAAGAGCATCACGCCTGACAAGGACGTCATCGCCTATTGCCGGATCGGTGAGCGCTCCAGCCACAGCTGGTTCGTGCTGCACGAGCTGCTCGGCTACAACCGGGTCCGCAACTACGACGGATCATGGACCGAGTACGGCAGCTTGATCGGCGTCGCGATCGAGAAGCCGGCCCCGATCACCGCCGGCTGAAGGTTCGGGCCGCTAGCGGTCCCGCGCTTCCGGTGCCGCCGCCCGGCCGTACGCCGCCATCACCTCGAGCAACCGGTCGTGGGGGAGGGCGTGGGCGGTGATCCCGTCGCGCCCGGTCATCGTCCGCGCGGCGACGAGGGCGTTGACGATCGCCTCCTCGGTCGCCTCGATGACCGCGTCGAAGAGCGCATCGATGACGCCGTCACCGACCGCCCGGACCTCGTAGGCCAGCGCCCGCAGAGCGCCGTCGTCCAGCGACGGTAGGCGGTTGCCGGTCGCGAAGGCGATGAACAGGTCACCGCTGGTGTGACCGCCGGTCCCGCCCGCCCGCGCGATGCCCAGACCGGCCCGCTGGGCGAGCCGCTCGCACTGATGTGGCAGGAGCGGCGCGTCTGTGGCCACGACGACGATGATCGAGCCCGAGCCGGGCGGCAGCCGCCGGGCCAGCACCTCGGCGGCGTCGTAGGGACTCGGGACGATCTCGGTCCCGATCTCGGCCCCGACCGGGACACCGTCGACGCGCAGCCACGCGCGCTTCCCATGGTTGGCCTGCACGAGCACACCGACGGTGTGCCCGCCGAGCGCCGCCGGGAGGACGCGTGACGCGGTCCCGATCCCGCCCTTGAACTCGTGGCAGATCATCCCGGTCCCGCCGCCGACCGCTCCCTCGGCGACCGGCCCGCCGGTCGCCGCGTCGAGCGCCGATCGGAGGTGCTCCGGCCGAACATGGAACCCGTTGATGTCGTTGAGCAGCCCGTCGTAGGTCTCGCCGACGACCGGTAGCGACCATGCGGCGTCGTTGGAGTTGGTGCCCTCGACCGAGGCCGCGACCAGCGCGTCGCGGACCACGCCGACGCTGTGGGTGGTGGTGATCGCGATCGGTGTCGTCAGCATCCCTGATTCGCGGACCCATTCGAGGCCGGTCAGCTCGCCGTTGCCGTTGAGCCGGTGGCAGCCCGCGAAGACCGGCTCCAGCCAGTCGTCCTTGCCGCGCGGCACGACCACGGTCACGCCGGTCCGGACCGGGCCCTTGCCGACGCCGAGCGGCCCGTCGCCCTCGACGATCGTCGCGTGACCGACCCGGACCCCGGGGACATCGGTGATGGTGTTGAGGGGGCCAGGGCGGCCCCGCCCGATGGCGATGCCCAAGTCTCGCGTCCGCATCCGGGGATGCTAGCGCGAGCACGGTCGCGGCCGGTCGGGCGTCTCGCACGGCGCGCAGGCCGGGGGCCAGGCCCGCGCGACGCCGGCCCGCGTGGCCACCCGCCCGAGCAGGCCTTCGGCCGTATCATCGGCCGGTGATCCCGACCCACCGAGCCAACGCGCCACTCCGGCTCCGCCGGCTGCCCGACCGCGTCGCCGCGACCCGCGCGATCGACGCCGCGGAGACGTTTCGCGACCTGCCCGGGCTGGTCCTGCTCGAGAGCGCGCGCCCCGGGCGGAACGCGCGCTGGACCTACCTGACGGCCGATCCGGTCGCCGTCCTCGAGTCGCCGGCGGCGGGCCCGGACCCATTCGCCGTCGCGCGCCGGCTGGCAGCAAGGCTCGACCGGACGGTGGTCGTCCCGGCCGACGCGCCGCCGTTCCTAGGTGGCCTCGTGGGGTTCCTCGGCTATGACCTGGGCGCCGTCCTGGAACGGCTGCCGGCCATCTCGCCGGCGGACCAGGACCTGCCGCCACTCCGGCTGGCGCTCCATGACTGGGTCGTCGCGTGGGATCGGCGGACCGGCCATGCCTGGCTCGGTGGCCGAGCGCTTGACGGTGATGGGCGCCGCCTGGCCCGCCGACTCGATGACGTGCATGCCCGCCTGACCACGCCGGCCAGGCCGGCCGAGGAGACGGCGCCAGTGGGCCCGTTCACGTTCCGATCGGGTCTCGACCGCGCGGCCTACGAGGCCGGTGTGTCGCGGGTCCGTGACCACATCGCGGCGGGCGACCTCTACCAGGCCAACCTGACCCGGCGGCTCGAGACACCGTTCGATGGCGATCCGTGGGGACTCTACCGACGGCTGCGCACCGGTGACCCGTCGCTCTTCTCGGCCTACCTCGACCTCGGGCCGGGGCAGCTCAGCGGCCGCCCCCGAGCCCTCCTGTCCGCGTCGCCCGAGCCGTTCCTGTCGGTCGATGCCGATGGCGTCGTCACGACCGACCCGATCAAGGGCACCCGTCCGCGGGGCCGGGACGCGGCGACCGACCGGGCGCTCGCGCGCGAGCTCCTGTCGAGCGCCAAGGACCGTGCCGAGAACGTGATGATCGTCGACGTCCTGCGCAACGACCTTGGCCGGGTCTGCCAGCCGGGGACGGTCCGCGTCCCGCGCCTGTGCCGGCTCGAGCGGACGGCCGCCGTCCAGCACCTGGTGTCGACGGTGACCGGGGTCCTGGCCGAGGGACGCGACGTCTTCGACCTGCTCGCCGCCGCGTTCCCCGGCGGTTCGATCACAGGTGCCCCCAAGATCCGCGCGATGGAGATCCTCGAAGGTCTCGAGCCGATCCGGCGCGGACCGTACACCGGGGCGATCGGCTGGATCGGACCGGACAGCGCGATGCAGACGAGCATCGTCATCCGGACGTTCGTGGCCGACGGCCGCCGGCTGACGCTTCATGTCGGTGGCGGCATCACCTGGAAGAGCGACCCGGCGACGGAGTGGGAGGAGACCGTGACCAAGGCGCGCGGCCCGCTCGGCGCCATCGGTGGAGTCGAGGTCGGGTGAGCGATCCCGATCGGCCGCCGGCACCCGGTCATGTCTGGGTCGACGGCCGCATCCATCCCGCGGACGGGCTGCACCTGTCTGTCTTCGATCGCGGGTTCCAGCTGGGTGACGGCATCTTCGAGACGCTGCGCGTCCGGGGCGGCCGGGCGACCGAGTTGGCCGAGCACATCGCCCGCCTCCGCGGGTCGGCCGCTGGGCTTGACATCGGTCTGCCCCGCGACCTCGAAGCGCGGCTCGCGGCCGGCATCGCCGATCTGCTCGTCGCCGATCGCCTCGATGGCCCGGCCGGCGACGCCTCGGTCCGGATCACGGTGTCGCGCGGGGCCTTCCGTGGACGCGGCCTGCTGCCACCCGACGAGACGGTCCCGCCGACCATCGCGATCCAGGCCTGGCCGGTCGTCGCCGCGCCGGCCGACCACCTCGAGCGCGGGCTCCGGCTCGTTGCCTCGACGGTCCGGCGCGACCCGGCCAATCCGCTGGCCATGCTCAAGACCACGTCCCGTGCCGATTACGTCTACGCCCGGCTCGAGGCCCGTCGGGCCGGTGCCGACGACGCACTGTTCCTGACCGTCGACGATCACCTGTCCGAGGGGACCACCGCCAACATCTTCCTCGTTCGGCCGGGTGCCGAGGGCGGCGTCGTCGAGCTCGCCACGCCATCGCTCGATTGCGCCATCCTGCCCGGGACGACCCGGTCGTGGCTGCTGGCGTGGGGCTCGCGCGTCGGCCTGTGGCCGTTCGAGGGGCGTCTCACCCGGGCCGATCTCCACGAAGCCGATGAGGCATTCCTATCGTCGAGCGTGGCCGGGATCCTGCCGGTCACGAGCTTCGAGGGCCGACCGATCGGTGATGGCCGGCCCGGACCGTGGACGCGTCGGGCGCGGGCCGATCGCGAGGCGATGATCGCCGGCGAGACCCCATGACCCGTGACGAGCTGATCGCCGGGACCCGGCAGCTCGTCGAAGAGGGTGACCGGCTGCGCGCCAACCCGTCGCTGCCCTCGCTCCAGATGTGGCTCAAGCGCTCGGACGATCTGCTGGCCACGGCGTGGGGCAGCATGGATCGCTACCACCTCGCCTGGCTGATGGTCGGCAAGCCCAAGGGCATCATCCGTGGCCGCCCGATGACGGCCGATGAGGAGGCCGCCTACGTGCGCGAGGTGGCCGAGCAGAAGACCGCCGCGCTGCGGATGAGTCTCGACGCCGTGGAGCGCCAGGGGATGCCGTTCGTCGGCGAGTCGGGGGGAATAGGGACGGCCGATCCCGCGGTGGGTGGAGCCGGCGAGCGGGGCGAACCCGGTGGGCCTGGCGGCTCCGGTGGGCGGACTCACGACCGCCCGCCCGATCGTGCCGGTCTGCCGGCCGATCCCGCCCTGACCGAGCGCCTGGCCGAGGCCCGGCGCCAGGCGGACGCGCACCAGGATCACGACGCGCCCCGGGCACCTCGTCCCGAGAAGATGCAGCGATGACGGTCGATCGTCCGAATACGGACCGTGTCCCGGCCGTCGGCGGCACCCGCTTCGTCCCGGCCCCGGATCCAGTCGCCCGCGACTACATCCTGCTGTCCCTCCGGCTCGAGCAGCACATCCCGGGCATCGTCGACGGGTACTTCGGGCCGGCGAAGCTCAAGGCGAAGGTCGACATGGAACAGCTCCGGCCGCCGGCCCGCCTCCGCGACGATGCGATCGCGCTCCGGGAACGGCTGCCGGCCGAGGCCGTGGAACCCGACCGTCGCGCCTGGCTCGACGCCCAGCTGGTCGCTCTCGAGACGCACGCTGCGGCGCTGGCCGGCGAGTCGCTCCCGTACCTTGATCACGTCGTCCGCTGCTTCGCCTACGCGCCGCCGCGCTACCCGGACGAGCAGTTCGAGGCGGCTGCAGCTCGAATCGATGCGCTCTTGCCGGGCGACGGGTCGCTGACCGATCGACTCGCCGCCTGGGACGTCCGCTTCGAGGTGCCGATCGATCGGCTGCCGGGCGTCGTCGACTGGCTCGTGGACCGGTTCCGCGCCACCGCGGCCGTGGATTTCGGTCTGCCCGAAGGCGAGGATCTCAGCGTCGGGCTGGTGACCGGCCAGCCTTGGTCGGCGTACAACTGGTTCTACGGCGGCCGCCGATCGAGGATCGATATCAACACCGACCTGCCGGTCCGCGCCGCGAACCTGATCGGCCTCGTCGCCCACGAGGCCTACCCGGGCCACCACCTCGAGGGGGTCTGGAAGGAGACGGATCTCGTCGACCGGCTTGGTCGGCTGGAGTCATCGATCCTGATGATGAACACCCCGCAATGCCTCATCAGTGAGGGCCTCGCCGATCTCGGGGTGGGGTTCGCCTCGCCACCGGACCGGCGCCCCGATCTGCTCGTCGAGCTCTACGATCGGGCCCGGCTGCCGATCGCCGCCGACGCTGCGGCCGCGCGCGCGGCCGCGGAGCTGACCGTCGCGCTCGCGACGCCGCGCGAGACGCTCCGGTCGATCGGCGGTAACGCCGCCATCCTGCGTCACGCGGACGGACGGACGCATGACGAGGTGCTGACCTATCTCCTCGATGTGGGCCGGGACACGCCGGAGCAGGCGGCCAAGCGGCTCGAGTTCATCGAGCATCCGCTGTGGCGGACCTACATCTTCGTCTATGCCGAGGGCGAGGCGCTCCTGCGGCGCTGGCTCGAGGCCGTCCCGGAGGCGGACCGGGTCGCCACCTTTGGGCGCCTGCTCCACGAGCAGCTGACGCCGGCCGACGTCACAGTTCCCGGCTGAACACCACCCGGTCGTCGCCGTCGGCGTCGTAGTCGGGATAGGCCGCCGTGCCATACAGGTTCTGGGTGCCGGCCCCGGTCGATGGCTCGAACCCCATCGCCCGGTGGAACGCGACGGAGACCCGGTTGCCGGGCCAGGTGACGGCGCTGACCCGCCGCACACCGCGCCCGCGGACGTCCTCGAAGAACCGCTCGTACAGCAGCCGGCCGAGCCCTGATCGGCGCTGGTTGGGGCCGGTCCCGACCATGTGGATGTAGGCCACGTCGGACCGGTCCGGGCTGATGAACCCGACGAGGAAGCCGATCAGCCGGCCCTCGGCGTCCTCCGCGACCCACGAGGTGCCGGTGAAGTGCTGGAACCACAGCCGAGGCAGGAGCTGATGGAGTGCCCGGCCGCCCCACCAGTCGTCGACCTGCCCGACGATCGTCCGGTGATCGGCCTCCGTCGGACGGCGGAAGCGCGGGTCGTCGCTCAACGGACGACGAACCAGGCGACCACTGCGGCCGCCCCGAATTCAAGGACGACAAGCGGCCCGAAGACCTGGCCCAGGTAGTCGATCGGTCCGAGCACACCGCCCTCGATCCGGGCGTACTGCCACAGCCCGAACTGACCGAGCGCGACCGCGCCAAGCGCCAGGATCAGTGCGACGACCACCCGGTCGCGACGACGGCCGAACCGGTCACCTGCGCCCCGGCGCAGGGCGACGCCGATCCCGAAGCCGGTGAACCCGGCCACGACGAGCAGCACATCGGCGAGGGTCAGGATCCCGCCGACGACCACGATGGCCACCGCCCCGACGATCGCGACGACCGCGGCGACGGCCACGCCCCGGGCGATCGAGGCGGCCGGGTCGGGTCCCTTGGCCTCGACTCCCGCCGCCTCGGCGGCGCGGTAGCGATCGCCGGGCGCGTGGGCCAGCCGTCGCTGCTCGCCGGGGCTGGCTGGCGCCGCGTCGTTGGGGGGCGGCTGGGGCAGGTCGGTCACCGCGTCATCGTAGCCGCGGGGCCGCGCGGTGCGGCGCATCCCGGCCGCGAGCCAGGCCGAGTCCGGACGAGCCGACCCGTGGCGGCGGCCCATCGCCCGCGCTAGACTCAGCCATCGTGAGTCATCCAAGCCTAGGTTTGCCGCCCCTCGACCAGACCGCGGGTCTGCCCGAGGCCGCCGCGCGCATCCGTGTCAACCAGGAACGGCTGGCGGCGCGCGCACTGCGAGTCGCCATGGATGCCGACCCGACGCTCGAGCAGCGCTACGACGAGGCCGGCCTGCGCCACCTGCTCCACGACGCCGAGCTGCTGGCCGAGCGGGTCGCGCTGTCCGTTGCGACGCTGGAGCCGGACCTCGCCCGCGAGTACGCCGAGTTCACCGCCCCGGTCTACCGCCGCCGCCGGACGCCGATGGATGACCTGGTCGCCCTGTGCGAGGGGCTGCGGACGGCGTTCCCGAGCGTCCTTGCCCCGGGCGAGCTCGGGGCCGCCTCTGAGGCGCTCGATGCCGCGATCAAGGTCTATCGCTGGCACCGCCGGGTCGCCGGTGACGCACGCAAGCGGAACGCGCTACTGCGCCTGCTCTACAAGGGCGCCTGAGCGATGACCATCAAGTGGGTAAAGCAGGATCCCCTGGTCATGAATGGTGAGCCGTTCTGTTACGGATCGCGGCTGACCGTCCGCCAGCTGCTCGAGCTGCGCTCGAACGGCTACGACCTGACCAGGATCCTGACCGACCATCCCGAGCTGCGCGTGCTCGGCATCGCGGCAGCGTACGTCTACGCGGCGGCCGACCGCGAGCGCTATGCCGATTTCTTCGAGCGGAACGGGTCGCTGCGCGGCCCCGGTCTGACGGAGACGGAGGCGGCCGGGCTGCCCGCCCAGTACCGGGTCCCGGGCATCGTCATCAAGACGGTGAGATCGGCTGCCTGAGCCCTGCCCGCCACGCTCGACAGGCCATCGAGCGGGCTGATGGTACGCTCATGCGACACACCGGAGACCCGCGTATGACCGACAGCACCAGCGAGACCCCCATCGACACCGAGACCCCTGCCGGGCCGGCGCCGGTCGCGACCGAGGCGGACGCCGCCTTCGACCCTGCGCGGCGTGCGACCGAGCTGGCCATCCTCGACGCCCTGCGGGCCGTCGTCGACCCCGAGATCGGGATGAACGTGGTCGAGCTCGCCCTCATCAAGCAGATCATCCTCGGACCGGATTCGACCGAGGTGAAGATGATCCTGACGACCCCGTTCTGTCCCTACGCCGGCTCGATGATCGCGCAGGTCAAGGAGCAGACCGAGACGGTCGTCGACCATGACGTGAAAGTGACGTTGCTGGCCGAGCGGTGGGATCCGCGCGACGCCGGCCTGATGTGGTGACCCCCTGAGGGTGTAGGAGGCCGCAAGACATGACCCAGAACCAGATCCCCAACCCGTACGCCACGGAACGAACGGCCATCCCGACGCCCGGCACGCCGGGCCCGGCGGCGGCCGCCGGCTCGCCGTCCGCGCTCGGCGTCAAGCCCGACGCCCGGCTCGCCAACGCGTTCCTGACGCAGGCCTTCCTGTGGATGTTCGCCGGGCTGCTGCTGACAGCCGGCGTCGCGGCGGTCGTGACCGGCAACGAACGGCTGCTCGCCTTCGCGCAAGACAACTTCTTCCTGCTGTTCATCGCCCAGCTCGGGATCGTCGTCGTCATCAGCGGCGCGATCAACCGGATGAGCGCCACGATCGCGCTCGCGCTCTTCTTCGTCTACGCCGCGACGCTCGGCATCACCATCGGGCTGATCGTGGCGAGCTACACCACAGGATCCGTCGTCACCGCCTTCCTGAGCGCCTCGGCGATGTTCGGTGCAGCGGGCATCTACGGACACGTCACCAAGCGCTCGCTTGCCGGGCTTGGCGGGATCCTGTTCATGGGTCTGATCGGACTGCTGGTCGCGATGGTCCTCAACATCTTCCTGAACAGCAGCACAGTCTCGTTCGTCATCTCGATCGTGGGTGTCGTGCTGTTCACGGCGCTGACCGCCTACGATGTCCAGCGCATCCAGTCGGGCGATCTGGCGGCGGCGACCGGCTCGATGGAGAAGGCAGCCGTCATCGGCGCGCTCCGGCTCTACCTCGACTTCATCAACCTGTTCCTGTTCATGCTCCGGCTGCTCGGCGGCCGGAACTAGTCGATCAGGCGCGGTCCCGCCGCGAACCACCGCCGACGGGGCGCGGTCGGGCTCGGACGGGTCGAGTTCGGCCGGCGGCCCGTTTCGGCTTGACGACCACCTCGGGCGTGTCGGCCTCGGCTGCCCGGGTCGAGGCGGTCGACCGGCTCGGGGCCAGCAACCGGCCCGCATCGATCGCCGGCAGGGGCCGAGCGAACAGGTAGCCCTGCCCGACATCGCAGCCCATCGCCCGCAGGATCTCGAACTGCGCCTCGGTCTCGATGCCCTCTGCCACGACGCTGATGCGCAGGCCGTGGGCAAGCGCGATGACCGCCTCCACGATCGAGCGATCCACCTCGCCATCCAGACCGGCCACGAACGTTCGGTCGATCTTGATTGTGTCGAGGGGCAGGTGCTTGAGGTAGGCCAGCGACGAATAGCCCGTCCCGAAGTCGTCGAGCACCAGCCGGACGCCCATGTCACGCAGCCGGCTGAGGTCCGGATCCCGACCTCGGACTGGTCCATCACCACGCT
>JBBQVJ010000081.1:0-10135 GCA_038211705.1 Candidatus Limnocylindrales bacterium | reverse complement strand
GGCGACGCCGGCGGTCGGTGGTGACGATCCTCGCCATCGTGGCCTACGTGGCCTTCGCCGGGGCCTCGGCGTCGGTCGTCCGGGCGGCACTCATGGCAGCCGTCGTCCTGCTCGCGCGCGAGACCGGTCGCGCCGGCCGCGCCGCCACCGCCTTGGGCTGGGCAGCCACCCTGCTCCTGCTCGCCGACCCTGGCCTCATCGGCGACGCGGGGTTCCAGCTGTCGTCGCTGGCGACGGCGGGGCTGATCGCGTGGGCGACGCCACTGACCGACTGGATCGAGACGGTGGGCCGTGGCCGGCTGCCGCACTGGCTGGCCGAGAGCCTCGGCGTTTCGCTGGCCGCGCAGGCCGCGACACTGCCCATCATCCTCGTCTCGTTCGGGCGCCTCGCGCTCCTCTCGCCGCTCGTCAACCTGGTTGTCGTGCCCCTGGTCGCGCCGGCGATGGCCGCCGGGCTGCTCGCGCTGGCGGGCGGGACGGTCGTCCTTGCCGGGGCGCCAGCGATCATCGGCGCGGTGGCGGCCGCCCCGGGCTGGGTCGTGCTGCGGATCCTCATCGCGATCGTCCAGGTGGCGGCCGGGCTGCCGTTCGCGAGTGTCACGCTGACACCGCCCTGGGATCTCGGCGCCGCGGCGATCGCCACGGCCGGGCTGGCCGGCATCGCCTGGCGGCGGCGGCGACAGGGTGCGGGCCTGCGCGATCGGCCGGCTTCCGCGAGCCCGTCGTCGCCTGGGCCTCCGCCGACGCAACGGATGGCCGGGGCAGCGGGGGCGGCCGGATCGCAAGGGCCTGCCGCGACGATCGGCCATCCGGCCCGGAGGCGTGACCGCGGACACTCGACCGGTCGCTCGGCGAGACGCGCCGGGATCGCCGCCCTCGTGGTCGCCATCGTTGTCACCGGTGGCGTCGTCGCGGCCCGGCCCGGGACGTCGGCCCGAATCTCGATCCTCGATGTCGGCCAGGGGGATGCGATCCTCGTCGAAGGCTCGCGCGGCGGCCGGCTGCTCATCGACGGAGGACCCGATCCTGATCGCCTGCTGGTCGCCCTCGATCGCCGGGTCCCTCCATGGGATCGCCGGATCGATGCGGTGATCCTCAGCCACCCGCACGAGGATCACGTCGCGGGGCTCGCCCTGCTCCTCGAGCGCTATCGCGTGGACCGCGTCTTCGAACCCGGGATGCGCGGTCCGGGGCCGGGCTACGCGGCGTGGCTTGGCGAGCTGACCCGACCGGGCCGGCCGGTCCGGCTGGGTCTGGCGGCCGGTGACCGCCTCGCGGTGGACGAGATCGCGATGCGCGTCCTGTGGCCGATCCGGGGCCAGGTCCCGGGAACGCCACCGGACGGTGGGACGGGCATCAACAACGTCTCGGTCGTGCTGCTCGGTCAGGTGGGGCCGCGACGGTTCCTCTTGATGGGCGATGTCGAGGAAGGCATCGACCCGTCGCTGCTCGCCGAGGGGCTGCCCCACGTCGACCTGCTCAAGGTCGCGCACCATGGCAGCAGGACGGCGACCACCCAGCCGTTCATCGAGGCCGTGCGGCCAGCCGTGGCGGTCGCATCGGCCGGTGCCGGCAACCCGTACGGGCATCCGGCCAAGGCAACGCTCGACCGACTGTCGGCGGCCGGGGCGCGGGTCCTGCGCACGGATCGCGACGGCACGGTCGTTGTGGCGTTCGAGGCGAACGGCATGACCGTCCACGCGGAAGGCGGTCGGCCGTCGGCCGCGGTCCCCGCCACGCCACAGAGATCGAGCGCGATCTCGGCCACCTTGGCGACCGCGCGGACGCCGCAGTTCCTGTGCGCGATCCCGGTCACGAGCCTCCTCCCGGAGCCGCCGCCGCCCCTCCCGATGCCGGTCCAGGTCGCCGAGACCGGCCGGCCGCCGACCGTCGGGTACCATCGCAGCGATGACGGTGCCTGGGCGGGTGGACGCCGCTTCCCTCCTCCTCTCGCTCGATCCCCCGCCCTGGTTCGTACGACACGCGCGCGCCGTGGCCGAGGTCGCCGGCTGGCTTGCCGCCCGGATCGACGAGTGCGGGACGCAGGTCGACCGACACCTGGTCGAGTCGGCCGCGCTCCTCCACGACGCCGACAAGGCGCTGGGGGTCGACGATCCGGCGCGTGGCCTTCCCCATGGCGACGGGTCGGCCGCGTGGCTGATCCGGCTAGGTCACCCTGAACTGGCGCGGGCCGTGGCCGGGCACCCGGTCACGCGGCTGCTCGACGGGGACCGCTATCGCCGATGGGCGGCCTTCGCATCGCGCGAGGAGCGGATCGTGGCCTACGCGGACAAGCGTGCCGGACAGCGGCTTGAGCCGATGGATGCCCGGTTCGCCTCGTGGAGCCGCCGCTACCCTCGGCCCGAGACGGCGACGGGCGTGGTGGGCTGGGACGACGCGGAGATGCGCGCCGTCCGCTCGAGAGCCGCTCGGCTCGAATCCGATGTCTGTCGCGCCGCCGGCGTTGCACCGGCCGACGTCCGACGACTCGCCTGGACCGGTCCGGCGCTCCGGGCCGCACGAGAGGCCGCCACGGCGACCGCCGCCGGATCGAGACGCTGATGCCGGCCCCGCTTGCCTTCTTCTGGGGCGACGACGAGCTCTCCGCGTCGCGGGCCGTCGATCGCTTCGAGGCCGCCCTTGCCGCCGAGAGCGGCGCGCCGATGGAACGCTGGCTGGTCCGCGGCAACCGCAACATCGCCACTGGCCTCATCGCCGATCTCAACGAGCGGGTCGCGACACCGGTCATGTTCGGTGGTGGGACGCTGGCGGTCGTGGTCAACCCGGGCGCCCTGGTCGTCAAGAACGAGGATCGCGATGCGTTCCTGTCGGCGATGACGCTGGTCGCGCCGGGCAACGCCCTCGTCATCCTCGATGCCAGCCAGTCCGGGGCCAAGACACCGGCACCCAAGCGTCTGGCCGATGCCGTCGCCGCGGCCGGTGGCACGGTCCGGGAGTTCCGAGCGCCCAAGGGCGGCGCGCTGGTCGGCTGGATCGAGGGTGAAGCCCGCGAACGTGGCCTGGCCCTCGTCCCGGGTGCCGCCAAGCTCCTGGCCGAACGAATCGGCGGCTTCGTGCAGGACAACGACGCCGAACGGCGGCAACAGACCCGGATGGCCTCGATGGAGCTCGACAAGCTCGCGCTCTACCGTGGCACCGACCCGATCGCCCTCGACGACGTCCGCGCGCTCGTCGCCCAGGCCGTCCCGGGCTCGGTCTGGGCCTTCACCGATGCGGTCGGCGAGCGACGGATCGATCAGGCCCTGATCTTCCTCGATCGGCTGCTCGAGGTCACCCCCGAGCCGGTCCTGCTGGCCGTCCTTCATCGACGCATCCGCGAGTTGATCGAGACCGGCGACCGGCTGGCGGCGGGCGAACGGCTGGCCGCTGTCGCCAAGGCGATGGGCGTCAACAGCGAGTTCCGGATGGGCAAGCTCCGCGAACAGGCGAACTCGTGGACCACGCCGGAGCTCATCGCCGCCCTCGAAGGGCTTGTCGACCTCGACGCCATGGTCAAGGGCATGCCCGGCGAGGAGCGTGGCGACGCGCAGCGGCGGTTGGCGTTCAGCCTGTGGGTGATGGACCACGCCGGGGGCCGGCGGCGCGCCTGAGGGTCAGTGCCCGGACGACCAGGCCTGCTCCTGGACGACGAGGTCGCTCTCGATGGCGAAGACGCAGCGGCCCTCACCGAGGTCGAGCAGCTCGATCAGCTCCGGATCGATGTACAGCTGCGAGCAGTCCTCGCACAACCCGCCGGGGATCCCGAAGCACAACCGCTCGCTTCGATCGGGCAGGCGGAAGGTCGTGTCGAACCGGGTCGTGATGAGCCGGCGGGCACAGGCGGGACAGCGGTCTCTGACGGCGGACATGCGGCGACTGTAGGAGGCGACCCACCACGTACGGCATGACCCGCTAGTACCCCCCCAACTACCCCGCTCGTCAGCACGCCGCACTGGACGGCGCCCCGTGCCAGCAACTACGTCGGCTTGATGTTCTGGTTGAGGTGGAAGACGTTGTCTGGGTCGTACTTGCGCTTCAGCTGGCCGAGTCGGGTGAGCTGATCGGCGTGGTAGGCGCGGCCAACACCCTCGTCACCGGCATCGGAGATGACGTTGACGTAGACGCCCGACGAGAACGGCGCGAGGGTCGCGGCCCAGGCACGGGCCCGGCGAAGAACTCGACCAGCGTCCGGCGGTGGCTGAAGGCCGACTCGTTCTCGCCGACATCGGCGATCGCGCCTCCGTAGTTCTGGAACCCGCCGCCGGGCATCAGTGCCCAGTCGGGCTCGGACGCTCCCGCCGGGACGCCGCGGGCCAGGTAGGCGTCGATGGCCGCATCACTGAACTCGGTCAGGTAATGTCCCGCCGAATAGCGCCGCAGCCCGTGGTGGTGCCGCTCATCGCCGCTGCTCTGGAGATCGATGTAGCGCATCTCGTCGACCTGTTCGGCGATCGGCGTCCCGACCGCGCGTCGGAATGTCTCGAGATACCGTCGCGCCTCGGCCATCTCGCCGACCCACACGAAGCCGGCCCTGACCATCGGGCGGCCGTGTGGCTCGGCTCGATCACCTCGCCGGCAAAGCCGCGGATGTCTTCAGGTCGGTCATCGGTGCCCTCCTCCGTGTCCGGGCCCAGCGGCCATCATCGGGGCTACTCGGCGCTCACCTTGTCGAGGTGCTGCAGAAGCCGGTGGGCGGCCAGCTCGATCGACTTGTGGCGCCACTCCGCGGCCCGATAGACGCACGCGATCAGCCCGGTCCGATGGATCCGCTTGAAGTCCCCGAAGACGAACCCATAGCGAGCCTTGGTCTCGTCATTCGCACCGTCGGTCAGCCCGAGGTGCCACTGCGCGAAGTCGTCCCAGGTGCGGTTCTTCAGGAAGGCGTTCTCATCATCGGCGGTCGGCGCCGCCTCACCCCAGTCGCTGTCGAGCACGTACCGATGGGAGTCGATGAGCTTCCGGCAGTGCGCCACTGCCGCCTTGTTGAGCGTGTACGACGCCATCGGTCAGTCCCTACTGCACGCTCAGGATGGTCTTGGCTTCGGACCAGTGCTTCTCGAGGCCGTAGTACTCGCGTTCCGGCGGCGTGAAGATGTGGACCACCACCGACCCGAAGTCGACCAGGACCCAATGCGAGGCCGCCGTCCCCTCGCGCCCGATCGGCTTGGTCTTCTCGTCGCGCAGGCTGCCGATGATCCCGCTGGCGATTGCTTCGAGCTGTCGCTCCGAGCCGCCGGAGCAGATGATGAAGTAATCGGCCATGGTCGTCAGGCCGGCGAGGTCGAGAAGCACGATGTCGGCGGCCTTTTTGTCCTCGGCCAGCTCGACGATGCGTCGGGCGAGCTCGAGCGGCGGACGCTCGGCGACGGGTGCGGGCGTCGACCGCTTTGCGCGGTTGGGCAGGCCGTCGGCGCTTGGCGCGCCCGCGGGCACGTCGCGCATCCGGGGCATGGCGGGTTCGGTCACGATCGAGGGTTCCTCCGTGGGTCTTGGTAGAGGTCATGGTCGCCGATATAGGCCGCGACCGCATCCGGGACGAGATAGCGAAGCGATCGACCCCTCGCGGCACGGGCTCGCAGCTCGCTCGCCGACAGGCGCAGTCGAGGCGCGTCCAGGAAGGTCGCCCGGTCGGCCAGATCGGGCAGGTGCTCGGCCAGGAAGTCGAGCCCGGCGTCCGGATAGCCGTCGCGCGGCGCGACGACGACCCGTGCCAGCTCCATGACCCGGCGCGGTTCCCGCCAGGTCATCAAGCCAAGGAACGCCTCGGCCGACAGGACCAGGGTCAGGTCGGGCGAGGCGCCGGCCGCCGTCCGCGACGCTCGCAGCGCCTCGAGCGTATCGACCGTCCATGACGGCCCGGCCCGATCGATCTCGAGCCGATCGACCGCGAAGCGGGGGTTGCCGGCGATCGCCAGTTCGACCATGGCCAGCCGGTCGACGGCCGGCGTGATGTCAAGCCCGGGCTTGTGCGGTGGCTGGCCGGCCGGGATGAACACGACGCGCTCGAGCCCGAGCGCTTCGGCGGCCTCCTCGGCGACGGCCAGGTGGGCGATGTGGATCGGATCGAAGGTCCCGCCGAACACCCCGAGCGAACCGGGGACGACCGATCTCGGCCCCTGGGTCACGTCCGCTCCCAGGGCTGCGCCTCCCATTCGAGCTCCGTGCCACCGATCCGGACCGTGTCCCCGGCGGCGACCCCCGCTCGGCGCAGCTCGGTCTCGATGCCCAGGCGGGCCAGCTCGCGCTGGAACCGTTCGGCCGACTCCTCGACATCGAAGTTGGTCTGCGCGGCGACCCGCTCGATGCGCTTGCCGCGGACGCGAAGCACACCGTCGGGGTCGAGCTCGACGCTGAAGCCGTCGCCCATCTCCTCGATGCGATGGATGACGACGCCGGACGGCTCGGGCGGCTCGGCGAGCTCGGCGGCATCGGGCAGGATCGCCGCGATCCGGCTCCTGAACTCGTCCATCCCGTCGCCCGCCGCGGCCGAGATCGCGACCGCATCGATCCCCTCGGCCTTCCTCGCCTTCCGGAAGGCGGACCAGGCGTCGGCCGCCGCGCGGATGTCGGTCTTGTTGAAGGCGACGAGCATCGGCTTCTCGAGCAGGGCCGGATCGTGGGCGCGGAGCTCCTCGCGGATGACGTCGTAGTCCCATTCCGGATCGCGCGAGGCGCCGTCGACGACGTGGACCAGGATCCGGGTGCGCTCGACATGCCGGAGGAAGGCGTGGCCGAGACCGGCACCGCTGCTCGCGCCCTCGATGAGCCCGGGCACGTCGGCGATGGTCGGCCGACGGCCGTCCTCCTCGCCGAGGTCCATCACGCCGAGGTTGGGCTCGAGGGTCGTGAATGGGTAGTCGGCGATCTTGGGCGTGGCGGCCGTCACCGCGGCCAGGATCGTGGACTTGCCCGCGTTCGGCAGCCCGACGAGACCGATGTCGGCGATCAGCCGGAGCTCGAGCCGCAGCCAGCCCTCGGACCCGGGCTCGCCCTTCTGAGCGTGCTTGGGGGCCTGGTGGGTCGAGCTCTTGAAATGGGTGTTGCCCAGGCCGCCACGCCCGCCCCGGGCGACGATCGCGGTCTGACCGAGCGCCACGAGGTCGGCGACCAGCTCGCCGGTCTCGTCGTCGTAGACGGCCGTGCCGGGTGGCACGTCGAGGGTCAGGTCGTCGCCGGCCTTGCCGTGCCGTCGCGCGCGCGTGCCGCGGCCGCCCGGCGTGCCTCGGAAGTGGTGGCGGTGGTTGAAGTCGCGGAGCGTCGTCTGGCCGGCATCGACGCTGAGGTAGACCGAGCCGCCGCGCCCGCCGTCCCCCCCATCAGGGCCGCCGCGGGGCACGTGCGCTTCCTGCCGGAAGGTCGCGGCCCCGTCGCCGCCGTCACCGGCGCGGACCCAGATCTTCACGCGGTCGAGGAACATCGCGACCATTCTCGCACGCTCCGGCCGGCGCCCCGGAAGGCGGCCTGGCGACGGGACGACGTGGAGCTAGAAGTACCCGAGCGGGTTGACGCGCTGGCCGCCGTCCCAGACCGGGCCGCGCCAGACTTCGAAGTGGAGGTGCGGCCCCGTGGCGTTGCCGGACTGTCCGATCCGGCCGACCTGCTGCCCGCGCCCGACGTGCTGGCCAAGCCCGACCGAGACGCCCGACATGTGGTTGTAGGTGGTGTACAACCCGGACCCATGGGCGATCCAGACCTGGTAGCCGCCGCCGTTGCTCTTCCAGCCCGCATAGATGACCGTGCCGCCGGCCGCCGCACGGACCGTGGAGCCGTAGTCCGCCGCGATGTCGACGCCGTAGTGGCCGCCGTGGAAGTACTGGCTGATGTAGTTTCCGCCACCGGCGACGGGCCACGTGAATTTGCCCCCCGAATAGGTGGATGGCGGCCGGATGCGGCTGCCACCGCCTGTGCCGATGAAGCGGCGGTCCGACGGCTTGATCGAGGGCTTGGCCATCGCCTTGCCCTTGGCCCCCGGCAGGACGAGGACCTGGCCGACGACGAGGTTCGGGTCGTCGAGCCCGTTGGTGGCGAGGATGTCGGTGGTGTCGAGTCCGTAGCGCTGGGCGACACCTTCGAGCGTGTCGCTGGCGACGATCCTGACGATGAGCCCGGTGACGGGCGGGATGCGCAGGGTCTCGCCCTTCTTGATGTCGGTCTTGGACTTGAGGTTGTTGGCCCACACGACCGTCATCGGCGAGACCTTGAACTTGGTCGCGATCTCGGCCAGGGTGTCGCCGGACTTGACCGTATAGGTCTTGACCAGGTCGCTGCCGTCGGGGACGACGGTGTCGACCGCGATCGGCTTGACCAGCGTGCCGTCATCGATGAACGGGCCTTCGACCTGGGCGGCTTCGCCGGCGGCGATCTCCGTGTCGCCGAAATCGATGGCCGCGAACGGCGTTTGGGTGATCGCCTCCGC
Source organism: Candidatus Limnocylindrales bacterium (assembly GCA_038211705.1). Taxonomy (GTDB): domain Bacteria; phylum Chloroflexota; class Limnocylindria; order Limnocylindrales; family CSP1-4; genus SPCO01. The sequence goes on along the minus strand of JBBQVJ010000081.1, from coordinate 1,719 downwards.
GGCGGGATCCGGGGCACCGAACTCGACGCTGCCGGTCGAGACGTCGCCGTCAGTGCTGCCGTTCGAGACGTCGCCGGCAGTGCTGCCGTTCGAGACGTCGCCGACAGTGCTGCCCGCGGTGCCGCCACCGACGGCGATGCGGGGCGCCGGCCCATCGCCGTTCGTGCCGCCGGTCGAGGCGGCCGCCTGCGTGCCGGTGATGCTGATGAGCGACGCGCCAAGCAGGATGCCGGCGACGGCGACGGCGACGACGCGGTCAGGCCCGAGTCGGCCGATCCAGGAGCGACGCGGGCCGGGGCTCGGAACGATGGTCTTGGCGGCGGTCATCGGCGCGGACGTGAGCGCGGCTGCGGCCGAGATCGGCGCCGGGTTTGGCGCGGACGTGCGGGCGGGAAGCTCACGGACCGGTGCGAGACGCGAAGCGACCACGACGAGGTGCAGTCCACGTCGCGCCTTGGAGGCGACAGCACGGCTCCGAGCTGTTCGGGGCGCGTCGTTCGCGGTCGGGTCGTTCGGGGGCCGGCGCAGGCGTCCGAGGACGCGCTGGAAGCCGACCGAAGCGTTCAGCAATACGGTCTCCTGGCATCGGACGGTCCAGGGCGCTTCGGGTTGGGCGCGTGGCTGGGGCCTGGGGGCGGACCGTCCGAGGTCGTCGCGGTTCGAGCTGGGGTCTCTGTATCGCGGCCGACGCCCGTCTCTGCGGGCTTACGACTTTCCGGCCAACCGTATCACGGACGTTGCGAAACGGGCAACCTCAGAACCGCCCAGCGCGACGTCAGGCGTCGAGGCTCTTGGTCAGCGAGGAGAGGAACTCGGCGTTCGACTGGGTCTTCGCGAGGCGGTTGAGCAGGATCTCGATGCCCTCGTTGGCACCGACCGCGGACAGCATCCGGCGCATGGTCCAGACCATCTTGAGGGTGCCCTCCTCGAGGAGGAGCTCCTCGCGGCGGGTGCCGGAGCGCTGGACGTCGATCGACGGGTAGATCCGCTTCTCGGCGAGCTTGCGATCGAGGATGAGCTCCGAGTTGCCGGTGCCCTTGAATTCCTCGTAGATGACGTCGTCCATCCGGGAGCCGGTGTCGACCAGGCAGGTGCCGATGATCGTCAGCGAGCCGCCCTCCTCGATGTTCCGGGCGGCGCCGAAGAAGCGCTTGGGCGGATAGAGGGCGATCGGGTCGAGGCCACCGGACAGCGTCCGACCGGACGGCGGAAGGGCCAGGTTGTAGGCGCGCGCGAGACGGGTGATCGAGTCGAGCAGGATGACCACGTCGCGCCCGGTCTCGACCTGGCGCTTGGCGATCTCGAGCGCCATCTCGGCGACGTGGGTGTGGTTCTCGGTCGGCTCGTCGAAGGTCGAGGAGATGACCTCGCCCTTGACGCTGCGGCGCATGTCCGTGACTTCCTCGGGTCGCTCGCCGATGAGAGCGACCATCAGGAGGATCTCCGGGTAGTTGGCGCTGACGCCGTTGGCGATCTGCTTGAGGAGCATCGTCTTGCCGGCCTTGGGCGGGCTGTCGATCAGTGCGCGCTGGCCCTTGCCGATCGGATTGACCAGGTTGATCAGCCGCTGGCTGAGGTTCTTGGAGTCCGTCTCCAGATTGATCAGGACGTCGGGGTGGACCGGCGTCAGGTCGCCGAAGACCGGGCGGCGTCGGGCCGTGTCCGTATCCACGCCGTTGACCGAATCGACGCGCAGCATGCCCCAGTACTTCTCGGCTT
>JBBQVJ010000080.1:0-10287 GCA_038211705.1 Candidatus Limnocylindrales bacterium | reverse complement strand
AGGCTCACGATGAGCACGGCGCTGAACACGTACATCGGGTAGACGATGTCGGTCTGGGCCAGGACCCCGGCGAGCAGCGATGCGACGATGAAACCCACGGTGCCGGCCGCGCCGAAGATGCCCTGCGTCGTGGATGACCGTCCTGGCGGCGAGTTGGCGGCGACCACCGAGTAGAGCGCTGGGTTGAGCATCGCGAACCCGGTCGCCTCGATCAGGATGAGTGGCACCGCGAGGAACGGGTCAGCGATGCGCGTATAGGCGATGCCCATCAGCGCGGGCAGGATCGAGCCGATGACGATGAACGCCAGCGATCCGCGTCGATCCACCAGCCGGCCCGCGAATGGCGACAGAAGCAGCACCGGCAGCCCGAACATCGCGAAGGTCAGCCCGATGAGGTCGAGCCCGGCGCCGAGGCGCTGGAGGAACAGGCTCCAGATGACCTCGTACGTGCCGCCCGCGAAGTAGCCGCCGGCGTTGATCACCAGGACCGCGATCAGGCCGCGGTTCCAGAGCCGGGTCGGCGTGTCGGGATCGGCCGCTGATCCAGCGGCCGCGCGTGGCACTCGGTCGGCATCCACGTCGGCGGCGGCGCGGCGCGAGGTCGATGGCGCCTCGGGCGGGAAGGCGGTCGAGTCGGGCGAGGGCGCCGGGTGGGTGCGCTGTTCGGGCTCGCGCCCACGCAGCGCGATCGGGATGGCCGCCAGCCAGGCGGCGATTCCACCGAAGACGAAGACGAACGCGATCCCGCCGAACCAGCCCGCCCCGAGCGCCCCGATCGCCGGGCCCAGCAACAGACCGCCCATCTGGACCGCCCCGTACAGACCGAACGCCTCGCCGCGTCGGTCGGGCGGGGTCGCGTCGGTCAGGTAGCCGCGTGCCGCCGGGTCGTAGGCGGCCGTCGCGAGGCCCGACCCGGCACGCAGGAGGACGAACGCGAGTGGTCCCGTGAAGATGAGCGGGAGGATGCTGAAGACGCCGGTGGCCAGCAGCCCGATGACCATCAGCGGGATCCGCGCGGTCCGGTCGGCCAGCCAACCGAAGATGGGCTCGCCGACCAGGCGGGCAGCGGGCCAGGCAGCGATCACGAGCCCCAGCAGCGCCAGGTCGACGCCCTGCGAGGTGAAGTACAGCGGCAGGACCGGGAGGAGCGCCCCAAACCCGAGCCACACGATGAACTCGGCCAGGAGCAGCGGCGCGATGTCGCCCCACCGCTGCCGCCAGGCCGTGACGCGAGAGACGGGCGAGGGGCCGGGCATCCCGTGAGCCTAGCGGGCAGCGACGTGGTTGCGGGCCCTCGCGCCCATCTGCTCCGCCGGGAGCAACGATCCGTCCTACCATCGAGGAGTCATGCCAGCGCCCGCCCTCCTGGCCGTCGGTCTCGTCCTGGGTCTGCTCATCCTGCTGCCGGCACGGCGGTTGCGGCTGGCCGGCTTCGGCGGGACCGCGATCGCGACGTACGCGGCCGTGCTCTGGGCGCTCGCGTTCTTCCTTGCCCTGCGGCCGGTCGCGACACGATTCCTGGTCCCGATCCTGCTGTTGGCCTATCTCGCGCCATTCGTCGTCGCCCCGGCACGGCTGTCGCGGATCGTGCGCCGGGTTCGCGGGCCGGACGACTCCGACGATGGGCCGCCGCGACCACCGGTGAAGAACGTCACGCCACCCGACCCACCGAGCGGGCCACCGTGACGGGTGCGGTCGCGCTCCACGGCGGCGGCGAGTTCCTGGCGGGCGACGAGGACTTCCTGAACGCGCTGCTCGATCGGGCCGCGATGCGGTCGGACGCCGATGGAGGCCGTCCGATCCGGATCGCGATCGTCCCGACGGCGGCGGCGCGCGGTCGCCCGGACGTGGCCGCCGCGAACGGGGTCGCAGGGTTCGAACGCGTCGCGGCGGATCGTGGTCTCGACGTCGAGGCGGAGACGGTGCCGATCGTGAACCGAGCGACGGCGGCCGATCCCGGGCTGGCCGGCCGTCTGGCGGTGGCCGACATCATCCATTTCCCGGGTGGCGACCCGGACCTGATCCCGAGCCTGATGCCGGGCTCGCCCACGTGGGCGGCCGTCATGCACGCCCACACGGAGGGCGCGCTGCTGGCCGGCGCGAGCGCGGGCGCGATGGCCCTCGGCCCGTGGACGTGGACGCCCGGTGGCGGCGTGGCCGGGCTGCGAGTGGTCCGAGGCATCGTCGTCGTCCCGCATGCCCGCGCCGCGGATTGGGACGCCACCATCGAACGGTTCGCCGCCTGGGCACCAGAGGGCCTGAGCCCACTCGGGCTGGCCGAGCAGACCGGGGTCATCGAGGAACCGGCCAGGCCCGGCAGCGCGACGGTGGAGTGGCGGGTCATCGGTCCGGGCGAGGCGCTGTGGCTCCCCGTGGTCGGCGGCGAGACGACGGTCGCGAAGTCGGGCGAGGTCATCTCGACCCCGTTCGTGCCCCTGTGAGGGGCGATCTGGGCTGGCGGCTTGACCCCGCGGTCACGTTCCTCAACCACGGCTCGTACGGGGCCTGCCCGGAACCGGTGCTTTCTGTCCAGCGGGCCTGGCGCGATCGGTTGGAGGCCGAGCCGGTGCGCTTCCTGTCGGGCGACCTGCCGAGCCTGCTCGCCGACGCGCGAGCGGCGATCGGGGCCTTCCTCGGCGCGGATCCGGATGGCCTCGCCTTCATCCCGAATGCCACGACCGGGGTCAACACGGTCCTCCAGTCGCTCCACTTCGAACCGGGCGACGAACTGCTGACCGATGACCACGAGTACAACGCGACGATCAACGCGATGCGGGCCGTCGCAGGGCGCGATGGTGCCAGGGTCGTGATCGCGGCGATCCCCTTCCCGATCGCCGGGCCTGACGACGTGCTCGAGGCGATGCTCGCGGCCGTCACGCCGCGAACACGGCTCGTCCTGGTCAGCCACGTGACGAGTCCGACCGCGCTCGTCTTCCCGGTCGCCGAGCTCGTTGCGGCGCTGGCAAGCCGCGGCATCGACACACTCGTCGACGCGGCGCACGCGCTTGGGATGCTGCCGGTCGCGATCGACCAGCTGGGCGCCGCGTACTGGACGGGCAATGGCCACAAATGGTTGTGTGGGCCGAAAGGAACGGCCCTGCTGTGGGTCCGCGAGGACCGCCGCGAGGCGATCCATCCGCTGGTGGTGTCGCATGGCGCCAACGGGCCGCTGGCCGGTCGATCGCGCTTCCGGCACGAGTTCGACTGGGTCGGCACGAGCGATCCGACCGGCTCCCTGACGCTCCCGGCGGTGATCGAGTGGATGGGTCGCGAAGCCGCACCCGACGGCGGCGGCTGGCCGGCGTTGATGGCCGCGAACCACGTCCTTGCGCTGGCCGGGCGGGACGTGCTCAGGGCGGTGCTCGGGGTGGAGGCGCCCACGCCTGATGCCATGCTCGGCTCGATGGCCGCGGTCGAGCTGCCAGGTGTCGCCGACGAGGCCGCGGCGACGGCCCTGGCGAGCGCGCTCGAGCGCGAGGACCGGATCCAGGTGCCGATCGGCCCGTGGCCGGTCCGGGCGGCGCAGCGCGATGGCGTCGCGCCAAGGATCCTGTTGCGGATCTCCGCCCAGCGCTACAACGAGCCCGCCGACTACGAGCGGCTGGCGGCGGCGCTGCGCCGACGGTCGGCCGGGGGCTGACGGCCCTCGACGGTCGGTGCCTGGCCGGGGGCCCGACGGGCCTGGCGGGCCGTCGAAACGAACCGCCAGGCGCGAGGTCCGGTCGCCGGCGCGGCTCGGCCGACCCGTTTCCCGGGCACGGGGCGCCGTGTGTCAGATATGTACTCAGGGACTGCTAGTCAGAGGATTCGGGTCTGTCGACGCCTGGATCGGTCCGGTCCACGCTCGTGGACTCCGCGGAAACGACCCCAACATTGGCCACCGGCTCGCGATCCTCGCCCACGAGTCTCTCCATGCATATCTGACAAGGAAGGGCGGGGCGCGGGGGCGCGGGGGCGCTAGCTCGGCCGGCGACTCTCGGCCGCGTAGATCGCGTCGAGGAAGCGGCTGGGCACCCGGCCGATCCGGCGCGTCCCCCCGAGCCCGGCCGCCTCGGCCAGCCGCTCCCACGACGGATAGCTGAAGGGATGCGGGACCCACGGGTTGCCGCCGTCCGCGTCGTACTCGACGACGACGAACCGTCCCCCTGGCCGCAGATACGCCGCCAGTGCCGCCACGACCGCCACCTGCCGGTCGCGCGGGACGTAGTGGAGGCTGTTGGCCGCGACGAGGCCATCGAGCTCGGGCAGGGCGAGCGGCCCCATCAGGTCGGCGGTGAGCACGGTCAGCTCGGTGGCGGGGAAGCGTGCCCGCACGGCTTTCTCGTTCTCGCGCAGGACCCGCCCGTCGCGATCGACCGCGACGATCCTCCCGTCCGGTCCGAGCAGGTCCGCCAGCGCCAGCGTGAACGCCCCGCTCCCGGCCCCGATGTCGGCCCACGTCCCGCCTGGGTCGACAGCCGCGCGGAGGAGGCCCACGTGATCGCCATGGTCCACGGACCTAGCCCGTGCTCTGGAGCCCGGCCGCCACGCCGTTGACGGTCAGCTGGACGAGCCGCAGGACGCGCGCCCGCTCCACGTCGTCGGGCGGCATCCCACGCAGCCGGGCGAGCAGCCGGACCTGGAGCTCGGACAGCGAGTCGACGTACGGGTTCCGCAGCGTCACGGACCGTTGCAGCACCGGCGAGCCGTCGAGCAGCCGGTCGCGCCCGGTCACGCGAAGCAGCAGCCCCACTGTCCGCCGATATTCGGTCTCGATAGCATCCCAGCGCCGCTCGTCGCCGGGCCCCCTGGCCAGCTCGGCGTACAGCCGGGCGACGCCCATGTCGGTCTTGGCCAGGCTCATCTCGGCGTTGTCGAACAGGCTCGACAGGAACGGCCAGTCGCGAACGAGCCGGGCGAGCGCGTCCATCCCGGCCTCGCCGTGCGCCGCGCGGTAGGCCTCAAGCGCCTGCCCCAGCCCATACCATCCGGGCAGATTGATCCGGGCCTGGGACCAGGCGAAGGTCCATGGGATCGCGCGCAGCGAATCGATCGTCGGCGCCTCGTCGCGCCGCCCACGCGCCGCCGGACGAGAGCCCAGTCGCAGATCGGACAGCTCGCGGATCGGCGTGATGTCGCGAAAGAACGAGGCGAACCCCGGATCGTCGTGGACGAGCGCCCGATACGCCGCCCGCGAGGTCGCTGCCAGCTCGTCCATGATCGGTCGGCCGACGGCCAGCGCGGCCTCGAGCCGCGCGTCGTGCTCGGGCGTGGACGCCAGGATGATCGCGCCGGTCATCTGCTCGAGATGCCGTCGGGCGATCGTCGGATCGGCGTAGTTGGCGGCGATGACCTCGCCCTGCTCGGTGAGCTTGAGCCGCCCGTCGACCGAGCCCGGCGCCTGGCCTAGGATCGCCCGGTTGGTCGGACCGCCGCCCCGCCCGAGTGCACCGCCGCGACCGTGGAAGAGGGTCAGCTCGACGCCGCGCGAGCGGGCCGCCTCGACCAGCGCCGACTGCGCCTGGTGGAGCATCCACGCGGCCGCCAGGAAGCCCGATTCCTTGTTCGAATCGGAGTAGCCGAGCATGACTTCCTGGCGATCGCCCCGGGCGGCCAGACCGGCCCGATACCCGGGGTCGTCGAGGAGCACGCCCAGGATCGCGCCGGCGTCGCCCAGCGGCTCGCTCGACTCGAAGAGCGGCACGAGATCGAGGACCGGTGGCGCGGCCCCGGCCTCGCCTGAGCCGGCGGCGGCATGACGCGCGAGCTCGAGCACGTTGGTCACGTCCGACGCCGACGCCGTGAAGCTGACGATATAGCGGTGGCAGGCCTCGACCCCGAAGCGGGCCTGGGTCGCGGCGATCGCCCCGAACGTGCCGAGCACCTCGTCCAGCGTCACACCAGGCGCTACCTCGGTGTTGCCGGGTCCGCCGGACCGGATCGTGGCCAGCGCGGCCGAGTGGACCGCGGCGTGCTGCCGGATCTCGAGCGAGGCGAGGTGGAACCCGAAGGTGGCCAACTGCCAGCGCAGCTCGACCACGTCGCCCCAGGCGGCCCGGCCGAGGCCGTCGGCGACCAGCGTCTCCTCGATCTCGAGCAGCTCGGCGTCGAGCTCGGCCGGTGCGGCGTAGCGCCCGGTCAGCGGCGCCGCCTCGCCGGTCAGCCACGACCGGGTCCGGCGCAGCCGCTCGGCGATGAACCCGAAACGCTGGCGAAATGGTTCGTCCGGGAAGCGACGGCGGAGCTGGCGATCGGTCTCGGGCAGGTCCTAGGCGTCGCGGGCCAGGCGCGAAGCGAGTGGCCGAACGAGCCGCTCGGCGGTCGTGGCCGCGGCGAGGGTCTGCATCAGCCGGGTCGCGACCGCCTCGTATCCGCGCAGGACGTGGTCGGCCTGGATACGCAGCGTGCGAGCGGTGATCTCGGCGGTCACGCCCGGGTTGCCGTCGCGGTCGCCGCCGATCCAGCTGCCGACGCGCACGAACGGTCCGACTCGAGGCGGTCGGGTCCCGGTCCGGCCCGTGTCCGCGGCCGGGCCGGCGGCGCGGCCGGTCGGTGAGTCCAACGCCCCGTCGAGCGCCCGGTACAGGCGCGGGATCACCGTGAACAGCGTCGCGTCGAAGAAGGCCATCGCGGTCCGGACCTCATCGAGCGGCGTCGGGCGGACGATCCGCAGGTCCGAGGTTCGCCACAGCAGGGTGATCTCCTCTCGCAGCCGGCGCCGGATCTCGCGGTCCTCGGACGGGGTCAGGCGAGGGTCGTCCAGCCTGGCCAGATGGACCGCGCAACGGCGGAGGGCCAGCAGCGTCGTCCGCCGGCGCGCCTCGGTCGGGTGGGCGGTCAGGACCGGCGAGATCTCGAGTCGCCCGACGAGCGCGTCAAGCTCGGCATCGGTCCGGCCCAGGCCGCGCAGGGTCGCGATGGCATCGGCCACCGAATCGTCGAGGATCCCGTCGCGGGCCGCGCGCTCGCGGCGTCGCAGGGCACGGACCCGGCCGCGCGCCTCCGCCAGGTTGACCAGCCCGAAATAGAGCGCGAAGGCGCCGATCACCGCTTCCGCCGAGCTCAGATCGAGCGCCCGAAGCTCCGCATCCAGCCGCTCGCGCTCGACCGGGTCATCGTCCCGACGCAGGGCGATCGTCCGCCGCCGGATCCGTTCGACGAGCGCGAACAGCTCCGGACCCGCCTGCTCGGCGATGACCTGGCCGAGCAGCGCTCCCAGCAGCCGGACCTCGACCGCCAGCGGGTCGTGAGCGCCGGCCGTGCCGATCCCGAGCGGCTCGGCGGCGACCGCCGGTGAGATCCTGGCGGCCGGCGACCGCCTCACCGGCGCCATCCGAATCGTCCGTTCCGCGCCCGAGCCGCCACCCGTCCGCAACCTTTCCGACCGCAACCTTTCCGTAGGCTTGTATGGTGATGCCCGTGACCAGCGTCCGATCCGCGTCCACGCCCGCCCGTGCGCCAGGCGCCGGGCTGCCGACCGTGCCGCCATCGGGCACCGACGACCAGCTCGAGCAGCTCCGCTTCCTGCATGAGGTGGCGCGCTTGGCGACCACGGCGCGGACCTGGGACGAGCTGCTCGAGACCGTCGTCGACCGGACTCGCGACGTGCTCCACGCGGACGTCTCCTCGCTGTATCTCCTCGACCGCGACGGAGCGTACCTGACCCTCGCCTCGACGAACGGGCTCGACCATTTCCAGATCGGCCGAGCGCGCGTTCCGTTCGGCGAGGGTGTCACCGGCCGGGTCGCGGCGGATCGTCGGCCGCTGGTCATCCCCGACGTCAAGGCCGATTCGCGCTTCCTGTGGGTTCGCGGCATCGACCAGCGCCGCTTCGTGGCATCGATGCTGTCCGTGCCGCTGACCTGGCACGACCAGACCGTCGGCGTCCTGAACGTCCAGACCGAGGAGATCCGGACCTTCAGCGATCACGATGTCGCGCAGCTCGGCGCGGTCGCCGACCTGCTGGCCGGGATCATCGAGAAGGGCCGCCAGCAGTCGGAGGCTGAGGCCCGGGTCGAAGCGCTCAAGGCGATCGACGAGGCCCGCAGCGAACTGATCGCGCTCGTCACCCACGAGCTCCGGACGCCGCTCGCGATCGTGCGTGCCTACGCGGACCTGCTGGCCGACGAGCCGCCGTTGCGTGGGCGCGAGTCGCGCGACGTGGCCCGCCGCGAGACGCGGGCGAGCTGGCATCGGGCCACCCTCGAGCAGATCGAGCGGCTCGACCGGCTGGTCGACTCGATCCTGGCCTCGGTGCGGGTCGTGCCCGAAGGCCCGGCGACGGTCAGCCCGGTCGATCTCGGGGCGCTGGTCGACGAGGTCGTGACTTCGCTCGGCCCGATCCTCGAGCATCACCCGGTCGAGATCGTGCCGAGCATCCGGCTCCAGCCGCTGGCCGATCCGCCGCGGCTTCGCCAGATCCTCGAGCACCTCGTCGAAAATGCGGTCAAGTACGCGCCGCCCGACTCGACCATCCGGATCGACTGGTCGCTCAACGAGGGCGTCGTCCAGCTGGGCGTCTCGGACGAGGGGCCCGGCATCCCGGACGAATGGCGCGAACGCATCTTCGAGCCGTATGCCCGGCGCGACACGCACACGGCGCGTGGCTCCGGGATCGGCCTGTATGCGGCCAAGCGACTCGGTGAATCGATGGGTGCGCGCCTGTGGTGCGAGCCCGCCCGACCCCGTGGCGCCCGGTTCGTCGTGGCGCTCCCGGCCGCCGTGGCCATCTGAACCGCCAGAGCGAGGACCATGATCACCATGAGCACCCGGCCTCTCCGAATCCTCGTGGTCGACGACGACCCGGCGATGGTCGGGGCGATCACCGCCCTGGTCGGCACCGAGGGCCACCAGGTCATCACCGCCTACGACGGCCTGACCGCCGTCAAGCGCTTCCGCGAGGAGCATCCCGACCTCGTCCTGCTCGATCTCGCGATGCCGGGCCCTGATGGCTTCAACGTCGCGGGCCAGATGCGTGCGGTCGGCCCGGCGCCGATCCTCGTCGTGTCGGGCGAGAGCGGTGAGGCCGCCAAGGTGCGGGCGCTCGGTCTGGGCGCCGACGACTACCTGACCAAGCCATTCGGCAAGGCCGAGCTGCTGGCTCGCATCGCCGCGGTCATGCGCCGGGTCGATCGGGCCGGCGGCCCCGGCGGGACTGGTGGTGGGCCGCTCAATGCCGGCGCGCTCGTGCTCGAGCCCGGCCGTCACGAGGCGAGGGTCGGCGAGCAACCGCTGACCCTGACGCCGACCGAGTTCCGCCTCCTCGAGGCCTTGGTCCGGGCGGGCGGTGACATCGTGCCGCACCTCCAGCTGGCCCGCGCCGGCTGGCCCGCCGAGACCGACCCGGATCTGCTCTGGCTCAAGCCGCACCTGGCGCGGCTTCGGTCCAAGGTCGCGGCGGCCGGCGGCCCTCAGGTCGTGGCCGTTCGCGGTGTGGGCTACCGCATCGTCTCCGACGTCGACGCCGAGGTCGAGACGGTATAGGGTGCGTCGCGGGCTCGGACGCCGCGATCGCCGGGCCCGCGACGCGATCGGACGCTAGACGGCGACGGCGATCGGGCGACCCGTGGCGTCGTGCGCGGCATCGGCGCAATCGACCCGGCAGCCGCGGGCGTCGCGCCCGCCGAGGGGATTGAAGTGGAAGAACGCCTCGCCGGTCGCCGACAGGCGACAGCCACATGCCGCGCACGTGACTGGCGCATCACGGCCATCGCGGACGGCTGACGCGGAACGGAGCTCGGAGTCGGAGGGGTGGATCATCGGGCACCTTCCGCGTGCTGGGGGGTTGAGGGTGGGCAGGTTTCGGACGGGTTCTCCGGGGCTCGGCGATCGTCACCCGGGGGTGACGCTCCCCCATCCTCGATCGAGCGTACGCAGGACTGACTGGGTCGTCGGCACCGGGCGGGACACGAAAGGGTTGCGGTCCGGTTGCGGGGCGAGATCGACTGCCGGCACGACCGGGATCGGCTCGACCAGCCAGAAGCGCTCGGCGAGGTCTGGAGCGTTCGCCTCGTCGAGGAGCCGGCCCGCCAGCGCGGACCCGGCGGCGCGGTGCGCCTCGAGCAGCCGGAGGAGCTCGATGATGCGGGCGCCTCCGTCGATCCGATCGGCCAGCGCCGAGGCGAGACGGACGGCGACCACGCTGTGCGCGTCGAGCGCCGCAGTGTGGCGCCCGGTCGGATCGAGCAGGTATGCCCGGCCGCCGGTCATCCCGGCTCCGAAGTTGGCCCCGACCGGACACAGCACGACGACCGTGCCGCCGGTCATGTACTCGCAGCCGTGCGGGCCGATCCCCTCGACGACCGCCTC
>JBBQVJ010000079.1:0-10374 GCA_038211705.1 Candidatus Limnocylindrales bacterium | reverse complement strand
AGCGGCGAGCCGGATCGGGGGTCAGGAACGGGCCATGGGTGCGGGCGTAGCGCGCGAGCAGGCCATCTAGCGCCCCGACCGCCGGGCCGAGGAAGGCGGCCGGGATGCCGACCGGCGGGGCGATCCCGACGCCATCGCGGTAGCGCGCCACGTCCTCGACGGCGAGCCAACGGTCCTCGCCGGCGATGCGGGTCTGCACCACGCGGCGAGTCTCAGCGAGCTCCGCCAGCCACGGTCCGGCGGTCACCGCTCCGCCCTCGGTCCGCGCCGCCACCTCATCGGCCGACAGGTCGCCAAGCCGGCGAAGCAGGTCGTGGACGCCATCGAGCGTCGTCGCGCGGCGGTCGTCGGTCAGCGCCTGGAGACTGATTTCAAGGTCGGCCAGCGCGTCATGATCGAGCAGCTCGCGCAACTCCTCCTGCCCCAGCAGCTCGCGCAGCAGGTCGCGATCGAGCGTCAGCGCGCCCGCTCGTCGCTCGGCCAGCGGGGTGTCGCCGTCGTACATGTAGGCGGCGACGTAATCGAACATGAGGCTGCTCGCGAACGGTGACGCCCGCGCCGTCTCGATCGAGTGGATGGCGATCTCGCGCCGGGCGACCCCGGTCAGGATCTCGCGCAGCCCTGGAAGGTCGAAGACGTCCGACAGGCACTCGCGGTAGGTCTCGACCAGGATCGGGAATGAGCCGTAGCGCGACGCGACCGCGAGCAGGTCGGCGGACCGCTGACGCTGTTGCCAGAGCGGCGTCCGCGTGCCGGGTCGGCGGCGCGGCAGGAGCAGGGCACGAGCCGCGTTCTCGCGGAACCGGCTGGCGAACAGGGCGGAGCTGGCCAGCTGACCGACGACCAGGTCCTCGAGCTCGTCGGGCTCCGGGAAGAGGAGCGCCTCGATACCATCGAGCGGGGCATCGCCCTCGGGCAGCCGGATCGCGATCCCGTCATCCGACCAGATGGTCTGCACCTCCATCCCGAGGCGCTCGCCGACCCGCGCTTCGAGCGCCAGCGACCAGGGCGCATGGACGCGACCCCCGAACGGTGTCAGCAGGCACAGCCGCCAGTCGCCGAGCTCGTCACGGAAGCGCTCGACGACGATCCGCTTGTCGGTCGGCAGCGAGCCCGTCACCTCACGCTCGTCGTCGAGATAGGCCAGCAGGTTGTCGGCGGCCCGCTCGTCGAGGTCGTGGGTCTCGCGGAGGCGGGCGGTGGCGGTCGCGCGACCCTTCGCGCCGTGCGCGAGGTCGGTCTCGAGCTCGCCGACGAACGCCCCAAGCGCCCGCCCAAGCTCGAACGGTCGGCCGACCGCATCGCCGTGCCAGAACGGCAACTTGCCCGGGACGCCCGGGGCGGGGCTGACGGTGACCCGGTCATGGCCGATCTCCTCGACCCGCCAGCTGCTCGCGCCGAGGACGATGACGTCGCCGTGCATCCCCGCCCGGAGCTCATAGACCATCTCCTCGTCGAGCTCACCGACGCGACGGCCGGGGGTTCCTGCCTCGCCGACCATGAACACGCCGAAGAGACCACGATCCGGGATGGTCCCGCCGCTGGTCACGGCCACGACTCGCGCGTCGCGCCGGCCCTCGACGATGTCCGTGACCCGATCCCAGACGACGCGTGGCTTGAGCTCGGCGAACTCGTCGGAGGGATAGGCCCCAGCCAGCATGCCAAGCACGCCCTCGAGGACCTCGCGGGTGAGCGTCTCGTAGGGCGACGCCTGCTGGGCCAATGCCAGCAGGTCGTCGACCGACCAGCGATCCATCACGGTCATCGCAACGAGCTGCTGGGCCAGCACGTCGAGCGGGTTGCGCGGAACCTGGGTCGTCTCGATGGCGCCCTCGTGCATCCGGCGGGTGACGATCGCGCACTCGAGCAGGTCGCCGCGGTACTTCGGGAAGATGACGCCCTTGCTGGGCGCCCCGACCTGATGCCCCGCCCGCCCGACCCGCTGGAGCCCGCGGGCGACGCTGGTCGGGCTCTCGACCTGGATGACGAGGTCGACCGCGCCCATGTCGATGCCGAGCTCGAGGCTGGAGGTCGCGACGAGGGCCGGCAGCCGGCCGGCTTTGAGCTCCTCCTCGATGAAGACCCGCTGCTCACGGGCGATGCTGCCATGGTGGGCGCGGACCAATTCCTCGCCAGCCAGCTCGTTGAGCCGCTGCGCCAGCCGCTCGCTCAATCGCCGGCTGTTGGTGAAGACGATGGTGCTGCGATGGCTCCGGATCAGCTCGAGGATGCGCGGGTGGATGGCCGGCCAGATGCTGGTCCGCAGGTCGCCCCGCGCGGCCGGGCCACCGGGCTGGTCCTCGGGGGCCATGAGCTCGCCCATCGCCGCCATGTCATCGACCGGGACGACGACCTCGAGGTCGAGCGGCTTGCGCGTCCCGGCGTCGACGACGGTGACCGCCCGGTCCGGCCCGACCCCGCCCAGGAACCGGGCGATCGTCTCGAGCGGCCGTTGCGTGGCGGACAGCCCGATCCGCTGCATCGGGCGGAGTGTCGTGGCGGCCCGGGGATCCGCGCCCGGCTTCGGGCCGCGGCGGAGCGCCTCGAGCCGTTCGAGGCTGAGCGCGAGGTGCGCGCCGCGCTTCGAACCCGCGATGGCATGGACCTCGTCGACGATGACGTACTCGACCCCGCGCAGCACCTCGCGCGCCGCACTGGTCAGCATCAGGTAGAGCGATTCCGGCGTGGTGATGAGGATGTCAGGCGGGTGGCGGGCGATCTGCCGGCGGTCCTCGGTCGGGGTGTCGCCAGTCCGGCTGGCGACCGAGATCTGGGGCACACGCTCACCGAGACGCTCGGCGGCCAGGGCGATCCCGGTCAGCGGCGCGCGGAGGTTCCGCTCGATGTCATAGGTCAGCGCCTTGAGCGGCGAGATGTACAGGACGCGAACCAAGCCCGGAGCCTCGCGCGTGGGGGCCGGGGTCGGGTGGGTCGCAAGACGGTCCAGCGTCCAAAGGAATGCGGCCAGCGTCTTGCCGCTGCCAGTGGGGGCGTGGATGAGTGTGTGTTGGCCGCTCGAGATGGCCGCCCAGCCGCGCCCCTGGGCATCGGTCGGCGCCTCGAAGCTCGCCCGGAACCAGTCGCGCACGGCGGGCGAGAAGGGCGCGAGCGGGTCGATCGTCGGAAGGATCGCGGCCACGGACCGCAGAGTGTACCGCGGATGACCAAATTCGATCAGATGTTCACATCGGACCGCATCAAGAGGCTCCGAACGGCACCAGGTCGGACGGGCCGATTGGCCTGCTCGACGGGCCGGATGGCCGTGGGCGGACGCCGGGTGAATCGCTGGAATGATGCGTACCATCCATCTCAGCCATATGCCCGGAGAGGGCAAAAAAGGAAGGTCGATCGTGAGCGGAAACAGAAGTCTCTCGTGGATCGTCGGTATCGTGGCCGCGATCTTGCTATTCCTGCTCGTCAACCCCTGGCTCATCCTGCCCGAGGGCACGGTCAGCCAAGCCGTGACCGTCGGTTTCTGGCTGTCGTTCATCCTGTTGCTCGTGCTCCTCTTCCAGGAGCGCAAGACGCCGGGTGGCGAGACCATCGAGGTCGAAGGTCCGGCGTTCACCCGCTTCCTCTTCGGCAATACCCGAGCGGGCCTGTTCTGGTTGCCGATCCGCCTGTTCGTCGGGTTCGCCTGGCTCGAGGCGGGCTGGCACAAGCTGACCGGTGAAGGCTGGATCACCGACGGTGGGTCCGCGCTCGCCGGTTACTGGACCAAGGCGACCACGATTCCGGAGAGCGGCCGGGGGGCGATCACCTATGACTGGTATCAGACCTTCATCCAGACGCTGCTCGATGGCGGGCACGCCCAGTGGTTCGCGTGGGTCATCACGTTCGGTGAGCTGGCCGTCGGGGTCGGACTCATCTTCGGACTCCTGACGGGTATCGCGGCCTTCTTTGGCGCCACGATGAACATGTCCTTCCTGCTCGCCGGCTCGGCGTCGACGAACCCGATCATGTTCGCGCTGGCCGTGGGGCTGATCCTGGCCTGGAAGGTCGCTGGCTATTACGGCCTCGACCGGTATGTGTTGCCGATGCTCGGCACGCCATGGCATCCCGGCCCGGCGCCACATCCGGGAGAGCCCCTTCCAGTCGGGTCCTCCGTCGGATGACGTCCCGTTCGGGAGCCATCGCTCCCGAACGCATCCCCGCCCCCGGTCGCCAGGCGACCGGGGGCGCTCGATTCCGAGCAGGCGTGCGGTCGAAGGACGGGCTAGGTCGCCCGCCGAAGGCCCTCGATCGCGGCCGGGTCGGCCGCTCGAACGCCCGGCTCCGCTGGGCGCAGTTCGAAGCCGGCTCGTTCGAGGAGCCGCCGGGTGATACCGCTGCGAAGTCCTCGATCGAGCGGCTCGATCGGATCCCGCTCGGCCACGGTGATCGTCGCGATGTGCTCGACCTCGCCCTGGCGGCCGGCCGAGACGCAAGCTTCGAGCAGCGCGCCAGCCAGACCCCGGCGTCGGAACGATGGCGCGACACCGACCGCCAGCAGCTCGCGGCGACCGGCGTCGTCGGTCGGGCCGGCGATGGCCAGCCCGACGACGACCGCCCCCTGGACCGCACCCGAGACGAGCGCCCCGTCGATGATCGCCGCGTGGACCAGCGCGTGGCCGGTGACTGGATCGGCCGGCGCGATGACCCGTGGTGGGAGCGTCAGCCGGTCCCATGTCAAGGCGTCGATCGGGCCGACCACGGTTGGTTGCCCGACGCCCGCAACCAGGTCTACCGACGCGGATCCGTCCCACGAACGCGGTTCCATCGGGTCCCACCAGCCGCGGTCGCGCGAGACTTGGAGCAGGCGGGGCACGACGAGTCGCCGGACCAGCGCGACGGTCGCCAGCGAACGCGTCTCGGCCGCCACCTGGCTCGCATCGACCGGCGCGCCGGCATTGGGTAGATCGGTGAACGTCTCCGGCAGGGGCGCCTGGCCATAGCGCGCGCCTTCGGTCGCCCAGCGGTCGCGCCACGCCACCGGCGTCAACGATGGCACCTCGCGATGCGCGCCGGCCAGCCAGACCAGGCTCCAGGAACGTGGCACGACACGGTAGGCGTCGTAGCCACCGCCACCCGTGGCCAGCCAGCGGCCGCCGGCATGGCGATGGGCCAGCGCGTCCACGAGCCTCGCCGCCTCGCCCATCGCGGTCGTCGTCACGTTGAGGTGCGCCAGCGGATCCCAGGCGTGCGAATCCGCGCCGTGCTGCGACACGATCAGGTCAGGCCCGAACGCGGCGGCCATCTCGGGCAGCAAGGACACGACCGCCACCGACCACGCCGCCTCCCCCGCTCCGGGCTCGAGCGGCACGTTGACCGACGTTCCGGCCGCGGCACCCGCGCCGAGCTCTCCCACTCCGCCCGTCCCCGGGAACAGGTACCGGCCAGACTCGTGGAAGGACAGCGTCAACACCCCCGGATCCGCCCGATGGATCGCCTGGACGCCATCGCCGTGGTGGACATCGAAGTCCACGTACAGGACGCGCAGGCCGTCGCGCCGCGCCCGGGCGATCGCCAGCGCCGGGTCGTCATAGATGCAGAACCCGGACGCCCGGTCGGGCAGGGCGTGGTGGAGGCCGCCGCCGGGGTGGAAGGCGTGCTCGACGTCGCCGCGCAGGACCGCCTCCACGCCACGCAACGAGCCCCCCGCGACCATCGCGCCCGCCTCGTGCATCCCGGCAAAGGGCGGATCGTCACCGCCCTCACCGATGCCCGCCTCCGGCGGCCCGAACGGATCCGCCGAGAACCGCTTGACCGTGTCGATGTAGCGCCGGGTGTGGCACCACAACAGTTCATCGTCGAGGGCTGGCTCGGGCGCCATCCCCGGCTCGGCTCCGACCGCGCGCAGCAGGTCGATCCCAGGCCCGAACCGCCGTGGCGTCAGCGGGTGTCCCGGCCCGAAGTCGTAGGTCGCGGAGCGTGGCCCGTAGACGAGCAACATGCATGGCACGATAGCGGCCATGGGACGGGTCTACACCACCCCGCTGCTCGACAAGCTCGGCATCCGGCCGGGGATGCGCGTCGCCCTGATCGACATCGACGATGAGACGATCCGTCCGCTCATCGCCGACCGCACCACGGACGTCACCGACGGCTGGCCCGAGCCCGACACCGACGTCGTCCTCCTCGGCGCCGACACACGCGACCCGCTGGCCGCGCTTGGATCCCTGGCCAGTCAGATCCGGCCCAATGGCGCGATTTGGGTCGTCTCGCGCAAGGGCAAGGCGGCCACCCTGCGCGACATCGAGGTGATCGATGCCGCGAAGGCAGCCGGCCTGGTCGACAACAAGGTCGCCTCGTTCTCACCGACCCACACCGCGCTGCGCCTCGTCATCCCCCTCGAGCGCCGACCGAAGCAGGCGCGCTGACCACCACCGCGCTGTACCATCCGCGCATGGGCTCCGACCTGCTGATCGTCCTCCTGGTCATCCTCGTCCTCGTCGTCATGTGGCGCGGACCGAAGACGCTGCCAAAGCTCGGCGAGGCGCTCGGACGCGGCGTGAAAGAGGCCAAGGTGGAGGCGACCAAGGCCCAGGCCGAGATCCAGGCTCGGACCAGCGACGAGACGCCGTCCGGCGACACCCCCGGCGACCGGCCCGCCTGAACCCCTCGGTTGCGCCCACGATCGCGTCCCCGGTCCCCCGTTAGCCATGCTGTCCGACGACCTGACCGATCTGACCCGCCGGCCGGGACCAGGCTCGCATCGAACGACGATCACCGTCGACGGGGCGACCGTCGAGACGCTGGCCGACCTCCCGCCGCTGCGTGACCGGCTGCTGTTCGTCGGGCTGAACCCATCACCGGTCAGCGTGACCGCCGGCCACTACCACCAGGGCCGGCTCGGACGGACGTTCTGGCATCGCCTGATCACGGCCGGCGTCCTCCCACCGGGAACCCCGATCGAGACCGCCGATGACGCCCTGATGGCCGCCGGCCACGGGATCACCGACCTCCTCAAGCTGCCGACCGCGCGTGACGAGGCGACCGATGCCGCGCTCACTGCCGGGGTGGGGCCGCTCTGGCAGAAGATCGCCATCTGGCGGCCGGCCGCCATCGTCTTCATCTACAAACGGGCCGCGACGATCTGCGCGGGCCGCCCGCTGACCGAGCCGTGGGGTCATCTCCCTGGGGTCGCGCTGGCTGGCCGGCCGTGCATCCTGCTTCCCGGACCGTACGCCCCGGTCGAGTCGGTCGACGAGGGCATCAACTTCCTGCGCAATCTGGTGTCGGTGCTGCCCGCCGACCGAGCCTAGCGGCGCCCCTCCTCGGGGAGCTCGTTCTCGTAGACCGGACCGCCCTCGTAGCCCGCCTCCTCGTCCTCGAATCCCTCGTCGTTGTCCTCGTCGAGCTCGGGATCGTCCGCCTCAAGCTCGTCGTCGAAGGCCTCAAGTGAGGGCAACCCCACGGCGAAGGCCCCCAGCAGGAACAGGTGGCCCAGCGCGTAGGCGATGACCACGACCCAGCCATAAGTCTCGATGACCCCCTGCTCCGTGACGTCGATGACGCCGGCCAGGTTGACCAGCACGAGCGCGAAGAGGATGACCCCACCAGCCAGCGCCGCGAGTCGCCAGCCGCGGCCTGGATCCTCGCCGGCCAGGACGCCCCGGAACGCGCTGGTCATGAGGTACGTCCAGACCGCGACCCGGGCGATGCCGAGGATCACGTTGACGGCGATATAGATGATCGTGATCGGCGAGAGCGGACCGTCGCCGAGCGACAGCCGCGACGCGGCGAGGATGCCGACCACCGTCGCGAAGGTCGTCGCGACCGGCACGAACCAGTCGACGGCCGGTGCCGGCCGATCCTCGTAGCGGCGCGCCAGCGAGAGGCCGCGCGCGATGAGACCGAGCCCGACCGCCGCGACCGTCAGGGTCAGGACGTTGTACACCTCCGCGAGCACGACGAACGGGACGTCATCGCTGGCCGGCGTGAGGCTCTCGAAGACCGCCCCGAGCGGGTTGGCCAGGATGAGCATGAGCTGGACGAGCGCGAAGAGGACCGTGCCCAACAACAGGACGGGGGCGCGGGTCGCAGCATCCGGGTGGCGCGCCAACAACACCGCCGGCATGAGGATGGCGGCGATAGCCGGGAAGACCTGGAGCGCGTAGACCAGCAGGTCCGCCGGCGCCGCGTTCGGGGCTAGATTCGCGTTGAAGATGAACCAGGCGAGATCGCCGAGCGCGAAGAGGATGAAGACCCAGCCGATCCAGTGCAGGCCGGCGATCGTGAACCCCTCACGGGCAGGCTGTGGAGCGTCGTCGGCAAGATCGAGCGCGTCGGGCGAGGTGTCGTGCATCCCGGCAGGGTCGCGGGTCCCGCGGTCCTACGTCAAACCGGATCGACGGGTGGCGGGTGTCCGGGCAGCCGTCGGGCGGTCGACGCGAGCGTCGCGACGCGCTCGAGTGAGGCGGCCCAGGCGGCCGGGTCGGGCCGCCCAGGGATCGACCGAGCGCCACGGACGCCGTCGAGATCGCCGGTGACGACGAACGCCCCGTCGTCCGCGAGGAACACGACGTGGTCCGGCCGCGGACCCGGCGCGTGGACGGCTCGCAGCCCGACATCGCCGACGCCGAGGGCCTCGAGGTCGGCCAGCTCGCGGACCGGATACGGCAATGAGCGGCCGGCGCCCGGCCCGGCCAGGACCCCGATCCCGAGACGTTCGGCGGCGGCCTCGGCCCCGGCGGCATGGTCGGGATCGACATGGGTGAGCGCCACGGCCTCGATCACGCCGTCGCGCGCTGCGGCGATCTCGATGGCGCGGTCGAGCGCGGGACCGGTCGGGTCGCCCGGGTCGATGAGGACCAGCCGCCGTCGCCCGACGAGGTACGACGACACGGGTTGCCCGGCGACACCGCCGCCGGCCGGCATGACGATCCTCATGGCCTCGGGTGGCAGCTCCTCGACGACGACCTCGCCAAGCGGTCCGGGCGCCAGCCGCTCCCGGATCTCCTCGATCGATCGCGCGTGCTCCAGCTGTTGGAGCGTACTGCTCGTCGGGATCCACATCGCCAGGCGACCCTCGGCCATCGCGCCGAGCCCGGCACCCGGCGTCAGCCAGGCATGCCCGGCCACCTCGTCGCCCTCGAACGAGACCCGGGCGCCGCTCGGCAGGGCGGCGGCGAAGAATCGGGCGTCGAACCGTCGCGGCAGGATGGGCGGGGTCACCCAGCGCGAGAGCGGGATGAGCCGATCGGTCCGCAGCCGCAGGTCGAGTTCGGCCGCGACCTGGGCGAAGGTCGCGTCGCCGCCGACAAGGGCCGTGCGGGCGAGCGAGACGGATCGTGCCGGGATCGCCCCGCCGCCCTCGCGTGGATCGGCCAGCAGCACGCCGGCTTCCTCGAACAGCTCGCGGATGGCGGCGATGTGAAGCGCGATCGCGACGGCCGGCGCGAGGTCGCCGCCGAGCGCGACCGCCGCGTCGGCGGCGCGCAAGGCGGACCGGGCGATCAGTGCCTGGTCCGCATCGGCGACATCGAGCCGGCCACCCGGGAAGACGTGCATGTCCGCCGCGAACGCCATCGATGACGGACGCCGGGTCAGCAGGACCTCGGGGCCGTCCGGTCCATCGCGAAGCAGCACGACCGTCGCGGCGAGATGCGGCTGGACTGGCGCCGAGGCGGGCCCGCCCGGGTCAGCCATCGGCGCTCGCGGCCTCGAGCTGGCTCCGGAGCGCGTCGACATCGGTGACCGGCAGCCGGCAGGTGAACGCGCGGCAGACATACGCGGTCGGCCGTCCGTCGAGCGCCAGGCGATCGGCCAGGAGCGGGACGACACTGGCCGCCGGGTCGGCCGCGACCGCGACGACCTGGTTCGGCCGGTAGCCCGACTGCGTCTCGGCCAGGAGCGCGGCCGCGCCCGGATCCGCGGCAGCACCCACGATGGCGACCTCGACGATCGGGGCGAGCGCCAGGTCCATCGCGCTCAGCCACTGCGCGAACCCGGTCGGGTAGCGGGCCACGAAGGGCACGACCGTGCGGATCGCCTGTTCCGCGGCGGCCCGGTACGTGCCCTCGCCGGTCCAGGCCGCAAGTCGCAACAGGACCCGGGCGGCCATCGCGTTGCCGGATGGGACGGCGTTGTCCTGCACATCCTTGGGCCGGGTGACCAGCCGTTCATGGTCGTCGGCGGTGTCGAAGAAGCCGCCGGCTGGATCGGCGAACCGGGCGAGGACGCGGTCCATCAACGCCCGGGCAGTGCTGAACCAGCGCTGGTCGAAGGTCGCCTCGTACAACGCGAGGAGCCCGTCGGCGAGGTGGCTGTAGTCCTCGAGCACGCCATGTCCCACCGCCCGATCGTCCTTCCACGATCGACCGAGCGAGCCGTCATCCGCCAGCAGGCCGCCGACGATCGCCCCGGCCGCGCGCTCCGCGGCCTCGCGGTACC
>JBBQVJ010000078.1:0-10416 GCA_038211705.1 Candidatus Limnocylindrales bacterium | reverse complement strand
TGGCCCGGGTGCTGTTCGGCGACGTGGATGCCTCGGGGCGGCTGCCGTTGACGTTCCCGACGCGCCTGGCGGAGACGCCGGTCTCGACGCCCGCCCAGTACCCGGGCATCGATGGCGTCGCCACCTATAGCGAAGGTGTCATGGTCGGCTACCGCGGCTACGACGAGCTCGGGCTCGCGCCCCGGTATCCGTTCGGGCACGGCCTCTCGTACACGGATTTCGCGTACGCTGACCTCGCGATCGATGCGCCCGGGGCGCCGCCTGACGCCGAGACGGCCGCCGCCGACGCGGCCGGCAACGCGGTTGCGGTCGTCAGCTTCGAGGTCGCCAACACCGGGAAGCGGGCCGGCGTCGAGGTTGCCCAGGTCTATGTCGGCCGGCTCCCGGGCCCGACCCGCACGCCGCCGCGGCAGCTCGCGGGCTGGGCCCGGGTCGCGCTGGAGCCAGGCGAGCGCCGTCGTGTCTCGGTCACGGTCGGGCGGCGCTCGGTGTCGGTCTGGGACATCGCCGTCCATGCCTGGCACGCGCCGGCCGGCACGGTGCCCGTGGAGGTCGGTCGATCGTCGCGGGACCTGCGCCTGAGCGGTCGGTTCACCATCCGCTGATCAGTCGAACGCCGGCCCGTCGTGGACGCAGCCGGCGTTCCCTGGTTCGAGCGGGGGAGGGGTCGGCCTACTTCACGGACCCGGCCAGGAGACCATTGACGAAGTAGCGCTGAAGGCTGAAGAACACGATGAGCGGCAGGAACATCAGGAGGAACGCGCTGGCCGCCAGGATGTGCCACTGCGAGCCGTACGTCCCGAGGAGCGTCAGCACCTGGACCGTGATCGGCTTGGTGCCCGGGCCCTGGGCGAAGATCAGCGCGACGAGCAGGTCGTTCCAGACCCACAGGAACTGGAAGATCCCGTAGGCCGCGATCGCCGGCACCGAAAGGGGCACGACGATCCTCCGGAAGATCCCGAACGCCGACGCCCCGTCGATCCGGGCCGCTTCGATCAGGTCTTTCGGCAGGGTGATGAAGAAGTTCCTGAGCAGGAAGATCCCGAACGGCAAGGCGAACGCCGTGTGGGCCAGCCACAGGCCGGCGTAGCCCTGGGTCAGCCCGAACGGCTTCATCAGCTGGAGGACCGGGATGAACGCGACCTGGATCGGCACCATCAGGAGCGCGATCGTGAACAGGAACAACGTGTCCCGGAACGGGAACCGCAGCCACGAGAACGCGTAGGCTGCCAGCGACGCGAGGATGATCGGCAGCAACGTCGCCGGGATCGTGATGATCAGGCTGTTGATGAACGCGCCGAGGATCCCCTGGGCGCCGAGCACGTCGGCGTAGTTGTCGAGGGTGAATCTGAGCGTCCCGAGGGTCTCCCACCAGCCGCTCGAAGCGATGTCGTTCTTCGGCCGGAACGAGGTGATCAACAGCCCGATCGTAGGCACCAGCCAGACGAAGGCCACGATCCCGAGCGCGATGTGGATCGGTGCTCGGTTCAGCATCTTGACGATCCGGCCACTCAGGGTGCGGGGCCTGGCCCCGGCCATCCCGACACCGGTAAAGGCGTCATCGGTCATGTGACGGACTCCGTCCGGAACCTGCGGATGTTGAAGATCATGATCGGGATCAGGATGATCAGCATGATCACGGCGACCGCCGCGCCCTTGCCGAACTGGTTGCCCGGGAAGGCCTCCTGGTACATCGTGAAGGCGATCACCCGACTCGCTGCCCCCGGCCCGCCTTGGGTCATCACGTAGATCAAGTCGAACAGCTTCACCACCCCGACGATCAGGGTGACGGCCAGGACCGACATCGGCAGGCTGACCATCGGCAGGATGATCCTCAGGAAGACCTGGAACTCGTTTGCGCCATCCGAGCGGGCCGCCTCGAGGATCTCGGTCGAGATCGACTTGATGGCCGCCGACAGGATGACTGTGGCGAAGCCGACGCCTGCCCACACGCCGACGAAGATGAGGGCCGCGTTGACGGTCGCGGTGTCACCGAGGAACGAAATGGGCCCGATCCCGAAGACCCCGAGCAAGGCATTCAGGAAGCCCTGGTCGTGGTTCGTCGAGTAGACGAACGTCCAGATCACGCCAAGAGCGGTGGCCGCGATCGCCTGGGGGATGAAGACGATCGCCTTGATGTGCTTCTCGTAGCGAACCCGGGTGGCCATGACCGCGATGATCAGCCCGAGGGCAAGAACGATCCCCGTGTAGAAGATCAGCCACAGGACGTTGTTCCAGATGGCCCCGCTCGGCGGGAACGTCTTGAAGTTGATGAAGTTCGGATCGTTGGTCAGCAGGTTGATGTAGTTCGTGAAGCCCACGAACTCCGAGAACTGGCTGTTGGCCCGGCCCCGGAAGAAGCTCAGGGCGATCGTGTAGACCGTCGGAAAGATCAGAAAGATACCGAGCAGGATCATCGCCGGCGCCAAGAACAGCGCGACTGACGATCTCGAATCGGTCTCCTTGGCCCCGCGCTTCCTGCTCCGAGCCGGCTTGGCGGGGACGGCCCCAACTGGTCCGGTCTGTGGAGCGACAGCCATCAGCCTCTCCTCTCGGTGGGGAACAGTGAAGGGCGGACCCGGAAGAGTCCGCCCTCACCGTTCGTTCAGACCGCTATTCGGCCGCCCATGCTGCCTGTTGAGCCGTCTGGAATGGGCCTACCAACCCGTCGATCGGATCGCCCTTGATGACGCTCTGGAGCATCGCCCCGAAGTCCGGACCGCCGGCGGGCAGGAGATCCTGGCCGTCGAACCGGACCGCCACCGCGTTGGCGACCTGGGCCGCTTCCTTCTTGGACGACTCGTTCGGATAGACATCCGCCGAGACGCCCTTGAGCGGCGAGATGATGATGCCCGTCTTGGCCCAGGTGGTCCCGGAGTCGACGGACGCCATGTACTCGATGAACTCCTTGACGCCGGGCTTGTCGGTGAGGGCGGCGATCACGTCGCCACCGATCGTCACGCCCTTCGCGTCAGTGAAGTTGGGGAAGTCGAACCACTGGATCGTATCGCCCCACTTGAGGTCCTTGTTCGTGTCGCCGGTGGCGATGCCGTAGACGAAGCCACCCTCGTAGTACATGGCCGCATCCGGAGTCGGCTTGAAGACCTGGGCGATGCCGTCGGTGAAGGCCGCGCCGAGGGCGCCGTTGATCCCACCGACGACGTTGTCGTTCGTGAGGACCTCCTTCATCGTCTCCATCGCCGTCTTCACGGTCGGATCGTTCCAGTCGCCGTCCTTGCTGAAGAGCTTGGTGTAGGCGTCAGCACCGGCCTGGCGGAGATAGATATTCTCGAACCAGTCGGTCAGCGTCCAGGAGTCCTTGGCGCCGAGTCCGAGCGGCTTGATGCCCTTGGCCGTGAGGCCGGAGATGACGGTCTTGAACTCATCCCAGGTCTTCGGCTCCGTGACGCCCGCGGTCTTGAAGAGGTCCGGGCGATAGAAGACCGTGCTCTTGCTGTTGAACTTGACCATCAGACCGTATTGCTTGCCGTCGACCTGGCCGACTTCGAGGATACCCGGAGCGTAGTTGGCCGCCCAGGCGCTCGTGTCGATGCCGAGATCCGCGCTGAAGTCCTTGATCGAGGCGTCCTTCGCGAAGCTGCGCAGGAAGCCGATGCCCGGCATGATCGCGACATCCGGCGGATTGCCGCCCGCGATGGCGGTCCGGAGGACCGTCGCGTAGTCGGTCCGTTGGGCCACGTAGTTCGCGGTGATGCCCGTCTTGGCCTTGAAGTCGGCGAGGACCGTCTGGAACGCGGTCTCTTCCGCGCCGCCCCACAGCGAGGTGACGTTGATCATTGCGCCGGCGGCGCCGCCGCTACTGCCGGCTGGCGAACCTGCCGGGGTGCTGACGCCGGCCGTTGCGGCGCCGGTCGTTGCGGCGGTGGTCGGGGCGGCCGATCCGCTCCCGTTGCCGCAGGCCGCCAGGACGAGCGCGCTCGTCAGGAACAGGGTGAGGAACCGTAGCGATCGATTCATCGACCACCTCCGATGGGTCCGGTCGGCGACCACGACGTGTGGACGCGACGGACAGGGTGCGGCGATAATGTTCGGATGTGCCTTCTCCTCCGACTGCGGCACGGACAGGAAACCGATCGAGTTCCGCTCCACGGCAAACGCGGTCGCGTCGCTCGCGCGGGCCTCAGCAGCGGACGTCCGAACGGCGCTCGACGCTGAGCGGAGCGGCCGGTGCCGATCCAGCGCGAGACTAGGCCGCCC
Organism: Candidatus Limnocylindrales bacterium; assembly: GCA_038211705.1. Classification (GTDB taxonomy): domain Bacteria; phylum Chloroflexota; class Limnocylindria; order Limnocylindrales; family CSP1-4; genus SPCO01. The sequence continues at coordinate 6,198 of JBBQVJ010000078.1, read as the reverse complement.
TTTGTCCGTCTGTCAATCGCAACGATGTTGCAAACCGACGGGTACGCGGGTTGCCGTCAGGATGCCCCGCGAGCACGCTCCGAACCGACGACCGCGAGGGCACCGGCCAGCACCCGACGACCGATCGCCGCCGCCTCGGACGGGGGTTCCCAGCTGCGGTCCTGCTCGACCATCAGCCAGCCGGCATAGCCCCGGTCGACCAGGACGCGCACGACGCCCAGGAGGTCAAGCGCGCCGGCGCCGAGCTCCGTGAACAGGCCCCCAAGGACGGCCGCGTCAAGGCCGCCAAGGCCCCCGTCCGACAATCGCCCGAGGACGGCCGGATCGACGTCCTTGAGGTGCACGTGGGTCACCCGATCGCCGAGTGCCGTCAGCGTTTCGACCGGGTCGCCGCCGCCGACGAGGTGATGGCCGACGTCGATACAGAGCCCAACCGTCGTGGAGTCGGTGGTCGCGACCAGGCGCTCGATCTCGGCGGGCGTCTCGACGAAGGTCCCCGCGTGCGGGTGGAAGGCGAGTCGATGCCCCGCCGCGACCGTCTCGGCCGCGAGGCGTCCGAGGACCTCGGCCAAGCCATCCCAGCCCGACTCGCTGAACCGAGGCGCGGTAGGGTCGGTCGCCCGGCCCGCGAACGCGTCGCGCTCCGGCGTGCCGTCGATGGCCACGCACAACACGTCGCCCCCGCCGGCATGGAGGAGGCGCAGTCGCTCGCGCCCGATGGCGAGCGCATCGCCCGCGAGGCCGGCCTCGGTCGCGGGCAGCGCCGCGTAGACCTCGGCTAGACGGAGCCCGCGGGCCGAGAGGGCGTCCTGGAGCGCGACCCCTTCCGCGAAGTCCGAGCCGAGCTGCGTGCCCTCGTAGCCGAGCCGGGCGATCTCGTCGAGAAGCGCATCCGCGCGCACGTCGATCCCCAGGGCCTCGACCTCGGCGTTATACCAGAGGATCGGGACGGTCCCGATCGAGGCGTTCGGGAGGGCGTCGCCGGGCCGCCGGAGCCGCCGGCGCAGGTCGGGTGCGACGGGCCGCACCCCGCCCGTCACGGCGTATCTCGATCACGCAGGCGGACGGTCGCGATCTCCCACGCTTCGAGCGGCAGCCGGAGCGCACCGTCGCCAGCCAGCGGCAGCGCCGGGCCTTCCCGGCCCAGGAGGTCGATCGCCCGAGCATCACGGAACTCACCGCGGACGACCGCCTCGGTCGGGTTCGCGTGTTGGGCGACCAGCCGGAGCTCGATCGAATCGCCGCGACGACGCAACGCGCTCAGCACGACCCCGTCGCCCTCGATGCCAAGGCCAACGCGAGACCCGGCGACCGACCCGCTGACCGGCGTCGACCCCGCACCCTCGCCGCGATCCGTGCCCCGGACGGTGAGGAGCGGGTGCTGGTATCGCTCGGCAGCTTCGAGGACGCCCGAATCGGGCCAGTCGCCGGCGTGCGGCATCAGCGCGAAGGCGAAGCTCCACGGCCCGAGGCGCTGCGCGTCGGGGACAGGGATCTCGGGGCCGGCCGGGTCTTCGCGGAACGGGTTCGCATTACGGCTGATCAAGCCGAACGAGCGCAACACCGTGAGGGCCAGCTCGCGGCCGTCGGCGACCAGCTCGTACTCGGTCACGTGCCCGAGCAGGACGGTCACGCCCGCGACGTGGACGAAGCCGCGCGCCGGATAGGTCGGCAGCGGCACCTCGCCGTGGCCACCCTCCATCGTCAGACCGCGCTCGACGACGGCGAGCCCGCCCTCGGCGGCCGAGGTCGAGGCCGGCGCCGGCAACGGGATGTGCCAGCGCAGCCGATGGTCGCGCGAGCGGTTCTCGAACTCGATCCGGATCCGGAGGAACGGCTCGCCGGCCCGCAGCTCGAGCGTCGTCACCACCTCGGTCTCGACCGACGCCTCGCTACGGGCCGCGCCGGAGGGATCGACCCCGAGGGGCCAGTCGTACCGGCGCCGGACGACGAGTTCGCCGAGGAGGGGCCCGTCGACGGTCCGCTCGACGCTGACCGCGAGCGGCGCCTCGACCAGCCGATCCTCGGCCGGCGGACCGTAGTTGTAGCTGTCCCCGAACTCGCCGCCGTCGACCAGGCGGCCGACGCGCATGAGTCCGGCGCCGTTGCCCCGGAGGCCGAACGTCCCGTCATCGTCGATGACCGCCTCGACCAGCCCGTTGACCAGCGAGCGAGCGTTGGTCACGACGGGGGCCGGCCCGCCGACCGTGGGGTCCTCGGGCTTGCCGGTCTCGATGGTCGCCCAGCCTAGCGGCGGCGCGGTCACCTGGGCGAGGATCTGGCGGCGGTCGGGGGCCAGGATGACGAGCTCCCAGATGGCCTCGGGCGAGGCGGCCGTCGCGCCGACGACCTCGTCGAGCAGCTCCTCGACGTCGAGCTCCAGCGGCTCGCCGATGTCATCGACAAGCAGGGTGACTGTCGGCGGTTCCGCGTCGAGGTCGATCAGCGAGCCGTTGAGCTGGCGGCCGAAGAGCTCGCGTCCGTGGCGCCGTCGCCGGAAGAGCTCGGGGACCTCGTCGCCGCGGAGCCGGAGCCGGGCGATGACCGGGTCCTTGCGCGACAGCTCCTGCGTCGTGACCCGACGGCCGCCGACGGAGAAGACCAGGTCACCGCCGGCCGGGACCGACGCGTCGAGCGTGACCACGTCGGTCCGCATCGTCGGCGATGGGTTGACGACGGCCCAGCCACCGAGCGGCACGCCGGCCGCGATCCGGCGGCCGGTGTCGTTGAGGACGCCCCGACCGAGCTGCTCGGCCTCCGCGAAGCGGGTGAGCACCTGGGCCACCACCGCATCGTGCGAGCACCCGCAGATCGAGTCGTGGGCCGAGTTGTCCACCACTCGTCGCCAGGCAAGCTCGAGCAACCGGTCCGGCCACGGCCCGCCGTGCAGCGCGGTCAGCGGCTCCGCATAGCGTTCGAGGAGGCGCTCGACGCGACCGGACGCCATCCGGATGTCCATCCGGGCCGAGGTGACGCCCATCAGCATGTTGGCCCGTGCACCGGAGCGCAGCTCGCCCGTCCAGCGCGGGACCGGTCGCTCGTCGGGCTCGGGCCGGGCTGCGTACTCGGCCAGCGTCTCGAGCCGGACCTCGACCCCCGAGCCGCCAGCGTTGACCGTTTCGACGAGGTCGGCCAGCCGGGGCGAGGGGACCGCGTGATCGGTGCCGTACATCGCGAGCAGGGAGCGCTCGCCATAGAACGCCGCGTTGGCGACCAGGTAGCCGGCCAGTTTCGCACCGAGCCGATCGGGGACATCGAACAGATACGCCCCATTGCCGTAGCCGCCGACCAGGTACTCCGTCTCGACCTCGGAGCCATCGGGCGCCGCCCACCAGAAGCGATTGGACTCGATCGCGGCCGGCACACCGCGCCACACGGCCGCCCGCTCGATCCCGGCCCGGCGCAGGATCTGGGGCATCTGGGCGATGTGCCCGAACATGTCCGGCAGGTAGCCGACCGGCATCACGCCGCCCAGCGCCTCGGCCCGGGTCCAGCCGAACTCCAGGTTGCGGATGATGGTCTCGCCCGAGATGAGGAACTCGTCCATCAGGATCTGCCACGGGCCGATCGCCAGTCGCCCCTCGGCGATGAGCCGGCGGATGAGCGGCTCGGCATCTGGCCGGACCTCGAGGTAGTCATCGACGGTGGCCGCTTGGCCGTCAAGGGTGAAGCGCAGCCGCGGATCGCGTTCCATCCGTTCGAGGAGCTGGTCGACCAGCTCGACAAGGCGCATCCGGAACGTCTGGAACGGCTCGTACCACTCGCGATCCCAGTGCGTGTGGGGGACGAGATGGACGATCGCGCGGTCGGTCAAGCTGGGGCCTCGATCTCGATCGGCAGCCCGGTCGCGACGGCGCGCCGCAGGGCGATCCGTTGTGAGGTGACGATGTCGGCCAGGCCCTCCACGACGCCCGCCTTGGGGGCCGTCCCATCGACCACCAGCGCGTGGAAGGCCAGCAGCTCCTCCTCGAAGGCCTCCTCGACCGAGCGGTACCGCGTGTCGCGCCGGCCGTTGCCGGCCAGCTCGGCGACGTGCAGATCGGTCGGGGCGTGGAGCAGGTACGGCGACGGGAACTCGATCTCGATCGAGGCCCGCTCGGTGACGACCCGGACCTCCTCGCGGTAGGCCGGGTAGTCGGGCAGGAAGTGCCAGCGGATCGCGAACCTCGCCCCACCGGCCAGCCGGCCATCGATCGAGACCGACGGCGGCCAGACGTCGGCCGGCCAGACATCGACGGCGTCGATCGCGACCGGGTCGCCGGCGAACGCCCGGATCAGGGCCAACTCGTGGACGATGCTGCCAAGGACGATGTTCGAATACAGGCGGCCCAGCTCCGGCGCGGCCGGGCCGAGCGCGACCGTCTGGAGTCGCTCCCCCTCGGCCGTGAGCCGGACGAGGACCTCCGGGGGGATATCGGCGGCCGGCGGTCGCAGCCGGGCGTGCGCCAGCTGACGCTCGCTAGTGGGGTGGAGGACGCGGACATCGATCGAGCGGATCGGTCCGACGCGGTCGACATCGGACGCGGTGGCGACCGCTTCGACCACCGCCGGGTCGTACAGCTTCATGTAGCCGACCTGGAGCCGGCGTCGCGGATCCGCCGCCAGACGGGCGGCGATGGCGTCCGCCTCCCCGAGGGTCCAGGCCAGCGGTTTCTCGGCGAAGACCGCCAGCCCGCGCTCGAACCCTGCGAGGACGGCCGCCCCATGCGAGCCGGATGTGAGGATCAGCAGCGCGTCAAGACCGTCCGTCCGGAGCAGGTCCTCGAGCGAGGTGGACCGGGCCTCTGCGGGCACGCGATAGTGCTCGCCCATCGCCTCGACCAGACCCGGCGAGAGGTCGGCGACGGCGGCGATCTCGAACCGATCGGTCAGCCGATCGAGCAGCGGCAGGTGGACCGCCTGGGCGACCGCGCCCAGGCCGAGGATTCCGACGCGGACGCGTTCAGGCACGTGAAGCGGCGCTGCTTGCGGTGCCCATGGCGGCAGAGTATAGGTGCTGATCGGCGCCATCCGGGAGCCGCCACGCCGGTCGTCGCGGCCGATGTCGTAGGCTGACGCTCCGACCCGGTGGGTCGCCGTTTGCTCCTCGACGAAGGGAAGGTCCGTGGATGCCCAAGGTGCCCAGCCCAGCACCGCTGCCCAGCCCAGCACCGGGGCCCAAGCCGCGTTCCACGCGCAAGCCCAGGGCCGTACCGGCCAAGACGGCCAAGACGGCCAAGACGGCGGAGGCGGTCTCGCCGGTCGTGCCAGTCGCGGGCGCCGCGTTCGGCGATGACTGGTGGCAGCGCGGCGTCATCTACCAGGCCTATCCGCGGTCATTCGCCGATTCGAACGGCGATGGCATCGGCGACCTGCCCGGCCTGATCGACAAGCTCGACTACCTCAACGACGGCACGGAGCGGTCGCTCGGCGTCGACGCCATCTGGCTCTCGCCGATCCACCCGTCGCCCGGTTTCGATGTCGGCTATGACGTCTCGGACTACGACGCCATCGACCCGATCTTCGGCACCCTCGCCGACTTCGATCGGCTGGTCGCCGAGGCCCATCGGCGCGGGATCCGGATCATGCTCGACCTGGTCATGAACCACACCAGCTCGGCCCACCGCTGGTTCGAGGAATCGCGGCGGGATCCAGGCGGCCCGTTCGGCGACTTCTACCTGTGGCGCGACGGGGTGCCGGATCGGTTCGGCCGCGTCCAGAAGCCGAACAACTGGACGTCGTTCTTCGGCGGCTCGGCCTGGACCCTGGACGAGGTCCGCGGCCAGTTCTACATGCACACCTTCCTGCCAGAGCAGCCCGACGTGAACTGGCGCAACCCGGCCGTCCGGACGGCGATGCTCAAGATGGTCCGCGGCTGGCTGGATCGGGGCGTCGACGGCTTTCGCCTCGACGTCTTCAACGCCTTCTTCAAGCACGTCGACCTGCCGTCAAACCCCCGCCGTTACCGGGGCCGGCGACCGTACGACCGCCAGGTCCACCTCTACGACAAGGACCGCCCCGAGCTGACCGAGTTCCTGACCGAGTTCCGCGCCCTTGTCGATTCCTACCCGGGACGGATGACCGTCGGGGAGCTGTTCTCGGGCGATCCGATGCTGGCCGTCACGTTGAGTGCGCCGCGGCACCTGGTCTTCGACTTCGAGCTGATCCGCCAGCCATGGAGCCCGGCGGGCTTCGCCGATGCCAGCGAGAAGCACGAAC
>JBBQVJ010000077.1:0-10441 GCA_038211705.1 Candidatus Limnocylindrales bacterium | reverse complement strand
GGGTGAGTACGGGCGGGTGGCCTGGTCCGGAGCCGTTCCGGCGGCGGTGGCGGAGGCATCGGTCATGCTGCCGATGGTAGCCCCGTGCCTCAGCGCCTGCTCATGGCGTTGAGGATGAGGCGCACCACGATCGATCCAAAGACCGCGACCACGACCGCCGCGATGAACCCTTGGACCTGGGTGAACCCCAGCTGGCCCGCCAGCCAGCCACCGAGCAGACCGCCCAGGATCCCGACGACGATGTTGGGGAAGCAGCCGCGGGCGGTCGACCCACCGACGAGCGCGCCCGAGATCGCGCCAGCGAAGAATCCGACCACGATCCACCCGATCCAGTTCATCTCAAGCATGGTCCGATTCTCGCACGATGGCGCGGCGCGGGTCGGCGCGACGCGGGACGGCGCTGGCGCTCAGGTGAGGAATGCCATCACAGCCGCGACCACTTCGTTGGGATGCGTGTGGTGGGCGGCGTGCCGCGCCCCCTCGATGACCACGATCCGGCCGTCCCGCACGCGCTTGTCGAGCGCGACCGTCGCATCACGGAAGACCGGCAGGCTGTCGCCGCCGAGCAGCTGGAGGACGGGCTGGCGGACGGTCCCGAGTCGATCGAGTGAGGCGGCCGGATCGGCCTCGCCCTCGAGCTCGCGAAGGATCGTGCCAGCGGCGGCGGCCCGAACCGGCCAGATCGGGTCGGCCTGGTACGCGGTGAGGTCGGCCGCCGGCATCCCGACGACCTCGGTCAGGAATGCGGCCAGCGCCCCGTCGAGGTCGCCGGCCGCGAGCCGCTCGCGCAGGCGATCCTCGATGCCCGCCGGGTGATAGCTCGAGCGGGGCGGCGTCGGCGCGCCCTCGTAGGAGACGACTCGCCCGATCGAATCGGTCAGGAGGGCCGCCCCCAGCGCGCAGCGACCGCCGTACGAATGACCGAAGACAGCGACCGGCCCGCCCGCGTCGAGCCCACTTCGCTCGGCGACGGCTGCGACGTCCTCGAATTCGCGCTCGACCGCGTACGGCAGCGTGTCGCCGGAGGCGCCGCGCCCGCGCCGGTCGATCGCGTAGATCGTGAAGGTCGAGGCCAGCCGGGGCCCGACGGCGCGGAACGCCGAGTGGTCCGCGGTCGCACCGTGGACGAGCACCAGCGGCGGCCCGACGCCTGAACGGAAGACCGCGATCGGTGTGCCGTCGCGCGACGGCACGATCACCTCGCGCCCGTCGGGCATCAGTGTCCCGGCAGACCCGCGGCGGCCGCCTCGTCAACGATCCAGGTGACACCGGGACGCACCGCGAGCTGCCCCGGCCAGCGGCTCGGGTCGCGGTCGGGGCCGAGGACGTCGGCCAGGGTGGCGGCCTTGTCCGACCCGAACACGACGACGATGACGTTCCGAGCGACATCGATGACGGCGGGGTTGAGCGTCACCCGCTCGATGTGCGGCTCGACGTGCGTGGGGGCAGGGATGGCCATCGCGAGCTCGGTCGAGACGAGCGCGGGCGATCCGGGGAAGACGGACAGCAGGTGACCGTCCGGGCCGATGCCGAGCAGGATCAGGTCGAAGACCGGCCAGCCGTCGCGCTCGTCGAGTCCCGCTGCGCGCAACTCCTTCGCGTACGTCGCCGCGCACCAGGCGGCCCCCGCGCCATTCCCGATCGCCTCGCCCGTCGGGAACGGGTGGATGTGCTCGATCGGCAGGTGGACGCCGGGGTGATCGACACCGGCCGTCCCTTCCTCGACGAAGCCGAAATCGAGGACCACGTCATCGAACCCCTTGACATTGGATTGTGGGTGGTCGCGCGGGACATACCGATCGTCGCCCCACCAGACCTCGACGGCACCCCAGGGCAGCGCGTCGACGAGCGGGGGCGCCACGAGACGGCGGTAGATCCCGACCGGGGTCGATCCGCCGGTCGTCGCCCAGTCCGCTCGAGCCCGGACCTCGACGGCGTCGGCCAGGATCTTCGCGATCCGCGCGGCGGCCTCGATCGCGCCGGCGTCCGGGTCCGCGAGCACGACGATCTCCGGCTCGTTCACCATCCACCTCCATTCGGACCGATCAGCTCGGCAGCCGACCGGAGGGCACCGTCCGCGACCGGGTCGCGATGCCCGGTCTCGATCGCCTCCGCGAGGAGATCGGCCTCGCCCCGGCGCGGGGCCCGAAAGTGTCGATCGAGCGCCTCCACGCCATCCTGCCAGACGCGGACGTGGACGGTCTCGGCCTCGGCAGTCACATCGGCCCGCAGCTCCGAGCCGCGTCGCTCGGCGAGCAGCTCGATGCGCAGGGTCGTCCCGGCCGGCACGTTCGAGACCAGCGGCCGGATGACGACCGAGACATCGGCCCGACCGTCGGACAGCGTCGCCGTCAGCCCGCGGCCGATGGCCGGCTTGACCGCCCCGCCGCGCGCGCCACGGGTCGTCTTGACCGCACGGGCCGGGCCGCTGACCGGGTTGAGCGGCTTGACCACCGAGAGATCGAGCCGCGAGGCGAGCCAGCCGACGTGGTAGATCGGCTTGACCATATTGGTCGAGCCGACGACACCGGTCTCATCGTGCGTCGCGAAGGTGACCGCGATCCGGCGCAACGAGCGGAGATATGGCAGGAACTCGGGGTCGTCGAAGACCGACGCGATCGCCTCCCGCCAGCGCGATTGCCGGGCAAGCGCGAAGTCGCTGACGGCGATCCGCGTCGCGGTGGCAAGCGCGGCGAGTTCGCGCAGCCGCTCGAGCCCGTCGGCGCTCCAGGTCGACCCGTCCACGACCAACTGGTCGGCGCCGGCCAGCAGATCGAGCGCGGCCGGGCTCTTGAGCGGTGGCTCGCCGGGCCACCAGACCGTCACCGGGAGGTCGTGGATGATCAGCGGCGTGGCGATCGCCGACAGGTGACGGCCGGCCTCGCCGCCGCACACCAGGTGGATCGTCTCGGCGCACGTCTCGGTCGCGTCGGGGCGGGGCATGACGCAGTGCGCCTCGATCCGGGCGTCGAGCCACGACGGGCCATCGGGGTCGGCCGACTGGATGACGATCGTCCGTGACGGGTGGCGGCCGGTCAGCATCTGGATCGTCGCGGCACTCCGCTCGGACAGCTCCGGCCGGCGGGCGACGATGATCAGGTTCATGACGTTGGTCCGGGCGGCCACGTGCTGGACCGTCTCGTCATCGCCCTTGATGGCCTCGTCCTGGGCGGCCCAGATGCGGGCCAGCTCGGTCTCGATCCCGGAGATGCTGTGGGCCCGCGCCGACCAGCGGAGGACCGGTTGGCCGATCGTGACCGGCGGCTCGGGGGCCTCGATCGTCATCGTCGTGCGCCCTAGATCCGCCGCCAGCGCCGGCCGTCGCGCTCGATCAGCGCGTCGGCCTCGGGCGGGCCCCAGGTCCCGGCGTCGTAGTTCGGGAACTCGGGCGGCGGGCTCGACGCCCACGATTCGACGATCGGGTCGACGATGCTCCAAGCCTCCTCGACCTCATCGGCGCGGGTGAACAGGGAAGCATCGCCCTGGAGCGCGTCGAGGATGAGCGTCTCGTACGCATCGGGCGAGTCGACGCTGAACGCCGAGCCGTAGGTGAAGTCCATGGTCACCGAGTGGACGTCGAGACCGAGCCCCGGAACCTTGGCCCCGAACCTGAGCATGATCCCCTCATCGGGCTGGATCCGGATGGCGAGCAGGTTCGGGTCGGGCTCGACGCCCTCGTCCTTGAACAGGCGGTGGGGGACCTCGCGGTACTGGATGGCGATCTCGGTCGACCGCTTTGGCAGCCGCTTGCCGGTTCGTACGTAGAAGGGCACGCCCGACCAGCGCCAGTCGTCGATCATCAGCCGAGCGGCGATGAACGTCTCGGTCTCCGACGCCGCATCGACGTCGGGTTCCTGGCGGTACCCCGGGACCTGCGTGGCGGCGACCCAGCCCGGGCCGTACTGTCCGCGGACCACGTTGTCTGGGACATCGTCGGGCGTGATCTCGATGGCGCGCAGGACCTTGACCTTCTCGTCGCGCAGGGCGTTCGCCTCGAAGGTGGCCGGCGGCTCCATCGCCACCAGGCTGACCAGCTGCAGGAGGTGATTCTGGAGGACGTCGCGCGACGCCCCGGTCTGCTCGTAAAAGGCGCCCCGGTTCTCGATGCCGATCGATTCGGCCACCGTGATCTGCACGTGATCGACGTAGCGCCGGTTCCACAGCGGCTCGAAGATGCCGTTGCCGAACCGGAAGACCAGCAGGTTGCGGACCGTCTCCTTGCCCAGGTAATGGTCGATGCGATAGACCTGCGACTCCCGGAAGACCTTGCCGACCTCGCGGTTCAAGCGCTTGGCGGACTCCAGGTCGTGCCCGAACGGCTTCTCGATGACGACCCGCCGCCAGCCGCCGTCGTGGTGCTCGTGGTCGAGCCCGACCCGCCCGATCTGGGCGACGAGGTCGGCGAACTGCGAGGGCTGGGTCGCGAGGTAGTACAGGTGGTTGCCTCGCGTGCCCCGTTCCTTGTCCAGCTCATCGAGCCGGGCCGTGAGCTTGTCGAAGCCCTTCGGGTCGTCGAAGTCGAGACGCTCGTAGCAGATCTGCTTGACGAACGAGCGCGTCGCATCCTCGTCGAGCGGCATGACGCGGCTGTACTTCTCGAGCGTCTTGCGGATCTCGGCACGGAACGCGTCGTCGTCATACGGTCGGCGGCCGATCGCGAGCAGCACGAACTCGTGGGGCAGCAGGTTGGTCCGCCAGAGCTGGTAGAGGGCCGGGATGACCTTGCGATGAGCCAGGTCGCCGGTCGCCCCGAACAGGACGAGGATCGACGGATCGGGCACACGCTCGAGGCGCAGCCCTTCGCGCAGCACGTTGTTGGGCGGCTTCGCGCGCGACGGGCGCTTGCCCTGCCGGGCGAGCCGCAGATCCTTCATGGTGAGCGGCGCGTCCTTGGCCCGCGGCGCGGGCTGGGCGGGGATCGGCTGGTCGGCCGGCGCGTCGACCGGCGCCGGATCCTTCGGCTTCACCTGTTTCCGTCGCCGGGTCGTCGCCACGATCCGGCCGCTACTCGGTCTTGACTTCGTGGCCGCCGAACTCGTTGCGCAGGGCGGCGAGCACCTTCGCGCCGTACGAGTCGTCCTGGCGCGATCGGAAGCGGGTCAGCAGCGACAGCGTGATGATCGGGGCCGGCACATCGTGGTCGATCGCCTCCTGGATGGTCCAGCGGCCCTCGCCCGAATCCGCCACGAAGCCCTTGATGTGCTCGAGGTTTTGGCCGTTCGCCTTGAACGCCCGCCCCGCCAGCTCCAGCAGCCATGACCGGACGACCGACCCCTGCATCCACAGCTCGGAGATGCCGCCGAGGTCGAGGTCGTAGTCGCTCGCGTGCAGGATCTCGAAGCCTTCGGCGTAGGCCTGCATCAGGCCGTACTCGATGCCGTTGTGGACCATCTTCACGTAGTGACCGGCGCCCGGGCCGCCGACGTGGAGGAAGCCGCCGGGCGGGGCCAGCGTCGTGAAGATCGGGACGAGCGGGTCGACCGTCTCCGCGTCGCCGCCGACCATCAGGCAGTAGCCGACCTGGAGGCCCCAGATCCCGCCCGACGTCCCGGCATCGACATAGCCGATGCCCTTCTCTTTGAGCGCGGTGTGGCGTCGGACGTCGTCGTGGAAGTTCGTGTTGCCGCCGTCGATGATCGTGTCGCCCGGTTCGAGGTGCTCGAGCAGCTCGGCGATCTGCGCTTCGGTGGCGTCGCCGGCCGGGACCATGATCCAGACCGCGCGCGGCTTCTCGAGGGCGGCCACGAGCTCGGCGATCGAGAACGACGGCGTGGCGCCCTCCCCGGCGATCTCCTTCGTCTTCTCCGGGGTCCGGTTGTAGACCACGATCTCGTGCCCGTCGCGCATCAGGCGACGGACCATGTTGGCCCCCATCCGGCCCAGGCCGATGAACCCGATGCGCATCTCGGTCACGCCTCCGCCGGCGAATCGAGGGCCGCCGCGAGGGCCCGTTCGAGGGCGGCCAGACCGGCGTCCGGATCCGCGCCCAGGTGGACCCGCACGATCGGCAGGTCATGCGCCTCGATGGCGCCGAGGTCGCCCGCCGCCTGGGCGTCGATGAGCTGGCCGAAGGTGTACGGCCAGCCCGGGATCCCGAGATCGGTCGGGTGGTCGGCAGTCAGCTGGATGAACCAGCCGGTCGGCGGGCCACCCTTGTGGAGCTGGCCGGTCGAGTGCAGGAAGCGCGGTCCATAGCCGGCCGTCGTGGCCCGACCCGTTCGGTCGCGAAGCAGGCTCCGGATCCGCCCGACAGCCTCGTCGCGCGCCGGGGTGGGGGCGATGAATGCCTGGAGGCAGAGGTAGGCATCCGGCCGGCGACGGGCGAGGTGGCGGGCCAGCTCGCCCACGACATCGCCATCACCCGCGGTGAGCCGGAGCGCGGCGTCGCCGTGGAGGGTCAGGCCGTCTCCCGCGGCGATCGGCTCGGGCACCGCGGAGCGGGCCTCATCGGCCCGGCCATTTCCGACCGCCTCGAGCCGTTCGCGCGTCAGCTGCTTGGCTTCCTCGACGTTCGGCTGGTCGAATGGATCGATGCCCAGGATCGCGCCGGCGATCGCGGTCGCGACCTCCCAGCGGTAGGCCTCGGCGCCGAGATCGATCGGGTCGGCGATGTCGATCCGGATGACCGGGTGCCCCGCTGCCTCGAGCGCCCCCGCAAGGGCCTCGCGGCCACCGTCTGTGCCGCCGGCCAGGGCGATCCTGACGAACGCGCGATCCGAACCGTAGTGCTCGACCGCGCCGAGCGGCTCGAGATCGACCGGGACGATGCCCATCCCGCGCTTGCCGGTGCTCTCGGTGATGAGCTGTTCGAGCCAGGCACCGAAGGCGATGACCTCGTCGTCGGCCAGGATGGTCAGCTTGTCGCGGCCGGCCCTGGCAAGGGTGCCGATGGCGAGGCCCAGCGAGACACCCGGGTTCGCCGCCGGATCCGGCTCGCGGCAGGCGCCGGCCATGGCCAAGCCCGAGGCGAGGAGCGCGTCGAGATCGATGCCGACGAGCGAGGCCGGGACCAGCCCGACATAGGTCAGTGCCGAGTAGCGACCACCGATGTCGGGCGGGTTGAGGAAGACCTCGCGGAAGTCGTCGGTGTGGGCGATGTGCCGGACGGCATCGGGGTCGGTGACGGCCGCGAAGTACGCGCCGGGGTGCTCGTAGCGGTGGTGGGGGACGGCCTTGAGCGCCCGTTCGGCGCGGTCCCAAGCGTAGGCCAGGAACGCGTTCGGCTCGGTCGTCGTCCCCGATTTCGATGCGATGATGACCAGCGTCCGGAGCGGATCGAGGTCGTCGAGCGTGGCCGCGACGAAGGCCGGATCGGTCGAGTCGAGGATGCGCAGCGCGAGGTAGCCGTCGGACGAGCCGAAGGTCCGGCGGAGCAGGTCCGGGGTCAGGCTGCTGCCGCCCATCCCGGCCACCACCGCGGTCCCGTAGCCCTCGTCCACGACGGCATCGCCGAAGCCTTCGAGGCCCGCGATCTGCTCGGCGAAATGGGTCGGCGCATCGAGCCAGCCGAGGCGCTCCGCGATGGCCTCGCCGATCCTCGGATCGGCCGTCCAGAGCGTCACGTCGCGGGCGAACAGGCGGGTGGCCCAGTCCTCGACACGGGCTCGTTCTACGGCCGCGGCATAGGCGGTGGCGCCGTCACCGAGCGACAGGCGGGGAGCGGCCAACGTGGTCGTGGCGCGGTCGGTCATGAGGGCCCTCCGAGGATGGTCCCCCATGGTACGCCGCGAACGGCGCGGCGCGGGGCGCGCTGGGTCAGGCCTCGGCTTCGACCGGGCTCGGCTTGAACCGGAAGTACGACCACAGACCGCCGGTCGTCACCATGAAGACCGCGAGGACCGCCAGGACGACCTGGACGTTGGTCTGCTCGAAGGCCGCCGCGTAGGCGTGGTTCTGGTTGAGCAGCAGCTGCCACCACAGGAAGGTCACCGTCCCGAAGGTCAGGGCCCAGGCGATCCGGCTCCAGCTCATCACGGTCGCCCCATCGAGGAAGCGCAACGGGATCATCGTGATGAACAGGCCCTCGAGCCCGCCGATGACGACCATGGCCAGGATCGTCTCGGCCAGTGCCGGCGCCCAGCTGCCGTCGGCGGCCGCCACTCGGACCGGTCCGAGCAGGAGCCAGGCCAGGACGCTGACGACCAGAAGCCCGAAGGCCGGGATCAGCACCAGCGTCGCATCGTCGCGACGGGCCAGGGCGATGGGCGCGACGATCACCGAACAGGACGAGGCTCCGCTGGTTGAGCCCGAAGTCAGGGCTCAGGAAGCCGTAGATAAGGCCCAGCAGGCTGAGCACGAGCAGCACGACGCCGATGCTGCCGATCCGGTTGATTCCGGCCAGCCGGCCGAGCGACGTCCCGGTGAGGGTCATCGCCCCGAACCCCCCGAAGGGCCCCCGCTGGAGACGCGTCCACCACCCGTGGACCTCGTCGCGGTTGGCGTCCATGGTGCTGTTGAAGATCTCGGCGGTCAGGCCGAACAGGAAGACGATGAGCAGCGTCAGCAGGATGTTGGTGCCCACGACCGCCGGGTCGATGCCCGCGGTGTCGGGGCCGCCGACGTAGCTCACGATCGCCGGCACGAATGGGTTGCCGCTGGCCGGCGGGCTCGGCGGGACGACGATGGCGGGCACGGGCGCGGCCGGGGTCGCTGACGGTGCCTTCGGCGGGCTCGTCTCCTCGAGGACCTCGCCGGTCGGCTCGGGTGTCACGTCGGGTGATTCGGTCGGCGCGGCGGACGTCGCGGCTGCCGGCGTCGAGGTCGGCGGTGCCGTCGGCGGCGCGGTCGGTCGCGCGGTGGGCCTCGGGGTTGGTCGAGGCGTCGGCTTCGCGGTCGGCGCGGGGGTCGGTGTGGGCGCTGGGGTCGGTCGGCGCTGGGGTCGGTGTCGGCGTGGGTGTCGGCGTCGGGGGCGGTGGCGGGCCCCGGACCGTATAGGTGGCTGATGCCCTGGAGCGCGGGGAGATGCAGCCGTCGATGCAGAACTCGGCGCTCACGGTGTGCCGCCCGGCGCCGTTCGGCGTCGGAGCGCTCGAAAAGTCCATCACCGCGACACAACTCGTGTCCGTGGTCACCTGGGGCGTCAGGGCTGCCCCATCCCAGTAGAACTGGACCGGCGTTGGCAGGCAGCTGCCGCCGCCCGAGTCATAGGTCGCCTGGATCGGCGCCGCAGCCAGGCCCGATGAAGTGCTGAGCTTGAGATCCGGTGTCGCTTCGACCTGGTACGTGCCGTTGCTCGTCGTGAACCCGTCGCACACCCGACCGCCGGTCGAGTCGATGAAGCAGGCGGTGACCGAGATCGCGTGCGTGCCGAGCTCGGTGGTCGGTGGTGCATTGAAATCGAAGACGAACCGGCATGAGACCGGATCGGTGTTGCCGGTATCGAGGCTGACCGTGCGGACGACAGTGCCGTCCCAACTGAAGTCGGCCGTGGCGTACTTGCACGGACCGCCCGATGGATCGATATACCAGTAGGTCGCCACGAACCCGTCGGTCGCGCGACCCTGGCCCGGCGCGACCTCGATGTAGGGCCCGGTCGTGCCCGACGGTGGACCGGCGGAGACCGTCGTCGAGAGCCCGGTCGCCAGCACCGCGCCCAGCGACATGGCGACGAGCAGGACCAGAAGTCGATGGAGGCTGGAAGTCCGCGGCGCGCCATGCCGCGGCGATCGATCCAGCGCCCTCATCGACGTCGTCCCCTTCATGGCCCCGGTCAATCGCTTCGAAACCTTCGCCGAAAGTACCAGGACCTTCGGGCGACCGGCAGCGCAGTTTCGATGGGAGCTCGTTCACATGTCAAGCGTCTTTACGAGAGCGCCGTGGCGCGCCTGCACCGCTCGTGTGGAGGACGGCGCCGCTGGGTCGCCGGCCGCTACGCTTGGACGCCGCCGCCGGCCTCCATGGCAAGGACCTTGGCCAGCCGTCGACGGTGGCGGGGTTCTCCGCTGAAGGTCGCTGCCAGGAAGGCGACGGCGCACTCGTACGCCGGTTCGGGTCCGATGACGCGCGACCCCAGCGTCAGCACGTTCATGTCGTCGTGCTCGACGCCCTGATGGGCCGAGTACGTGTCGTGGCAGACCGCGGCCCGGATGCCGCGCATCTTGTTGGCCGCCACCGACGCGCCCACGCCCGAGCCGCAGATCAGGACGCCGCGGTCCGCCTCGCCCGCGACGATCGCGTTGCCGAGTCGCTGCGCGAAATCCGGGTAGTCGTCCTCGGGGTTCGTGCCGTCACCCCCGAGATCGATTAGGTCGTGGCCGAGGTCGGCCCGGGCCAGACGCCGGAGCAGGTCGTCCTTGAAGGCGGCCCCAGCGTGATCGGCGGAGAAGGCGATGCGCACACGCCAAGGATACGGCCAGCGGGGGCCGCGGTTCGAGTCCCGGGTCAGGAGTGGCCCGGGTCCGAGCCGCCGGTCCGTCCGACACCCGCCTCGCCGGGCTCCATC
>JBBQVJ010000076.1:0-10587 GCA_038211705.1 Candidatus Limnocylindrales bacterium | reverse complement strand
CGCGCGCGGACATCGTCGACGATGGCTTGCCCGAGGCGCGTCTTGCCGATCCCCGCCTCACCCGTGATCACCGCGATGCGGCCCAGCCCGGCCGTGACCGACTCGTAGGCTCGTCGCAGCTCGTCCATCGCGACGTCCCGGCCGACCATCGGTGTGACTGGTGGAAGGACATCTGTCGCGGAGGCATGCTCTCCGACCTGGGGGCGTGTCGAACCGGTCCGGTATCCGGCCGGCTCGTCAGCATCCCGGATCGCCTCGTACGTCGCGGTCGTCGATGCCAGGGGCGTTACCCCGAGCTCCCTATCCAGGATCGCCACGCATAGTCGGTACTGGCGCAACGCTGCCGCTCGGTCGCCGGAGCGAGCGAACAGGTCCATCAATCTGACGTGTCCGGCCTCGTCGAGCGAATCGAGCTCCAGTCGGCGGGAAGCCGACACGATCGCTGGGGACAGGTCGCCGGCCGCCTCATGCGCGGTGACCAGCCGGTCGAGGACCGTCATGACCGTCCGTTCAAGGGCGACGGCCCGGACTGCGCGCCAGTCATCGAAATCTGCGCTGTCCCGCAGGTTGAAGCCTGCCAGGAACGGCCCCCTTGCGAGCGCGGCGGCCGCGGCGAGCGAGCGACGAGCGTCGGAGCCGGCCAGTCGCTCCAACTCCGCGACGTCCACCCGGACGCCGGCGGGGGCGAGCGCGACCCTCGTCCGATCGACCAGCACCGTGTCGCGGCCGGTGGCCGCGAGGAGCGTCGACAGCGTCCGCCGCAGTGCCCCGCGCGCCGCAGCGTCTTCGGCATCCGGCCACAGCAACGCGGCCAGTTCATCCCGCGCGAAGGCTCGACCTTCCGCCCCGAGGAGGGCCAGGATGGCCACAGCTTTGCGGGTGTCGACGACGAGCGGGACACCGTCGACGAGGATCTCCGGCGGTCCGAGGAGCCGGATGTCGAGGCGCGGCGGATCGGAAACGATGGTCACGACGTAACGGTACCGATTTCTGGCGCAGTCCCGTAACGTTCCTGTGACGTCGATAAGGGACTATCGCGACCATGTCCAAGAGGCCTCTCCGGCGCGCGCGACTGACGGCCCCACGGATGGCGCTCATCGGGGCTGGCGCCTTCGGGACGCTGGCAGCCGTGCTCGTGATCGCGGCTGTGCTCCTTCGCGGGGCGGGGATCTCGGAACTCACGTCTGGCTTCGGCGGGACGCTGGCGTTCACCCTCGTGGGCATCGTCATCCTGTGGCGGCGACCAGGTCATCGGATCGGCCGCCTGACGCTGGCGATCGGCCTCATGTTCGCGGCCAGCGCGGCCATCAGCGCAAGCATCGATCTGTTCAATCCGCGATGGGGCATCGCAACCGTCCTGCGGGCGGTCGGTAGTCACGTATCCGAGAGCCTCACGGTCGTCGCGCTGGTCGGGAGCATGATTCTCGTCGTCGTCTGGTTCCCGGACGGGCGGCGTGGCAGCAGGCTTGGCGCGGTCGTCGAGGCGCTCCTCGGCCTTGTCCTCGTTGGTGCCGTGGTGGGCGCCGCGTTCACCGACTGGACAGACGCGCCTTTGGCACGGGACCAGGTCCGGCCATGGTTCGTCGAGGCGTTCACCGCTCTCGGGACCGGGGCGCTGGTGCTCGCATTCCCGCTGGCGATCGTCGACATCGGGCTGCGCTATGGTCGGGCCGATGCATTGCGGCGGACACAGATCCGCTGGGTTCTGGCGGCGTCAGCCACGAGTGCCGGACTCCTTGCCGCGCTCGTCGTCCTGGGCGAACAGATCCCAGGCCTGTGGGACTTGTTCTTCGCATCGACCATCCTTCCGGCGATCGCCATCACGATCGCCATCACGCGCTACCACCTGTATGACATCGATCGGATCATCAGCCGCACGATCGGCTACGGGGCGGTCACGGTCATCCTCATCGCGGTCCTCGGTGTCAGTATCGTCGGGCTTCAGGCGCTCCTCGCCCCCGTCACCGATGGTGACGCGGTCGCTGTCGCCGGATCGACGCTGGTGGTCGCTGCGATGTTCAACCCGCTGCGGACCAGGATCCAATCCAGGGTCGACCGTCGCTTCAACCGCGCCCGCTACGACACGGATCGCACGATCGAGGAGTTCTCCGGTCGCCTCCGCGATGAGTTGGACCTGGCGACCCTTACCGGCGAACTGGAGCGGACGACCATGAAGGCGGTCGAACCCGCGTCAAGCGCGGTTTGGATCCGATCCGGAGCCGGTCGGTGATCCGGCGTCTTGCCCGGCCCTATGCGATCGTCGGGTTCGTCGCCGCGTTGGTCGGCGCGGTGGGCGCGATCGCGCTGCGCATCGTCGATCCGGCCCCGCTGATCCTGACTCCGTTCGGATTCTCCGACACCGCGCTCGTCGGGTTCGAGATCCTGGGCCTCACGTTTGCGGCCGTGGGGGGTCTGCTCGTCGTGCGACGACCCGAGAACTCGGTCGGTTGGTGCATGGTGTTGATCGGCGATGGGTACGCTCTTGGGGGGCTGGCGGCGGCGGTCACATTCTGGGCGGTAGCCGACGGGCCAGTAGGCGCCGTCGCGGCAGGAGTCGCGGGTTGGCTGACGGTGCTCTTCACGGCAATCGGCGGGCTCGTCTTCGGCCTGGGTTTCATCTTCCCGACGGGCCGCGGTCAGACGGCGGCTTGGGATCGCCTGCTCAAGCTAGGCGTGGTCGGCTCTCCAGTGGTCCTGGCCGTCCTATTCCTCCTTCGACCGGGACCACTGCATCTTTTCCCGGATATCGACAATCCATTCGGCGTCGGTCCGGACCTCCGAACCCTCATGGGGCCGGATCCCTCTTCGGTCATCGCGGGGTCCTCGGTCTTCCTCGTCCCGGTCGTTGCGTGGTCGATCGTCACGCGCTATCGGGCGTCGGACAGCGTCGGTCGCCAACAGCTGAAGTGGTTCATCGTGGCGATCCTCGTCGCGATCGGGGGCGTGGCCGTGGCTGGCGTCGGCGCATTGGTCAACGGCCAGGCGCCCGAGGTCGGGCTCGTGGTGTTCGGTTACGCCGGAGCGCTCGTCCCGGTCTCGATCGGTATCGCGATCCTGCGCTACCGCCTGTACGACATCGATCGGATCGTCAGCCGGAGCGTCGGCTACGGGCTCGTCACGGGGGTGCTGGCCGCGGTATTCGCCGCGACCGCGATCGCCCTGAGCGCCGTCCTTGGCTCGTTCGCCCAGGGCCAGTCCCTCGCCGTGGCCGCGTCGACCTTGCTCGTCATCGCGCTGTTCGGCCCGCTCCGGCGGCGGGCGCAGACGGCGGTCGATCGGCGGTTCGATCGCGCTCGATACGACGCGGCCGTCACGGTCCAGGCGCTGACCGGCCGTCTCCGTGACGACGTGGACATCGATCGGGTGCAGGCCGATGCGATCGGGGTCGTCGCCCAGACGTTCCATCCGACCACGGCCGCGGTGTGGCTCCGGGGAGCGCAGCGATGATGCGGCGCCTGGCCCGACCCTATGCCATGGTCGGGTGGGTCGCTGCGGTCGTCGGCGCGGTCGGCGGGGTCGCGCTTCGCATCGTCGATCCCGTGCCGGTCATCCCCGACGCGCTCGGGTTCGGGGACGTGGCGCTCGTTGGATTCGGCTTCCTCGGCATCACGTTCGCCTCCGTCGGGGCCCTGCTCGTCGTGCGCCGGCCGGAGAACGCGGTGGGCTGGTGCCTCGTGCTGATCGGCGCCAGCAACGCCCTTGCGATCCTCGCTGGCGCGGTGACCTCCTCGGTGGTCGCTCACGGGCCGGCGAGCGCCCCGACCGCAGGCGTCGCCGCGTGGCTCACCAACCTCTTCACGATGCTCGGTGCTCTCGTCCTCGGGCTCGGATTCATCTTCCCGACGGGTCGGGGCCAGACCCCGGCATGGGATCGGTTCGTCCGGATCGGCGTGGTCATGTTGTTGCTGGCACTCGCCGTCCTCGTCCTGTTCCGACCCGGACCGCTCCAGGTCTTCGCCACGATCCAGAACCCGTTCGGCTTCGGGCCGGATGTGCGGTCGATCCTCGGGCCGGATATCTCGACGCTGATCGTGGCGTCTCCGGTCTTGCTCCTCCCGCTCCTCGCCCTGTCGATCGTGTCGCGCTACCGGATGTCCGATCGCATCGGCCGCCAGCAATTGAAGTGGTTCATGCTCGCCCTCTTCCTGACGGTCACCGGGTTCACCGCGGCAGGCGTCGGCGCGCTGATCGGCGACGAGCCCCCACCGGCC
The DNA here is from genome assembly GCA_038211705.1 of Candidatus Limnocylindrales bacterium. Taxonomy (GTDB): domain Bacteria; phylum Chloroflexota; class Limnocylindria; order Limnocylindrales; family CSP1-4; genus SPCO01. The sequence continues at coordinate 6,376 of JBBQVJ010000076.1, read as the reverse complement.
GGGCTCGTCGTGTTCGGGTTCGCCGGCGCGTTCGTCCCGGTCGCCATCGGGATCGCGATCCTGCGCCACAACCTGTACGACATCGATCGCCTCATCAGCCGGTCCATCGCCTACGCGATCGTCAGCGCGATCCTGGCTCTCGTCTTCGGCGGCGTCATCGTCCTGGTGTCGACGGCGCTGGCGTCGTTCACGCAGGGGCCGACGATCGCCGTCGCGGCCTCGACGTTGACGGCCTTCGCCGTCTTCCAGCCGGTGCTCCGCCGCGTCCGCGGCGCGGTCGACCGACGGTTCAACCGGGCAAGGTACGACGCCGAGCGGACGATCACGGATTTCTCGGATCGTCTGCGCCACGAGATCGATCTGGCCGAGCTGAGCCGCGATCTCGACGCGACGATCCGGGACGCGATCTCGCCGCGTTCGGTCACGATCTGGCTCCGCGAGAGCGGACCATGACCGGGCTCCCCCGATCGCATCGTCCAGGGAGGCTGTCCTTCGCCTTCATCGTGGGATCGCTCACCGCATCGATCGCGATCGCGTTTGCGATGGACGGGGTGCTCGTCAGGTTCTCGACCGACGTTCCGGCCCGCATCCTCGCGGGCGCGGTGTTGTTCAACGGCACCGCGATCATGCAATCCCTCGTCGGCGGCATCATCGAATGGCGGCGGCCGGGCCACGCCATCGGCCGGCTGATGATGCTCGCGGGCCCGCTGTACGGGTTCGTCTCGGCTGGCTGGTCGACCGGCGACACGCTCCGACCCAACCTCGATCCTGCCGCCTACCAAGCGTTCAGCATGGCCGCCGGCCTGGCGTCCTATCCGGCCGTCGCCCTCATCGCCGGGTGGATCCCGCTCCTGTTCCCGACCGGCAAGCTTCCGGGTGCTCGATGGCGCACTCCCGCCGGTCTGCTGTTGGCCTTCATGAGCGTGGGCCTGGCCGCCTGGGCGGTGCGCCCAGGCCCGATCGTGGCGGGGAGAGACCTCGTGAATCCAGTCGGCATCGAGTCGTGGCCTGCGTTCCTCCAGGTTTTCGTCGGTGGCATCCCGATCGCGGTGCTCGCGACCCTCCTCCAGGCGATCGCTGCGCTGATCACCCGATACCGTCGTGGTGATCGGGTCGAGCGCCTGCAGATCCGGTGGCTCGTGGCCGCGGTGGCCATCGTGCCGATCTCCCTCCTCGGCGTCGCCGTGGAGGTGGTCCTGCGGGGCCCGGGCCCCTCTCCGAACGGGCTCCTCTCCTCCCTGGTCTCGTACGTCGGCATCCTCGCCATGCCGCTCGCGATCGGGATCGCCGTGACACGCTATCGGCTGTACGAGATCGACCGGATCATCAGCCGGACGATCGGATGGGCACTCGTCACGGCGGTCCTCGTCACGGTGTTCGCCGGCACGGTCGTTGGCCTCCAGGCCATCCTTGCCCGCGTCACCCAGGGCCGGACCCTGGCCGTGTCGGCCTCGACGCTCATCGCCTTCGCCCTATTCCAGCCGATCCGTCACCGCGTCCAGACCGTGGTCGACCGGCGCTTCGACCGCGCGCGCTACGACGGCGACCTGACTGCCGCAGCTTTCGCAGGGCGCCTTCGGCAACAGGTCGATCTGGCCGGACTCGAAGCGGACATCGCGGACGTCGTCGATGACGCGCTCCGCCCGTCCAGCGTCGCCGTCTGGATCCGCACGCACAGGCACCGAGGCGCGGCCTGATGCGCCGCACCGTCGCCGTGATCACCTGGCTGGTCGTCGCGGTGACGAACGCCCTGTGGATCTGGGGCCTCTTTGGCAGCGGGTTCCTGGACTACATGTTTGGACGGATGACGGCGGCGGACCAGCAGCAGGTCACGCCGGAGTTGCTGGCCGTGACGTATGGCGCGCTGGCCGGCATCGTGTTGGTGACGCTCTCGTATGCGACCGTCGGGTTGGTGCTCGCCTCGCGGACACGCGGGGGGCGGATGGGAGCGATCCTGCTGGTTTGTAGCGCGCTCTTCACGGCCGTGCCCTTCGGGTATGGATTCGGGGGCGCATTGGTGGTGCGCGATCCGCTCGATCCCATCGCCGGCATGCTGTTCCTCCTGGGTCCGGCGATGGCTCCGCTCGGCTACGCGTCCATCCTCCCCATCGTCGCGCTGACGTTTCCCGACGGGCGCCTCCCATCGAGCCGCTGGCGTTGGCCGACCCGAGCGACGCTGGCTGCCCTGGTGGCTGCCACCATCCTCAGGCTGGTCACGCCTGGGGACATCGAGAAGGTCGGCGCGATCAACCCGCTCGGCATCGACGCATTGCCCGCCTCGATCTCGAGCCTCTTTGGACCGCTGGCAGTCCTTGGCGCCATCCTCATCTCGGCGCTCGGGACCGCGGCGGTCGTCGCGCGATATCGGCGCGGCCAGGGTGTCGAGCGGCAGCAGCTTCGGTGGTTCCTGTGCGCGGTCCTTCTGGCGGTGGCACCGCTTGCCTTCTCATCATGGGGCGGCGGCGGCGGCGCGGGCGCCTTCCTCCTGGCGGTGTTCGGGCTGCTCCTCGTGCCCGTCTCCGTCGGGATCGCCGTCACCCGGTATCGCCTGTACGAGATCGACCGACTGATCAGCAGGGGCCTGTCCTGGGCCGTCCTGAGCGGCCTGCTGCTGGCCGTCTACGCGGGCGCGGTCCTGGTGCTGCAGAGCCTGCTCGGCGGGGTGACCCAGGGCCAGACCGTGGCGGTGGCGGGCTCCACGCTCCTCGCGGCCGCGCTGTTCCAGCCGCTCCGCCGGCGTGTTCAGGCGACGGTCGACCACCGCTTCAACCGGGCGCGCTACGACGCCGAGCGAACCGCGACCGACTTCGCGGAGCGCCTGCGCGACGAGATGGATCTGGCCTCGCTAAGTGGCGACATCGTCGGAATCGTGGACACCGCGCTCCGGCCGCGCACGATCCGCGTCTGGATCCGCCGAACTCACCCGACCAGCCCGTAACGATTCCCGGACGACCCACATCCAGCATGAGGCTCGAGATGACAGCCCTGACCCGTCCGATCCGCCGCTTGCTCGGTCGTGGCGCCCCTGAGGTCGAGGCCGCGCCGGCCAAACCCGTCGAGCCGATTCCGGAACCGACGACGCAGGACCCCGTGGCCAGCACGATCGGGATCGACATCGCCGAGAGCGATCCCCTGCTCGCCTACCTCCAGTCCGCCCCAGGGCCAGTGGACCTGGCTCGGCTCGAGCTGGAATCGCCCGCCGTCGACGCACTGCGTGAGGCCGGCGTCGCGCTGGTCGTGCCGCTCGTCTCGCAGGGCGAGTTGATCGGCACGCTCAACCTCGGCCCGCGCCTGTCCGAACAGGACTACTCCACGGACGACCGCCGCCTCCTGACGACCCTCGCCGCCCAGGCCGCGCCGGCCATCCGCGTGGCGCAGCTCGTCCGCGAGCAGGCCAATGAAGCCGCCGAGCGCGAACGGATGGAGCAGGAGATGCGCGTCGCGACGCTCATCCAGCAACAGTTCCTGCCACGCGAGCTGCCGAACCTGCCGGAGTGGCAGATCGCCGCGTACTACGGTCCCGCGCGGGCGGTCGGTGGCGATTTCTACGACTTCATCGAGATGCCCGGCGGGCGCATCGGCATCGCGGTCGGCGACGTCACCGACAAGGGCGTGCCGGCTGCATTGGTCATGGCCCGCACCCACTCGATCCTCCGGGCCGAGGCGTCCCGCTCGGACTCCCCCGGCGCGATCCTCGCGCGTGCCAACGAGCTCCTCGTCCCGGAGATGCCGGCACGCATGTTCGTGACCTGTCTGTTCGCGATCCTGGACCCGGAGACGGGCCACATCGTCCTGGCCAATGCCGGACACAACCTGCCCTATGTCCGCACGGACGACGGCGTCGTCGAGCTTCGGGCGACCGGGATGCCGCTCGGGCTCATGGCCGACATCGTCTACGAAGAGACCGAAGGCGACATCGGCCCCGGCAGCAACGTCCTGCTCTACTCGGACGGCCTCGTCGAGGCCCACGACCAGGCGCAGCAGATGTTCGGTTTCCCGCGCCTGCGCCAGGCGATGACCATCGACGATGCGGGCAGCGACCTGCTCGACCGGCTGCTCGACGATCTTCATGTGTTCACCGGCCCCGATTGGGAGCAGGAGGACGACATCACCCTCGTCACCCTGCGACGGGCCTCCGGCGTGTCCGACCAGAGCGCTGATGCCCCGACCATCACGACCGGCTTCTCCATCCCGGGCGAGGAAGGCAATGAGCGCCTCGCCATGGACCGCGTCGCGGCCACCGTCGCCGAGCTCGGCCTCTCGAATGCCCGGCTGGAGCGCCTCAAGACGGCGGTCAGCGAGGCGACGATGAATGCCATCGAATATGGCAGTCAGGGCCGCGCCGACGTTCCGGTGGACGTCGAAGTCGAGGCGACGCCGGACGCCGTCATCGTCCGCATCACCGACCGTGCCCTGTCGGGCGTCGTGCCCGACGACGCCGAGACCCCCGACATCGAGCTGAAGCTAGAGGGTGCCCAGAAGGCGCGCGGGTGGGGCCTCTTCCTGATCAAGAACACGGTGGATTCGATGGACGTGACCAGCGACGGGTCGAGCCAGACCGTGACCCTGACGATGGCACGCAAGGAGCCGACCGATGGATGAGCGACGTTTCGGAGCCGAGGTGACGGAGATCCCGGACGAGGTTCGGGTGCGTCTCAGCGGCGACCTCAATGGGCGCGCGGACGAGACGCTCGCCACCGCCTACGAGCGCGTGGTCGCGCTGGGGCCGCGCCGGGTGAGCCTCGACTTCGGCCATGTCGGCTACATCAACAGCACGGGCATCGCCCTGGTCGTCCGGCTCCTGGCCGAGGCGCGTCGCGACGGTCGCGCAGTCCGGGCGATCGGGCTGACCGAGCACTACCGCGAGATCTTCCGCATCACGCGTCTATCGGACTTCATGGAGATCGTAGAAGGAGACGCCGCATGAATGCCACGACCGTGGCCCTGGACCGTAGCGGCGGCGTTGCCACGCTCCGCATCGCCGGCGATGTCACTTCGGCCAGCGAAGGAGAGCTCATGGCCGGCTATGCCCGGGCCGTCGAGGACGGCGCCCGCGCGATCGTCCTCGACTTCTCGGGGCTCGAGTACATGAACAGCGGCGGCATCGGACTGCTCGTCACCCTGCTCGTGCGCGCCCAACGCGGCGGCGTGCGCCTGCTGGCGAGCGGCCTGTCCGATCACTACCGCGAGATCCTGGCGCTGACGCGCCTGGACGAGGCCATCGAGATCCATCCGGACGAAGAGGCGGCCGTCGCGGCCGTGGGGGTGTGACATGACCATGACCGAGAAGACCCCGCCGCAGGCGCCCGCTTCGCGCGACGGCGACCACTGGGCCAAGCCGGTAGATCGGCTGTCCGCGGAAGGCGTTGCCGGCGCCAAGCTCGACAGCGTCACCGGAAAGCGAGTGACTGGCCCGCTCCAGGGGTTCGGGCAACTCTGGCAGAAGACCCTGCGCGTCCCGCTGGAGGGCTCGTCGATGAGCCCGCAGGAAGTCATCGCGGTGTGGAAGGAGCAGTTCGCGACTTTCTGGCCGAAGGCCGGTCGGTTCTACGCGCCGCTCGCCGGGATCGTGCCTGGCGAGGTGGCGTTGATGGATCTCACGCCGGCGCCGGGCTCACCGATCAAGCTGTCGACCGGCATCATGGTCCTCTACGCTGACGATGAATCGTTCACCTTCACCACCCCGGAAGGACATGCGCTGTCGGCGTGGATCACCTTCTCTGCGCATCGCGACGGCGACGTGACGGTCGCCCAGGTCCAGGCGCTCGAGCGGACGTCGGACCCGTTCGTCGAGCTGGCCTACATGCTCGGCGCCAATCGGATGAACGACCGCTTCTGGCGCGACACGCTCGTCAACGTGGGTCGGGCAGTGGGCGCAACGGACCCGACCGTCGTTATCGATGTCGTGTGCGTCGACAAGCGTCGCCAGTGGCGTCACGCGTCCAACGTTCGCAAGAGCGCCATGATCCGGTCGGTGGGCCACGCGCTCGCGGCCCCCGTCCGCTGGATCGCCGGCCGAAACTAGGGTCGGGCGCCGCATGACGACGCCTGGCCTCGACGCGATCATCGTGGGGTCGGGGCCGAATGGCCTCGCCGCGGCCGTGACCCTGGCGCGTGCCGGTCGATCGGTCCGGGTCTACGAGGCGGCCGCCACGATCGGTGGCGGGACGCGGACAGAAGAGCTGACACTCCCCGGGTTCCGCCACGACGTCTGCTCCACGATCCTGCCGCTGACCCTGGCCTCGCCGTTCTTCCGCACGATCGACTGGGCCGCGCACGGCGTCGAGCTCATCCACCCCGAGGCGCCCGTCGCCCATGCCCTCGACGGCGGGCGGGCCGCGGTCCTGGACCGCTCGTTCGAAGCGACCGCGGCCGG
>JBBQVJ010000075.1:0-10661 GCA_038211705.1 Candidatus Limnocylindrales bacterium | reverse complement strand
GGATCCGCGCCTTGCCGCAGGTGATGGAGTTGGAGACGAGGATCGGGATCAGCGTGGGGGTCGTGGTCGGTGTTCCCCAGCCCTGCGGCGTGCCGCTGACCGCCGGCGCCGTTTCACAGACCGCGGCGGACGCTCCCGAGGGGGCCGCGGACGGCGCTGCGCTTGGTCCGGACGAGCCGCAGGCGGCGGCCACCAGGGCGACCGCGAACAGGAGGGGAACCAGGCGTCGGGGACTCATCGCGGTCAGGGTATCGCGGTCGGTCGGAACGCGCCGCCGGGGTAGAATGACGCCCTCGTGAACCGTTTCCAGAAGCTCGCCGCGCTGACTCTCGCGACCGCTCTCGGGCTGGTCACGATCGGGGTCATCGTGCGCGCCACGGATTCGGGGCTGGGCTGCCCCGACTGGCCGCTCTGCCACGGCCAGTTGATCCCGGCGCTCGACGACACCAAGGCCTGGATCGAATGGGTCCACCGCACCGTCGCCGTGATCATCGGCTTCGAGATCCTCGGGCTCGCCGCCCTCGCGCTCATCGATCACCGCGACCGCCGCTCGATCCTGTGGCCCTCGTTCGCGGCCGTCGGGCTGGTCGGGTTCCAGGGCTGGCTCGGGCGGGAGACGGTCAGGCTCGGCAACAGCGGCGAGTCGGTGACCGCGCACCTGGCGAGCGCGATGGTCCTCGTGGCGTTGCTCGTCTTCCTGACGGTCCGGGCCGGGTATCCGTCGTGGATCGGTGGACGCGGCGCGAGCCAGCGGTTCACCCTGCTAGCCGCTTTCACCACGGCCATCACCTTCGCCCTGCTCCTGTTCGGCTCGCACGTGACGGCGACGTCTTCGGCGCTCGTGTTCCCGGACTGGCCGCTGATGAACGGGACGCTCCTGCCGGCACTGACCGATGTGACCGCCGCGCACGTGCTCCATCGATGGGTTGCCGCGATCGTCGGTCTCATCGTCGGCGCACTGGCCGTGGTGGCCTGGCGGACGCAGCGCGACCACCCGACGTTGGTTCGGCTGGCCGTCGGTGCGGCCGTGCTATTCGTTATCCAGGTCGTCATCGGCGGCGCCCAGGTCGTCACCCGGCTGGCCGAATGGACACAGACGCTCCATCTCGCCCTTGGCGCCGTCATCTGGGCGATGCTGGCCGGGCTGACGGTCACCAGCTACTACACGGCACGGGTCGGTGTGGCCACGGATCTGAGCGCTGGTGCCCCTGCCGAGACAGGCCCCGGCACGGACCCGGGTCAACGCACGACCGGCGACACCATCCGTGCCTACATCGCCCTGACCAAGCCCCGGATCATCGAGCTGCTGCTGGTGACGACCGTGCCGGCCATGGTGCTGGCCACCCGCGACTTGCCGGGCGCGACGGCCGGAGTCGACTGGCCGGCCTGGGTCGGGCTCGTCTTCTGGACGATGGTCGGCGGGACGCTGGCCGCCGGCAGCGCGAACGCCATCAACTGCTATCTCGACCGCGACATCGACCTGCTGATGACGCGGACGCGGCGGCGGCCGCTGCCGGCGCACCAGGTCGACCCGGAGCGGGCGGTCGTCTTCGGGCTGGCGCTCGGGGTGCTGTCGTTCGTGATCATGGTCTATTTCGTGAACCTGACCGCGGCGTTCCTGACCCTCCTCGCGATCGGCTTCTATGTCGTCATCTACACCATCCTGCTCAAACGATCGACGCCGCAGAACATCGTCATCGGCGGCGCGGCCGGGGCCTTGCCGCCGGTCATCGGCTGGGCGGCCGTGACGGGCAACGTGGGCTTGCCGGCGATCCTGCTCTTCGCGCTGGTCTTCTACTGGACGCCGCCTCATTTCTGGGCCCTTTCCCTGCGGATCCGCAAGGACTACGCCGCGGCCGGCGTGCCGATGCTCCCCGTCGTGAAGGGGATCCCGGAGACGACGCGGCAGATCGGTCTGTACACGATCCTGATGGTCGCGATCTCACTGGTCCTGTGGGCGGTCGCTCGGATGGGCGCCATCTACCTCATCGCCGCGGTCGTCCTGGGTGCGATCTTCCTGTGGCAGGCGTATGGCCTGTGGCGTCGCGGCTCGTCCGAGGAGGCGTCCACGGCCGGCGCGATCCGACTGTACAAGTACTCGATCAGCTACCTGAGCCTGCTGTTCCTGGCCGTCGCGGTCGACGCTCTGGTCCTCATCCCCGTCTGAGTCACGAGGCGGCGGTCGTTCCAGGCCCTCGCGTTGTCGTCTGTGTCGACGAATCGTGCTCGACGCCCGGGTGCGGCACCCGAGGGGATGAGCCGACGCAAGGCTGATGTACGCGCGGTCAGTCCTTCGCGACCGCTCCAACAGCCCAACGTGAGTCGAGTGGACATGAGGCTCCGGGCGGGGCGACCCACGTCGTTCGGGTGACCCATCCCTGCCCCGACGTGCCGCTCTCCGAACCGTTGTCGCCGCTGCCGCCGAGGACGACCTGGTCACCGCTGGCCACCGTCACGATCGTGCTGTCGAAGTTCGTGAACGTGATCGTGCGGGTCGCCGGGTCCCAAGCGGCTCGGTCGGCGGGCCAATACAGGAGCATCGTTTCGCCGGGCGAATCAAGGAGCACGCATTTCTCGGTGATTCGCAGCGTGCCTTCGGTGCGTGCCGTGTCGGCTCCGTCCTGAGGCGGGACCACGGCGAGCGGACCCCACCGTTCGGCCGGCGACAACGATGGCTGTACCGACGATGCCGTCGGAAGCACAGGCGAGACGGACGAATCGGGCTCAGTCCGCTTGATCGATGAGCAGCCCACGAGGACCATCACGAACAGGAGCAGCCACCAGGAGTTGAGTGGCCTCGTCAACGAACGGCGATCGTCTCGGATCGACGAATTCGCACAGCGACAAGCGGTAGGCCTATCCCCGGCAACCATGGCCGATCCACCCGTCGCGACGGGGCCGACGATGAGCGCAAAGAGTCCTGCGCCGAGGCCGATGCGTCCGAGCCTGCACGTTCGCCAATCGATGTCCTCAGCTCGTCGGGTGACCGATGTGCGTTCACCAAGTCGTCAATGCCCGAGATGATGTCTCAGGGGATCCTGTCGCACAAGCGCTAGTCAGCCCGACGGAGATCATCGAGCAATGGTTCCGCGCTGAGCGGACGGCCGAGGAATGCCTCGAGCAGGTCCGCGGGAGTCCGCGACGCACCGGCTGCATACAACGCCTCGGCGAGGAATGGATACCAGCCTGGATCGCCATCCCACCACGGACCACGCACCGACAGGATCCGCGCCCGGACGGCGGCGGCCATGATCGCCGAGAGGGCGTAGTTGGCGAGGTAGCCAGGGCCGTCGATGAGCTGGCCGCGGACGGCCCACCAGGACCACTCGGGGTGGGGCTGGATGCCGAGACCCTCGGCGGTGATCTCGGTCCAGACATCGTTGGGTCGGCGGTCGGGGTGGCGGTGGATCTCGATCTCGAAGAGGGCCCATGCGATATCAAGCATCACCGCGCCGTAGCGGTCGACCAGCGCCTCGCGTGGCTCCGCGGCCTCGCCGAGCCACTGCTTCTGGCACGCCGGCTCGTCTACGTCCCAGCCGAGGACATCGGCCGTGCCCTCGAGGTACGCCGCACTCGCCTCCGGGAAGTCGAGAAAGGCCGGGCGCGTCCGAACGGCCGCAAGGTGGAGGGCGTGACCGCTCTCGTGGAGGAGCTCGAGGAGGTTGCCGATGCCACCCTCGGCATACGTGGCGAAGACCCATGGTGGCCGTGGTGTCCAGACGCCATCGTCGGGCTGATCCGGCGCCCAGGGGCCCATCCCGAGGGTGAACGCCACCGGGACGGGCGGGCGACCGGGGCGTGGCGTCACGTCGTACCGCAGGCCCAACTCGCGTGGGTCCGCGCCCAGGGCGGCGAGGTAGTCGTCGTTGATCGCCAGCAGCCGGTCGGCCGGCACGAGCGGGTCGAGGCGCCGCGCGGCCGCGCCGACGACGAACCGGTAATCCCACGGCTCGATGCGGCCAGGGCCGAGCACGGCCCGCCACGCGTCGAGGATCTCCCAGAGCGTCCCCTCGAGTGATCCGGCGGGCATCCCGAGCGCGACGGCGTTCGCGTCGATCGGCGAGCCGTGCTCCGCCCATCGGCGGGCGCTTGCCCGGAGCAGCGGCCGATACGGGCTGGCGTCGCCCCCGTCGGCATCGACCGCCCGCCAGACCGGCGTCAACGCCAGGAACAACGCCCGGCGGCCCTCCGTGTCGAGTTCGGTCGCGAGGCGGTTGAGGATCGTCGGCCGATCGAGGACCTCCGAGCCGACACGGAGCGACTCGGCCGCCGCCCCGTACCGTCGATAGACCGCCGCCCGCGCCCGTGCCACCGCAGGTGCCTCGTCGGTCGCGCCGCCAACGGTCGGTCGCGCGCCGGGCGTTGGCTCCAGTTCGTCGAGCCAGGTGAGCGCCGCGCGCATGTTGTCGATGGCTCGCGCGTCCTCCGCGGCGCCCGACGCACCCTTGGCACCCGCCCTCGCGCCGGCAGCGCCATCCACTGCGTCCAGCGCCAGGTCGAACCCCCGCCGCCTCGCCCGATACCGCCGCGCCAGCGCCCGGGTCGACCCCGACGTCCGGTCCACCGGCGCCCCCCGCGTCCGCGCGACCACAACGTCCCCGAACGCGGCGAGCAGCTCGCCAAACGACCGCTCGACGTCTGTGATGCTCATGGGCACGGAGGATACGACGACGCATGCCCCGCGCTGTCACCATGCGCGAATGCAGATCCACTTCCTGGGTGGCGCCACCACCGTCACCGGTTCGCAATACCTCCTCGTCACGGAGCAGGCCAGGGTCCTCATCGATTGCGGGATGTTCCAGGGCAGTCCCAACGAATCGGTCCGCAATCGGATCCCCTTCGCGTTCGAGCCCGGCGAGCTGGACGCCGTCCTGCTGACCCACGCTCATCTCGACCATTGCGGCCTCCTGCCCCTCCTCGTCAAGGGCGGCTACCACGGCGCGATCCACGCGACCGCGGGCACCATCGAGCTCGCGACCCTCGTGCTGCTCGACTCGGGCAAGCTCCACGAGGAGTTCGCCAAGCGCGAGGCGCGCTGGGAGAAGCGCCACCCGGACGAGGTCGGGGCGGATGACCGCAAGGAGGCCGACCAGTACCAGGCCGCCGTCGAGTTGGCCGCCGCCGGTGAGGCGGGCGTCCCGGCATCGGCGGCAGCGTCGAACCCGACCGCGACCGCCGCCACCGCAGCCGACGCGACGGCCTCGGCAGCCGGCGACGAAGACACCGAGCACGTCCCCACCACCATCGAAGCGGTCGACACCCCTGACGGCTGGCCGGCCGACCCCGAGGCGCAGCTGCGCGCCCAGCCACCGCACCTCGAGGTCGATCTCGACGTGCCGCTCTATACGGCCAAGGACGCCGAGCGATCGCTGGCCCAGTTCAAGGCGCTCCACTACGGCGAGGAGGTGGAGGTGGCCTCCGGCGTCCACGCGACCTTCGTCGACGCGGGGCACATCCTGGGCTCGGCCATCATCCGGCTCCGGGTCCAGGACAGGGCTGGCGGCGAGGAGCGGACCATCGTCTGCTCGGGCGATCTCGGCCGGCCGGGGACGCCCATCCTGCGCGACCCGACCGTGATGACCGACGCCGACTACGTCCTCATCGAGTCGACTTACGGCGGGCGCGAGCACGAGCCGGAGGCCGAGGCCATCCGGGTGCTGGCCGAGACCGTCCGGATGGTCGCCGACGCCAAGGGCGTCCTGCTCGTGCCATCGTTCGCCATCGGGCGGACGCAGGAGGTCGTCTGGGAGCTTGATCGGCTCATCGATCGGGGCGAGATCCCGCTCCTCCCGCTGTACCTCGATTCGCCGATGGCCTCGAAAGCCTCCGACATCTACCGCCACCACCCCGACTACTACGACGAGGAGACGGCCAAGCTGCTGCGCGAGGGTGACACGCCGCTGGACTACCCGAACCAGATCATCACCAACGACGTGAAGTCGTCACGCGCGATCGAGGCGGCGCCCCGGCCGTACATGATCGTGGCATCGAACGGGATGCTCACCGGCGGCCGTGTCGTCGGCCATCTCCGCAACCTGATCGACGATCCGAACGCCACCATCCTGTTCGTCGGGTACCAGGGCGAGGGGACGCTCGGCGCCCATCTCCAGGCCGGCGCCACGGAGGTCAAGATCGACGGCCAGATGCGCGTCGTCCGGTGCCGGACCCGCTCGATCAGCGGCTTCTCCGCTCATGCCGACGAAGGCGAGCTGCTGGCCTGGCTCGGCCACTTCGCGGCGGGCAAGACACCCGGCGATCCGGGCTACCCGCGCCGGGTCTTCCTCGTCCACGGGGACCCGGAGGCCCAGGTCGCACTCGAACCCAAGGTCCGCGAACTCGGCTTTGCGACCCACGTTCCGCATTGGCACGAACGGGTGACGCTGGACTGATCCAGCCATCGGACTGAGCGTGAGTCGTCGCGCCAGACGGAACCGGGGGGCGCATCAGGCGCAACGCAAGAGGCAATGGAAATCCCATCCGGGACCATCCCTGCCAGGTCCTGCGCCGGTTACGCTGGAGGGACAACACGTCGCGATGCGAGACAGAGGAGCCTTGATGCGGCCGTCCCTCAACATCCTCGAGCCGGAGCTCACCGCGCGGATCGTCGATGAGGCCAAGCGCGTCCTGGCCGAGGTCGGGATGGAGATCCGCGGGACAGAGATGCGCCGCCGACTCCTCGAGCACGGGCTGCCGCTGGACCATTCCGGGGAGCGAGTCCTCTTCCCTCGCGCGGTCGTCGAGCAGGCCATCGCCGACGCCCCGAGCTCGTTCTGGCTCCACGACCGGGCCGGGGAGCCGCACGCGGACATCGGCGGCGATCGCGTCCACTTCGTGCCGGGCTCGTCCGGACTCAAGGTCCTCGATCATCGGACGGGCGAGACGCGACTCGCGGATTCGACCGACTTCGTCGAGTACGTCCGGGTCGGCGATGGGCTGGCCAACATCCCGTACCTGGCTACGGCCTTCTCGACGAACGACGACATCGAGGCCAACGTATCGGACGCGTGGCGCCTGTACATGACTCTGACCAACTCGAACAAGCCGGTCGTGTCGGGCGCGTTCACCGAGCATGGCGTCCCGCGCATGGTCGAGATGATGCAGCTCTTCCGCCGAGACCGGGCCGATCTGATCGCCCGGCCGATGGCCATCTTCACGATCACCGCCACGGGCAACTTCCGGTACAGCGAGGATTCCTGCCAGAACATGATCGACTGCGTCGAGGCTGGGGTCGCGGTCGAGATCGTGCCGGTGACGCTGATGGGCCTGATCGCCCCGGTCACTGTCGTGGGCGCCACGGTCTTCCACACGGTCGATGTGCTTGCCGGAATCACCATGGCCCAGGTCATCCGGCCCGGTGCCCCGGTCCTGTTCGGCGGAGCGCCGGCGACCTTCCACATGAAGATCGCGAGCTCACCGATGTCGGCCATCGAGGCCCTCCAGCTCGATGCGGCGTATGTCGCGGTCGCCAAGTCACTGGGCCTGCCGACGCAGTCGTACATGGCGCTTTCGGACGGCCCGATCCTCGACGCCCAGGCCGGCGCCGAGACGTTCGGCAGCGCGCTCATCGCGGCACTCGCCGGCGTCAACTCCGTGTCGGGGCCGGGGATGCTCGACTTCCTGCTCGTCTTCAGCCTGCCCAAGCTCGTCTTCGACGACGAGATGTGCGGCCAGGCGCTGCGCTTCGTGCGCGACGTCAAGCCGGTCGACGATCTGCCGGTCGGCGAGCTGATCGACCAGCTGATGGCCGACCAGCACCTGATCATGGCGCCCCACACGATGGCCCATTGGCCCGACGAGCTGTACCTGCCAAGCGCCATCGTCGACCGCGACAACCGCGAGGCGTGGACCCGCCAGGGCGCCAAGGACACCTACCAGCGGGCCTGCGAGGAGGTCGACCGCCGGCTTGCCGCGTACCAGCCGCTCGAGACCGACCCGGCGATCGACGACGAGCTGCGGGCCATCATCCGAACCGGCCTGAGCGACCCGTCGCGGCCGCTGCCGTCCATCCCGGTCGCGGCCGCGCCGGTCCTGGCCACCGGGCCCGGCACCGGCGAACGCCGTCACAACCGGCGACGCGAGGCGGCCGGACGGATCGCCAGCCATGAGGAGACAACGCCGTGACCAGTCCGACCGCCGAGCCGGCGACTTCCGCGTCCTCGACGCTTTACTTCGGCCCGTGGTACCGCCGCTCCCCGTTCTTCGAGAAGACGCTTGACGCGGGCTGTTCGGCCTACGACATCTACAACGACATGTACCTGCCGGGCTACTACGCCGACCCGATCGAGGAGTACTGGGCGTTGCTCAACGACGTCACCGTGTGGGACGTCTCGGTCGAGCGGATCGTCGAGATCACCGGTCCGGACGCGTCGGCCTTCACCAACATGCTGACCTGCCGCGACCTGACCAAGTGCGCGGTCGGACAGGGCAAGTACGTCCTGATCACCGCCGAGGACGGCGGGATCGTCAACGACCCGGTCCTGCTCCGGGTGGAGGAGAACCGCTGGTGGCTGGCCCTCGCGGACTCGGATGCCGGGCTGTGGGCGCGTGGCGTGGCGACGCATGCCGGGATGGACGTCAAGGTCCGTGAGCCCGAGGTCTACCCGGTCCAGGTCCAGGGTCCGAAGTCGAAGGACGTCATGCAGTCGCTCTTCGGCGACGCCGTGCTCGGCATCAAGTACTACTGGACGATGACGACGGAGCTCGACGGCATCCCGGTCGTCATCAGCCGGACGGGCTGGACCGGCGAGGTCGGGTACGAGATCTACCTGCGCGACCCGTCGCGTGGCGGCGACCTGTGGGACCGGATCATGGAGGCCGGCCGGCCCCACGACATCCGTCCGATCGCCCCGTGTGAGGCGCGCCGGATCGAGGCCGGGATCTTCAACTACGGCTCGGACATCACCATCGCCGAGACGCCGTTCCACGTCATGGGCCTCGAGCGATTGGTGGAGCCACAGACCGCCGACTACATCGGCAAGGCGGCACTCGAGGAGCTGCGGACCAAAGGCGTCGATCGCAAGCTGGTCGGGCTCGAGGTCGATGGCGACGCGCTCCCGGTCGAGCTCTCGCGCAAATGCGAGGCGCGCTCGGATGGCAAGCCGGTCGGGACCGTCACCGACCTGATCTGGTCGCCACGGCTCCAGAAGAACATCGGCTACGTCTGGGTCCCGATCGAGCTGGCCGAGCCGGGCAATCCGCTCGAGATCATCGCGCCCGACGGTGGCACCTGGCCCGCCCGGACGGCGGCCATCCCGTTCATCGATCCCAAGAAGACCGTCCCGCTCGGCTGAGCCGCCCCCAGGAGAACGACCGTGACTGCCGCGTCCCCGCTCACCCCCGACGAGATCGCCGCCGTTCGCAAGCCGTACCGGGCTGCGTCGCTGCTGCCCGGACGCGCCTACCACGACCCGGCGATCCACGAGTTCGAGCGGAGCGAATGGTTCAGGCGCGACTGGATCGTCGTCGGACGCGAGGAGGATGTCGCCGGTGCCGGGACCTACTGGCTGGCGACCGTCGATGACGAGCTGCTGATCGTGGTCCGTGGCCGGGACGAGGTCCTACGCGGGTTCTACAACGTCTGCCAGCATCGGGGCACGGCCGTCGTCGAGGAGCCATGCGGCAAGGCGGTCCGCTTCCAGTGCCCGTACCACGCCTGGATCTACGACCTCGATGGCTCGCTCATCCGTGCCAAGCACACCGACGATCTCGACGACTTCAGCTTCGATGAGTACGGGCTGCGGCCGATCCGGGTCGAGACGTGGCAGGGCTTCGTGTTCGTCAGCCTCGATGCCGAGGCGGCCCCGCTCAGCGAGTGGCTGGGCGACCTCGTGCCGCATCTCGCACGCTTCGATTTCGGGGCGCTGCGGGTGGCCCACACCGAGGCCTACGAGGTCGATGCCAACTGGAAGTTCATCGGCGAGAACTACAGCGAGTGCTACCACTGCCCGGGCATCCATCCCCAGCTCAACAAGCTGACGCCGTACGACCTCGGCGGCGATTTCGCGCCCGAGGGCCCATGGCAGGGTGGCTGGATGGAGCTCGTCGATGACGCCGAGACGATGGCGCTCGATGGCGGCCACCGGGCCGGCCGGCCGGCGATGAGGGGCATGACCGCGATCGATGACCGGCGGATCTACTACTACCTCCTGTGGCCCTCGACGTTCCTGTCGATCCACCCCGATTACCTGCTGGTCCACCGGCTCGAGCCGGCCGGAGCGGGCCACACCCGGATCATCTGCGACTGGCTGTTCGAGCCCGAGACGATCGCGGCGTCGGGCTTCGACCCATCGGACGCCATCGCGTTCTGGGACCTGACCAATCGCCAGGACTGGCACGTCTGCGAGCTCCAGCAGCGCGGGACGCGGTCACGAAGCTGGGTCGCCGGCCGGTATTCGAACCAGGAGCCGAGCGTCCACGCCTTCGACCTGATGGCGATCGATCGCTACGCCGGGGACGGGGTCGGCAGCCGTCGGACCGTTCGCTCGCGCTACGACGTCCCGACACCCAAGGACGAAGTCTTCGAGGGCGACATCCCGGGCGTGAGGCTGCCTCGATCGACGGAGGCACGGGCCGGCGCGAGGAGCAAGGCCGCCCGCTAGGCGGCGCCGATCGGCTCCGGCGTCCCCACCCGCCCGGACCGACCGACGAGTCGGACCGCGATC
>JBBQVJ010000074.1:0-10669 GCA_038211705.1 Candidatus Limnocylindrales bacterium | reverse complement strand
CGCGGGTTGTTGAGCATCTTGCCGCCGACCAGCGGCGCGAGGGAGTGGCTCGACCGCGAGTCGCCCGCGGCCAGATGGCCGAGGGGCGCCGCGTCGCCGACCACGGAGCCCACGGGGGGGGCCATGCCGGGGCGCGGCTTGCACACGAGCCCGACGTCTGCACCGGCCACCTTCGCCTCGATGGCGGCCCGCAGCCCGGCGCCGCCGGCCCCGATGACGAGGACATCGTGGGGACGGACCTGTGGTTTGGGCTGGGCGCTCGTGGCCAGGGTCATCGGCTGCCGGCTAGAAGTGGATCGCCGGGTCGGTCAGGACCCCCATCGCCAGGAGACGGACGTACAGGTCGGCCAGCGCGACGGAGATCAGGCTGGCCCACGCCCAGCGCATGTGGAACAGGTTCATCCAGGTGGCCCGGCTCCACAGCTTGTAGCGCGCCTGTGTCCGGCGGCTGCACGAGAAGCAGTCGAGATTGCCGCCGACCAGGTGCCGGAACGAGTGGCACGACAGCGAGAAACCCGACAGTAGGACGACGTTGACCAGCAGGACCAGCGAGCCGAGGCCGAGCCGGAGCCCGCCGCTCGGCGGCGCGAACGAGGCGATCGCGTCGATCCACAGGAAGAAGAGCGGGACGAAGGCGAGATACAGGAAGAACCGGTGGAGGTTCTGGAGGATGAACGGGAAGGCGCGCTCCATCCGGTAGCCCCGATGAACGCTCGGCTCCCCGACCGCGCAGGCAGGCGGGTCCTGGAAATATGAGCGGTAGTAGGCCTTGCGGTAGTAGTAGCAGGTCGTCCGAAAGCCGAGCGGGATCCACAGGATGAGGATCGCCGGCGAGAGCCAGACCGGCAGCACACCCTGGCCGATGAGCGGCGAGAAGAACGGCGAGAGATAGCCGTCGATCTCGTAGCCGACCCCGAAGAGCGGGTACCACAGGAGGGCGGAGAAGAGCGAGTAGACGATGAACGACGTGAACCCGAGGGCGACGATGCCGGGCTCGGTCGCCCAGTCGTCGATCCGGCTGGTCGCTCCGAACCCCTGACGGGCGGTGCCGGCCGGTTTGCGCGGCAGACGGAGACTGGCCGGCAGTCCGGTCATCGGGCAGCCGGGGCGGCGGCGAGGCGCTCGACGATGGCCGTCGCAAAGGCGGCCGTCCCGGTCGATCCGCCGAGGTCGTAGGTCGTCGCGGTCCCCTCGGCGATGACCGCCCGCACGGCCGTCTCGAGCCGGGCCGCCTCGTCGGGATAGCCCAGGTGACGGAGCATCAGGGCGCCCGACAGGATCATCGCGGTCGGGTTCGCCCGGTCGAGGCCGGCGTACTTCGGCGCCGCTCCGTGGACCGGCTCGAACACCGCCGCCTCGGTCCCGATGTTCGCCCCGGGGGCGACCCCTAGGCCGCCGACCAGCCCGGCACACAGGTCGCTGACGATGTCGCCGTACAGGTTGGGCAGGACCAGGACGTCGTACTGCTCGGGCTTCTGGACGAGCTGCATGCACATGTTGTCAACGATGCGATCCTCGAACTCGATCCGCCCGTCGTACTCCGCCGCGATCGTCCGGCAGCTCTCGAGGAACAGGCCGTCGGACAGCTTCATGATGTTGGCCTTGTGGACCGCGGTCACCTTGTGGCGGCCATTGGCGACCGCGTACTTGAAAGCGAAGCGGGCGATCCGCTCGGAGGCCTCGCGGGTGATGATCTTGATGCTCTCGGCGGCATCCCGGCCGACCATGTGCTCGATGCCGGCGTACAGGTCCTCGGTGTTCTCGCGCACGATGACGAGGTCGATGTTCTCGTAGCGCGATTCGACACCCGCCATCGACTGCGCCGGGCGCAGGCTGGCGTACAGCCCGAGGGCCTGGCGAAGTCCGACGTTGGCGCTCCGGAACCCGCCACCGACCGGCGTGGTGATCGGCCCCTTGAGCCCGATCCTGGTGCGCCGGACGGAGTCGAGGACCTCGTCCGGGAGCGGCGTCCCGAAGCGCTCGATGGCCGCCTCGCCGGCGATCACGGTCTCCCATTCGAAGCCGATGCCGGTGGCGTCGAGCACGCGGGTGGTCGCCTCCGCCAGCTCGGGCCCGATGCCGTCGCCGGGGATCAGGGTGACTCGATGGGTCATGGCGCCATTCTAGCGAGGCGGCCGGTACGGTGGCGGCCGGCTCCCCCAGGGCACGTGGCTGGTCTACCATCACCTTCCCCCGCCCCGCGACCGCCCGCCGTGATTGGAGCCCTGACCCTCCCGTGAAGATCCAGGAAGCCGACGCCAAGACACTGCTCGTCGCCCAGGGTCTGCCCGTGCCCGCCTGGGAAGTCGCCCACACGGTCGCCGAGGCCCGCGCGGCCGCCGAGCGGATCCTGGGCGGTGGCGCCACTGCGGTCGTCATCAAGGCCCAGGTCCTGGTCGGTGGCCGGGGCAAGGCCGGCGGCGTCAAGCTGGCTGGCTCGGCCGACGAGGCGGAGCGCGTGGCCGGGGCCATCCTGGGGATGGAGATCAAGGGCATCACCGTCCACAAGGTCCTGGTCGCCGCGGCCGCCGATATCGAACGCGAGTTCTATATGGCGGCGGTCCTCGACCGGGCCGACCGGTCGATCCTGCTGATGGGCTCGGCCGAGGGTGGCATCGAGATCGAGCAGGTGGCGGTCGACCATCCCGAGGCGATCATCCGCCACCACGCGGACCCGCTCCTCGGGCTGCTCGACTACCAGGCCCGGGAGTTCGCCTTCGCGATGGGGCTTGGTGGCCACCTCAAGGCGGCCGTGGCGATCGCCAAGGGCCTCGTCCGGACGATGCTCGCCTACGACGCCGACCTCGTCGAGATCAACCCGCTGGCCATCGTCCGCGAGCGCGATGCGGCCGGCGCCGAGGTCGAGCGGCTGGTCTGTCTCGATGCCAAGGTCACCCTCGACGACTCCGCGCTGCCCCGCCATCCCGAGCTCGAGGCGCTGCGCGATCCCGACGAGGAGGACCCGGCCGACCGTGAGGCACGGGAGGCAGGGCTGACGTTCATCAAGCTCGACGGCACGATCGGCTGCATGGTCAACGGCGCCGGTCTGGCGATGACCACGATGGATCTTGTCAAGCGGGCCGGTGGCGAACCGGCCAACTTCCTCGACATCGGCGGCGGCGCACGGGCCGACAAGGTCGCAGCGGCCATGCGGATCATCCTGGCCGACCCGAAGGTCGATGCCATCCTGGTCAACATCTTCGGCGGCATCACCCGTGGTGACGAGGTGGCCCGCGGCCTGATCGAAGCCCGCGCCGTCCAGGAGCGCAACGTCCCGATGGTCGTCCGGATCGTGGGCACGAACGCAGCCGAGGCGGCCGTCCTGCTCGAAGAGGCCCGCTTCGCGACGGCGGCCTCGCTCGACGACGCCGCCGCCAAGGCCGTGGCGGCATCGCAGGCGACCGCTCGATGAGCATCTTGGTCGGCCCCGAGACGCGCCTGCTCGTGCAAGGCATCACCGGCCGCGAGGGCGAGTTCCACAGCCGGGCGATGCAGGCCTACGGCACCCGGATCGTGGCCGGCGTGACGCCGGGCAAGGGTGGCCAGACGGCGCTCGAGGGCGGCGTCCCGGTCTTCGACACCGTCGCCGAGGCGGTACGCCAGACCGGCGCGAACACGTCCTGCATCTTCGTCCCGGCCGGCGGTGCGCCGGATGCCGTGATGGAGGCCGCTGCGGCCGGCATCGCCACCATCTTCTGCATCACCGAGGGCATCCCGGCGCTCGACATGATCCCGGCCGTCGAGGTCGTCGTCCGGGCCGGCGCCCGGCTGATCGGCCCAAATTGTCCTGGGGCGACGTCACCGGGCTCGGCCAAGGTGGGCATCATCCCGGGCTCGGTCCACCTGGAGGGCCGGGTCGGGGTGGTGAGCCGCTCCGGCACGCTGACCTACGAGGCGGTCCAGGCGATGACCGACGCCGGTGTCGGCCAGTCGACGTGCGTCGGGATCGGCGGCGACCCGATCATCGGCACGACCTTCCTCGACGTCCTCCAGCTGTTCGCGGCCGATCCCGGCACGGACGCCATCGTCCTGATCGGCGAGATCGGTGGCGCGGCCGAGGAGACCGCCGCGGCGTGGGCCGCCGAGCACCTCGCCGACATCCCCAAGGTCGCCTTCATCGCCGGGCGGACAGCACCGGAGGGCAAGCGGATGGGCCATGCCGGGGCGATCATCTCGGGCGGTGCAGGCACGGCCGCCTCAAAGGTCGAGGCGCTCGAGGCGGCCGGGTTCCGGGTCGCGGACTCGCCGACCGAGTTGCCCGGTCTGCTGCGCGACGCTGGGTACAGGGGATAGGCGCGATGCAACTCGACGACATCAGGTTCCTGTTCGGATTTGACCGGTGGGCCACGACGAAGGTCCTCGATGCTGCGGCGGGGGTCGATGCGGCGACGTGGTCGTCGACGGCCGTCGTCGATGAACGCGGTCTCGGCGGGATCCTCGTCCATCATCTCGGCGCGTCACAGCGCTGGCGTCACGGACTGACCGGAGCGCCTGGCGAAGCGCCGACGCCGGTCACTCCCCGGGCGACCTCGACATGATCGACTACGCCGACGGGCTTGCGGAGGGCACATGACCCGGCTGATGGACCTGGTGGCCGGTGAGGGCCCGGACATCCTCATGGCTATCGGGCTCGACGACCTGGCCGCCCTCGACGACCGGCGTCGGTTCCCGGCCCACCTGGCCCTTGGCAGCGGTCTCGACCCGACCTGGCTCGACCTGTTCGCCGAGGCCGCCCGGAACGTGACCGGCGCCGAGGAGCCGACCGACTTCATCGACGCCCGCCTCGAGCTCGACGGCCCGGGGAGCGGCGATGAGCACACCATCGAGCGCGTCGACCCAGCCTGGATCGGTGTCGTGGCGCGCATCTCCGACAGCCACCTTGACGCGATCGCCGGCCGCTGGATCGAGCTGGTCGAGGACGAGCTGGGCGCGCTGCCGCGCGAAGAGAAGCCCTGGATCCGCGAGCTCGCCGGACGGATCGTGACGTTCTGCCGGGCCGCCGACCGCGCTCCGGATGTCCTGTTCGCCTGGTCGCTGCGGTGAACGACGGCCCGGATCGGGCCGCCTCGTTCGCGGCCAACCAGGCACTGTGGAACGCCTGGACCGCGCTCCACGCCGGCGGCGACTACTACGATCTCGAGGGCTTCAAGACCGGTGGCGTCCGGATCCGGCCGTACGAGATCGAGATGATCGGCGACGTCACCGGCAAGTCGCTCCTCCACCTCCAGTGCCATTTCGGGATCGACACGCTGTCATGGGCCAGGCTCGGGGGGCGGGTCACCGGCGCCGACCTGTCGCCCGACGCGATCGCCCTCGCCCGCTAGCTCGCCGACGAGCTCGGCTTCCCCGAGGCGCGCTTCGTGTGCGCCAACCTGTACGACCTGCCGGACGCGCTCGAGGGCACCTTCGACATCGTCTACACGTCCCGCGGCGTGCTCGGCTGGCTGCCCGACATCCGGGGCTGGGCGCGGGTGGTCGCCCACTTCCTGGAGCCCGGCGGCCGGTTCTTCATCACCGAGGCGCACCCGATCATCCAGGCCTTCGAGAACGAGGGGGTCGCGCCCGGCGAGCTGCGGTTGGCCTACCCCTACTGGGAGCACGTCCAGCCGCTCACTTTCGCGGTCAAGGGCTCGTACGCAGACCCGACGGCCGACGTCGGCGACCTGACCGAGCACGGCTGGGACCATGGGCTTGGCGAGATCGTGACCGCCCTGATCGACGCGGGGTTGCGCATCGAGACGCTGATCGAGCACCCGTTCCTCGGCTGGAAGGTCGACTTCCTGGTCGAGGACGGCGAGGGGAACTGGCGGCTGCCGCTCGGCACCGCCGGTGAGCTGCCGCTGATGTTCTCGTTGCTGGCCAGCAAACCCGGCTGACCCGGTCAGAACCCGAGGCTTGCCCAGGCCGGTCCGCCCGGCGCCTCGATCAGCTCGACCAGGACGCCGTGGCACGACCGCGGGTGGAGGAAGGCGACCGGTCCCTCGGCGCCGCGGCGAGGCGCCGAATCGATCAGCTCGATGCCGTCGATCTCGAGCCGGAGCAGCGTCTCGGCGAGGTTGGCGACCTCCAAGCAGACGTGATGGAAGCCCTCGCCCTTGCTCTCGAGGAACCGGGCGACCCCGGTCGTGTCGTCGGTCGGTTCGACGAGCTCGATCTTGGACTCACCGACGCCGAGGAAGGCGATCCGGACCTGATCCGACGGGATGTCCATGACGGTCTCGAGATCAAGCCCGAGGGCCGCTTGCCAGAGCCCGAGCGATGCCTCGATCGAGCGCACGATTAGGGCGACGTGGTGGACGCGCCCGATCCGGCGGACCGTTTCGGGGAGGCGCGAGGGCGGCGTTGGCGGCATCCCCGGCAGCGTACCCTGTCGCCATGACGACAGCACACCCGGTCAGCGGGGTGGTGATCCGGGTCCGCCTCCCGCCGTCGCTCGAGCGGCTCCGGCGTCACGAGGACTTCGCGGCAAGCGTCGGCGCGCCGGCGCACGTCACGTTGCTTTTCCCGTTCATGGCCGTGGCCGAGCTCCGGCCGCCCATTCGCCGCGCCCTTGAGGAGATCGCAGCGGACGTCGAACCGTTCGAGGTTGGGTTCGCGACGGTCGGTCGCTTTCCCGGCGCCGTCTACCTCGATCCGGATCCGGCCGGCCCGTTCGTCGCCCTGACCGAGGCGATCGCTACGCGCTTTCCTGAGTACCAGCCCTACGAGGGTGCGTTCGACGACGTCATCCCCCACCTCACGCTCGTCGAGTCTGCGACGGCGCCGCTCGACCAGATCGCGGTCGCCGCGAAGCGGCATCTTCCATTCACGGGTCGCGTCGCGGTGATGGAGGTCCTCGTCGAAGGCCCCGATGAGCGCTGGCGAGGCCTCTGGAAGATCCGGCTCGGGGCCGGGCGCTGACCGCTGCGGTCAGGTCAGACGGTTTCCCCCCGGGTGCGGAGGGGCCCTGCCCGGACTGCTGGTGCGCCACCGCACCGACAGTCCTGCCCGAGCGCGCGCCACGATAGATCAGGCGTTTCCCGGCACTCGCCCGGGCGTAGGATGGCCGTCCATACTGGCGACTGGGGTGATCCGATGCGCAAACTCGTGATGGGGATCTCCCTCGCACTTGTGTTCGCGCGCGCGTGCCCGCGGGGCCGGCTCCCGCGAACGCCGCCGATGCCACGCAACGGTTGATCCGCTCGCACCACTCCATGCTGGGCACGCATCAGTGGTTCCAGCATACCTATCGGGGCGTCGACGTCCTCGATGGGATCATCGGCGAGCATGCGTTGGCAACGCCGCCTTCGCCTACTACCTCGATCCCCTGGGACTTCCATTCGGTCGCAATGCCGGCGTCTATCGGAGCACGCCGAGCGGGCTGCGAGCGATCGTCGTCCCGGACGTGACCGTCGCCCCCACAGGCGGCGTCTTCATTGGCGCGGGTGAGTTGACCTCGACCAACGATCGCGGCGATGTCGCGTTCACCGGCATGGTCTCGACTGAGTCGGGCATCTTCGACGGCATCGGAATGGGGACATTCCTCGGCCATCCGGATGGATCGATCGATCGCCTGGTCGTCCCTGGGGACGCCGCACCGGGCGGGATCACGTTCGACTATGCGACCGGTCCCTCCATCAATGCCACCGGCGACGTGGCGTTCACCGGTCACCGAGCCGGGACCGCCTGCGAGAGCTCCGTTCCGCAGTCGACTCTGATCGGCTGCGACGACGAACTGTTCCTCCGCCACGCGAGCACCCGTCGGGTCGTCCAATTGACCTCGCGGGGCGCAACCGCGCCCGGCGGCGGGACATTCATCGACATCCTGAATCCTGTCCTGAGCGACAACGGGGACGTCCTATTCGTCGGCGTCGTCTTGACCGATACGAGTTTCTTCCTTGGGGTGTACGTCGTCCGCGGAGGGGTCGTGACCGTCGTCGCGCGTGGTGGGGACCCGATGCCGGACGGTGGTCCATTCCTGACGACCGGCTTTCTGCCCGGGAACGCGGATATCAACGACCGCGGCGACATCGCCTTCTCGGCCACCCTTGACGCCGACGACAACAGCGACGGGCTGATCGACCAGGGGCTTTACCGCTGGACTGCCGGAGCGCTCAGTGTCGTTGTTCGAAGTGGGGTCCTGCTCCCCGCTGGACAGGTTCTGGCGATGCAGTCGATCTCCCACCTCGGCTCAGTGTGGCCATTCAGTGGCGCGGCGATCAATCACAGCCGCCGGCTCCTCTGGCAGGTCACGGTCCTTGATGGCGCGGGATCCCTCCAGACGGTCCTCTACACGAGCGGCTGACCCGCGATCAGTCGCAACGGCCAGGAGTCGGGTCAGACCGTGATGAGCTCGCGGTGCTCGCCCCAGACGAGCCGCAGCCGGTCACTGATCTCTCCGACCGTGGCGAGAGCCCGGACCGCGTCGAGGATCGGCGGCATCAGGTTGCCGTCGCCGCGGGCGGTCGCCTCGAGCCGGTCCATCGCCGCGGCCCATGCCTCGGCCGAGCGCTCGGCGCGGACGCGGCGGACGCGCTCGACCTGGCGGCGCTCCCCGTCCGGGTCGATCTTGTGGAGCGCGGAGGTCGACACCTCGCCGTCTCGGAACCTGTTGACCCCGACCACGACCTGCTCGCCCGACTCGATCGCTCGCTGGACGCGATAGGCGGCCTCCTGGATCTGGCGCTGCTGGAAGCCGCCCTCGATCGCGGCCAACGTTCCACCCATCGCCTCGATCTCTTCGAGATACGCCCAGGCGGCCGCCTCCAATTCGTTGGTCAGACTCTCGACGTAGTAGGAGCCGGCCAACGGGTCGGGCGTCTCGGTCACGCCCGCCTCGTGAGCCAGGATCTGCTGGGTCCGCAGGGCGAGTCGGGCCGACTCCTCGGTCGGCAGCGCCAGCGCCTCATCACGCGCGTTGGTGTGCAGGCTCTGCGCCCCGCCCAGGATCGCGGCCAGCGCCTGGACGGTGGTCCGGACCACGTTGTTGTCGACCGACTGGGCGGTCAGGCTCGAGCCCGCGGTCTGCACGTGGAAGCGGCACACGAGCGACCGCGGGTCCTTCGCCCCGAACCGCTCGCGCATGATCGTCGCCCACATCCGCCGAACGACCCGGAACTTGGCGACCTCCTCGAACAGTTCGGACCAGGCGGCGAAGAAGAACGACAGGCGCCCCGCGAAGTCATCGACATCGAGCCCGCGGGCGACGGCCGCGTCGACGTAGGCGATCGCGTCGGCGAGGGTGAAGGCGAGCTCCTGGGCGGCGGTCGCCCCGGCCTCGCGCATGTGGTAGCCCGAGATCGAGATCGTGTTCCAGCGCGGCAGCTCCGTGGCACAGAACTCGAAGACGTCGGTCACCAACCGCATCGATGGCCGCGGCGGGAAGATGTACGTGCCCCGGGCGATGTACTCCTTGAGGATGTCGTTCTGCGTCGTCCCGGCGATCGCCGACCGCGCTACCCCCTGCGCCTCGGCCGCGGCGACGTACAGGCCCAGCAGGATCGGCGCCGTGGCGTTGATCGTCATCGAGGTGCTGACCTTCTCGAGCGGCAGGCCCTCGAGCAGGACGGTCATGTCGGCCAGGCTCGAGATCGGCACTCCGACCCGCCCGACCTCGCCCTCCGCGTCGGGTGCGTCCGAGTCGTAGCCCATCTGTGTCGGCAGGTCGAAGGCCACTGACAGGCCCGTCTGGCCTTGCTCGAGCAGGTACCGGAAGCGGCGGTTGGTCTCCTCCGCGGTCGCGAATCCGGCGTACTGGCGCATCGTCCAGAACCGGCTGCGGTACATCGTTGGCTGGACGCCCCGGGTGAATGGGTACTCGCCCGGCCGCCCCAGGTCGCGTGCCTCGTCGAGACCGGCGGTATCGGCCGGTGTATACAGGTCGCGGATGACGATCCCCGACGAGGTCTCGAACGGTTCGCGCCGCTCGGGGGCGGCCGCCCGGGCCTTGGCCCGGAGGGTCTCGCGCCAGCGGTCGCGCCCGGGATCCCGAGCCTCACCGGTCGGGCGATCGGGCCGGTTCACCGGATCACGACCAGCAGGTCACCGAGCTCGACCGTCTCGCCGGTCGCCGCGTCGACCCGCTCGACAATCCCGTCCCGCGGCGCCCGCAGCTCGTTCTCCATCTTCATCGCCTCCACCGCGAGGAGCCGCTGACCGGCCGTGACCGGGTCGCCGGCCGCCACCGCGACCGAGACGACACGCCCCGGGATGATGGCACGAACCTCCGTCGGGCCGTCGTGGGTGACCGCCGCCCGACTTGACGTCGCCCGTTCGCGCAGTTCCGCGAGCCCCGCGTCCTCGACCTCGAATTCGAACCGCCAGCCGGCGACGATGACCTCGACGGCCGTCCGGCCACGGACCCCCGACGGGCGGCCGGCCGGCAGGACGACGGCGCGCTCACCGGGCGGGGGCGTGGCCGACCCGGGATCGGCTGCCGGGTCGACCTCGGCCACGGTCGTGCCGTCGGCCCGATCGGTGACGCGACGGCGGGTCATCCTGGCCAGCGGTCCGTGGCCGCCTCGCGGGCGGCGACCGCCCATCCGCCCTCGGCCGCAGCGGGCGCCGGGTCCACCACTGAGCGGCCGCCAGGTCGGACCGCGTCGACCCAGCGGGCGGCCGCCTCGGCCGCCGCGGTAGCGTATCGGGTTCGGTCGGCCTCGCCATCCCAGACGTCGCCGACCCACTCGAT
>JBBQVJ010000073.1:0-10758 GCA_038211705.1 Candidatus Limnocylindrales bacterium | reverse complement strand
GAGAAGCTGACGCCCTTGCGCATCCGCTCATTGACATGGTCGTCGACGCGCTCGTCATTGTGGCCGAGGATGACCGGGCCGTAGCCCATCCGCAGATCGATGTACTCGTTGCCATCGATGTCCCAGACCCGACCACCCTTGCCACGATCGACGTAGATCGTGTCCTCGCCCCAGGCTCGGAAGTTCGAGTCGGTGCCGCCGGGCAGGGTTTCCAGGGCGCGCTGATACATGGCGGACTGGGCCTGACGCCGGAGCGCGGGATTCGGGCGGGCGGCGGCGGCGGGCTCAGTGGCCATGAATGGACCTCTGTACGAATGTGGCGGTCCACGAAACGGTCGTTGCATGGGGCGGAACGCGAGCGTGGGCATCGTGCCATAGGTCCCGAGGGTCGTCAACGCGATTATCGTCCGGATGACCGTCCAGGACCACGAATCGCGCGGATGCGAGGCCCGGTGGCAACGCGAAACGAACGAACGCCCGGGCATGTCACCATGCGCGACATGCGCCGTCACACCTCCGACGACCACGCCAGCGGACCGATCAGCTACTGGCTGCGCGGCGAGTCACCGCCGGCCGATCCGCCGCTGCGCGAGAACGCGGTCGCCGATGTCGCGATCATCGGGGCGGGGTTCACGGGGCTCTGGACGGCCCTGGCGCTGACCGAGACAGATCCGAGCCTGCGGGTCGTGGTGCTCGAGGCGGAGACGGTGGCGTTCGGCGCGAGCGGACGCAACGGCGGGTTCTGCGAGGCATCGCTGACCCATGGCCTGGCCAACGGCTTGCGCCACTTCCCCGACGAGCTGGAGCGGCTTGAAGCCGAGGGGATCGCGAACCTGCGGGGCCTGATCGACTTCACCCACGAGCACGGCATCGACTGCGACCTCGAGGAGACCGGGACACTGTCCCTGGCCGACCAGGCCTACCAGGTCGACGAGTTCCGGTCGTGGGTGGACGAGGCGGCCGAACACGGCGAGCACCTCGAGTTCCTGGACCGGGCGGCGGTGGGGGCCGAGATCCACTCCCCGCTCTGGCAGGCCGGGCTCTACCGGCCGCCGGGGCGTGATGTGCTGCTCGATCCGGCGAAGCTGTGCCGGGGCCTCGCCCGGGTCGCCCGCGAGCGCGGCGTCCGGGTCCACGAGCACACCCGGGTCACGGGGCTCCGGCGGGTGGCCGGTGGGGTCGTGGTGGCCACCGCGGGTGGCGCGTCGGTCCGGGCCGCCCAGGTCGTCGTCGCCACCTCGGCCTATTCGGGCTGGTTGCGCCGGCTCGGCTCGCTGTTCGTGCCGGTCTACGACTACGTCCTCGTCTCCGAGCCGCTGAACTGCGGATGAGCGGGCGGCCATCGGCTGGGCCAGGCGGCAGGGGCTGTCGGACGCCAACAACCAGTTCCACTACTTCGCTTGACCGCCGACGACCGCATCCTGTGGGGTGGCTACGACGCGATCCACTACTTCGGGAGCCGGGTCGACCCCTCGCTCGATCGGCGGCCGGCGACCTTCGACAAGCTCGAGGCGCAGTTCTTCCGGGCGTTCCCGCAGCTCGAGGGCCTGCACTTCCCATACCGCTGGGGCGGCGCCATCGACACCACGACGCGGTTCACCGTCACGTTCGGCCAGACGATGGGCGGCCGGGTCACGTATGCGCTCGGCTACACGGGCCTCGGTGTGGGTGCCAGCCGGTGGGCCGGCGGCGTCGTCCGCGACTTCATCCTCCGCCCGGACGAGGACCGGCTGCGACTCCGACTGGTGGACAGCACGCCGATCCCCTTCCCGCCCGAGCCACTGCGTTCCGTGGCGGTCAACGTCGTCCGCCACGAGCTGGACCGGGCCGATCGCGACGAGGGTCGGCGATCGACCCTGTTGCGGACGCTCGACGCGTTGGGGATCGGCTTCGACTCGTAGGCGCGCGTGCCCTCAGACCGGGGTGGCCAGCCAGTTCGGGAGTTCGCGGCTGAGCGTCGCCAGTGGCAGCGAGCCGTGGCCCAGGACGGCGTCGTGGAAGGCCCGCAGGTCGAACCCCGACCCATCGCGTGCCGAGAGCTCGGCCCGCAGCCGCTCGATTTCGCGCTGGCCGATCTTGTAGGTCAGTGCCTGCCCCGGCCAGCAGATGTAGCGGTCGGTCTCGATCTCGGCGTCCGTGTCGGACAGGCCGGCCATCTTGAGGAAGTCGATCGAGCGCTGGCGCGGCCAGCGCAGCGCATGCAGCCCGGTGTCAACGACGAGCCGCGCCGCCCGCCACGCCTGTGCGTCGAGCATCCCGAACCGCTCGGACTCGTCGCGGAAGAGGCCCATCTCGTCGGCCAGCCGCTCGCTGTACAGGCCCCAGCCCTCGACATACGCGCCACCCACCATTCGCGCGCCGAGGCGCCGGAAGGTGATGAGGTCCGGGTTCTCCATCTCGAGGGTGATCTGGAAATGGTGACCCGGGGCGGCCTCGTGGTACGTCGTCGTTGCCAGCTTGGTGTACTTGCGACTGGGCAGGTCGTAGCCGTTGGCGTAGTAGATCCCGGGTCGCGAGCCGTCGGGCGAGGGCGGGTAGTAATAGGCGAACGGAGCGTCCTTCTCCTTGTACTCCTCGACGGGCCGGACCTCGCAGGGGGCCTTGGGCAGCACGCCGAAGAAGCGCGGTGCGACGGCCATCGCCCGTCCGATGTCCTCGGTCGCCCGTTCGACCAGTTCGTCCTTGGTCTGGGGCGTGTTCGCGACATCGGCATCGAGGGACGCCCGATAGGCCGCCGTGTCGTCGCTGAAGCCCGCCGCGTTGGCGATCACGCGCCGCTCGGCCTTGATCGATTCGAGCTCCTCGAGGCCGGTCCGGTGGACCTCCTCGGGGTCGAGGTCGAGCGTCGTCCAGCTCCGGATCGCCGTGCGATACAGCTGCTCGCCATTCGGTGCCGACCACAGCCCGGGATCCTCGCGGGTCGCAACGAGGTAGTCGCCCTTGAGCGCGTCGAGGAACGCGTGGTCGGCCGGATAGACGAGGTCGCGGACGGCGTCACGGACGCGCTCGCGGTCCTCCTCCGACGCGACCTGGACCATCGATGGCACGATCGCGGCCTCGATCGGGACGTCGAGCATCCGCTCGATCTGGGCGATCGTCCGATCCGCGACGATGCGTGGCGCGGTCAACCCGGACGCGATGCCATCGCGCAGGATCTGCGCGTTGGCGGCCATGAACGCCGGGTAGGCATGGAGCCTGGCCATGAACGCATCGAACGTCTCGGGCGTGTCGGCGGGCTGGAACTGGGTGAGCTGCGGCAGGAGCTGCTGCGGGCCGCCCATCTGGTCGACGACGCGCAGCTGGTGGAGGGCCTGGTCGTCCTCCTCCATCTGGAGCTCGGCGATCACCTTGAGCATGTCCCGGGTGATCCGATCCTCGGTCGGCAGACCGGCCGTGTCGATCGCGCTTGCCTCTGCCGCGGTGCGTTCCATGAGCGCCCGCGATCGGGCACGGCCCTCGGGACCTGGGTCCTCGAGGCGATCGGCGTAGCGATGGTCGCCGTAGAACGTGGCCGTCGTCGGACTGAGCTCGAGGACCGCTTCCCAGAAGCGATTGGCGAGGGCGTTGACGGGCGTGGGCGTCGGCTCTGGGAGGGTCACGCTCGGGTCTCCTGTGCATCGCGCCGCGATCCGGGCGCTCGATGTGCCGCTGAGATGCCTAGCCTAGCGCCGCGGGTCAGGCGCCGTCCGAAACGCCGCCGAAGAGCGGCATCTGCTCGCCGATCGAGCGCTCGATCGGCGGGTCGAGCCCGAGGAATGGCTCGAGGTCGGCAAGATCGAGCGGGTCGCGCGCCAGGAACGTCTCGAGGTGAGCCGACTTGATGATGTGCCAGTTGCCGGCCTCGAAGGCGGACCGCAGCAGCGCCGAGCGAGCGAGCTTGTAGCGGACCAGCTCGGTCCGCTCCGGGGCGATGACCAGGAACCGGACGAGCGCGTCGTCGGGCGGGATCCGGGTGTGCCGGCGGAGCAGCGGCTCGCCGAGCATGGCCGTCCATTCCACCTCGAACAGGAAGCCGACCTTGCCGCGCACGTACCAGACGGCGTCCACCTCGGCCAGGTCGTCCGTGGCCGGACTGATGCTGCCGAGGTAGGCGCGCTGCTCGGCGTCGTCGAGGAGGTCGCCGAGGGTGCCGTCGCCGTGCCGGCGGGTCTGCTCGCGGCGACCGATCCAGACGCGCATCCCCAGCCGGTGGCCGGCCTTGGCGATCAAGGCGAGGAGCTGGCTGTGCTCCTGGCTGCGGCCGAGCAGGTCGTCGGTCGTGATCAGCCGCTCGGGGGTGCTGGCCAGGCTGCGGTAGCTCTCGAGACAGGCCCGGACGAGGCGCTCGTCGGGCACGTCGTGACCCGTGAACAGGGCGCCGACCCGCTCGAAGAACGCCGTCTCGGACATCGGCCCGGAGGTCGAAAGGAGGCTGAACACCGCCCATTCGACGCGGTCGGCCAGGGGGACCTCGGCGCCGTCGATGTCGTCGCGGCCGGCCAGCCACCAGCGCCCCGGCTCGATCTCGGTCAGACGGCGCTGGGTCGAACGACCGAGCTCGTCGCGGATGATGGCGAGCAGGCGATCGACCGGGTCCGTCGGCAGCTCGCGGTCGGCGGCGCGGCGGCCACGCGAGGTCGCGAGTGGTGGCGCGGACTCGGGCGCGGAGTCGGCGGCTGCCGGTTCGATGGCGGCGTCCGCGGTTGGCTCAGTCGCGGCGTCCCCGGGCTGGGCTGCGTCCTTGGTGTCGGCGTTCTCGGGCTCGGCGTCCCCGAGCGGCGGTGACCCCGGCGCGTCGTCGTTGGGTTTCGCTGTCGCGAGCCGGCGGAGCTGCCCGGCGCGATCGAGCCCGACCAGGATCTCGCTGAGGAGGCGCTCGTAGCGAGCGGGCTCGCCGCGCGCGCGCAGCGTCTCCACGGCGACCTCGGTGACCGTCCGCGCGGTGTCCGAGGCCGAGAACGGACGATCGTCGAACCGTTCTGGCGGCGCGAACAGCCGCGTCGAGGGCACGATATCGGTGTCCCCTGCCCCACCCGGCACGGGATCGAGCCCGACGTTGGCCCGCGTCCGGGCGCCCGGCGGCAGCTTGCCGCGGGGTGGGATGAGGTCGACGATGGCCGCCGCCACCTCGTCGTCGGCATCGGCCAGCCGCGCGCTGAGCAACCGGTAGCCGGCCGTCGCGCCGGCGAGGACGGCGGCCACGACCGCCTCGGGGCCGCCGTCGACGATCAGGACGACCCGTCCATCGCGGGCCATCGATGGCTCGACAGCCTCCAGCCCTCGCGCGACCGCGGCGACCTGCCAGCTCCATGGCGCTCGGATCGAGCCCGCGGCCAACGCATCGACGAACAGCAGCGCCGCCGCCGCCCGGCCGAGCACCCACGACGTCCCGTGGTAGGCGGCGGCCAGCCGATCGAGGCTCGGCCGAACGGGCGGCTGGCTGACGACGAGCCGCACCCGCGGCGTCGGGGCCGTCCGGCCATAGGCGTTGGGGTCGTCTTCGAGGAGCAGGGTCGCCCCCGGACCGCCGAGCGCGATGACGGTCGTCGCCGAACCTTCGCCAAGGCTGCGCAGGTCCTCGCCGAGACGGGCCTGGATCGGCCCGGCGGTCCCGCCCTCGAGACGCTGGATGAAGCCGCGCACGGTCCGGAACGCGTCCTCGAAGGCGAGCCACGGGTTGCGCTCACGGAACTGCGTTGCCGTCTGCGGCCGGACGTGGCCGGACGACACGCGCAACGCCGCGACCCGTCCGGGCTGGCCGGCCAACCGGCTCGCCGGCAGGATCGCGTGGAGCAGGGTGAGCCGAAGGGCGGCCAGGAGCGGGGCCGCCCGGAGGTCGCTCTCGATCCGCTCGAGGATGGCCCCGAGGCCGACCAGCTGCCGGCCGGTGTGCAGGTCGAGCAGCTCGTCGGGCAGGCCCTCGGCGCCGGGGATCTCCGGGAACCGGTCGAGGAGGAACGCGCGCATCGCCTCGGCGCCGACATCGGCGGTGGCCCGCCGCAGATCGTCGGCATCGAGCGGCGCCTGGCGCTGCTCTGAGCCACCCAGCTGGTCGCGACAGACCGTGCAGCGGTAGTGCCGACGGAGCGGTCGAGCACGTCCGGCGATGCCCGCATCGTCCTCCACGGACCAGATGACCTCGTCGATGACGAGCGTCCGGCTGCAGGTCGCGCAGCGGGTCGAGAACAAGTCGCCGATCGAGGCTTTCAGGCTGGATTCGCGACGCGGCGACGCGGCCAGGCCCTGGAAGGCCGCATCGAGGTGGCGGACATCCGGCGGCCGCAGGACGACCTCGGCGAGCATCCGGGCGAGTGGCCCGGACTCGAGCGAGACGGCCTTGCGCTGGCGATCGACGGCGGCTCGGGCGACCCAACCACCGCGCCCGAACAGATCCGCGACGACATCGCCGGGACCGGTGTGGAGCTCGACCCGGGCGGCCACCACGCCGGGTGGCGGCGCGGGCGCGATCCGGTCGAAGACCGGCAGCGAATAGCCCGGCTGGGCATCGAGTGGTCCGCGTCCGGTCATCGGGCAGATGCTAGCCGACGCGGGTTAGGCCGCTGCGGAACGGGGCGCGCTAGCGACTACGGCTCGTCGAGCTCGTCGGGCTCGTCCTCGAAGGCCTCGTCGGTCGTCGACTCCGGCGGCAGGACGCGATCGAGGTCCTCGATCTCGTCGTCCTCCTCGTCGTCTTCGAGATCCTCCTCGAGGTCCATCTCCTCGCGAACGAGCGTGCCCTTCGTGTAGGGCCGCAGGTCGGTCGACTTGGCTGCCGTCGGGAAGCTGACCTTCCCGTAGTTGGCCGGGTCCTGGAAGATCTCGCGCAGGATGATCCGGACGTCCTTGTCGCCGAGCGAGGTGACACCCGCCGCGTACTTGTTGCCGTCGGCCATCAGCTTGAGCAGTCGGGCGGCGACGCGCGGCTCGACCACACCGATCCGGACGCCGTTCGAATGCGCGATGAGTCGGTTGCCTTCGGGCGTCAACTCCACCGCATCGCCGGGGTTGACCTGAGCGAGCTGGCGCGGGTCGGCGAGGTCGGTCAGGAACGCGAACCCGGTCTTGCCGGTCTCCTCGACGAAGATGCTGACCGGGGCCTTGCTGCCCTCCTGCGCCGGTACGGTCTTCTCGCCGGCCGCTACGAGCAGCACCTTGAGGCGGTCGATGTTGCGCTCGGCGATCCGGTTGGTCGGGTCGAGGGCCAGCGCGGTCTGGTAGTGCTCGCGCGCGGACCCGAGCTCACCGAGCTCCCAGAGCGACTTGGCCAGGCGGTTCTCGGCCTCCGCGTCGGCACCCAGCTCGAGCAGCCGGCGGTTCGTGGCCGCTGCCTCCGCCCACTGGGCGGCCGTCGCCTGGGCGATCGCCTGGTCGGCCAGCTGCCGCTTCTGGCGGTTCAGGTTGACGGGGCTCTGGGCGGTGGTCTCGACGTCGGGGAAGGTCACGAGGCGGTCGATCCTTTCGGGGCGCGGCCGGGTTCGGCTACGGGGTCGGTGTGTGGGGCGCGTGGTCACGCGGGGCCACGGGACGGACATTGTTTCTAGCACCGTCCGGGCGAGACGTCAACCGCAGGCCGATCCCGAAGGCGGTCGCCGGACCCTAGCCGCGCAGCAGCAGGTTCCAGAGCGCGACGATGAGCCCGAGCCCGACCAGCAACCCGATCTGGCCGATCCAGCGCAGGTCGCGGCGGCGCGAAGGGGCGGTGCCGGTGAACGCGTCCCACAGGTAAAAGGCGAGCGTCAGCAGCGCCGGGCCGACGAAGCGCGGGATCTCCATCGCCCGCAGGGCCGCGGCGCCGATGGCGATCGCCAGGGCATAGGTCGCTGCCGACCAGAGCGCGTCACGGACCGTGTGGATGCGCAGGGAGGCGGCCCGATAGCCGAGCAGCCCGGCGACGAGGGCATCGCCGCCGACCAGGATCAGCAGGTTGCTCTTCGGGAGCGCGCCGCCGGCCTGGACGAGACCGCCCGGGACCATCGCGGCGATCCCGGTGAAGGCCAGGAAGGCGACCAGCAGGATGGTCACCAGCAGCGCGGTGCGATCATCCGCGGAGAGGCGTCCGGTGACGCGGTTGAGCCGGGACTCGAGGGCGAGCGTGCGCCCGACGATGAGCCAGGTGACCACCAGCGCGGGCACCAGCCACAGGCCGAATGGCACCAGGCGGATGGCGCCGAGGCAGGCGACCGCGGCGACCGACGGCAGGATGAGCGACTCGATCGGGATGCCGAACCCGGCCTGGGCCGGCGCGACCTCGTCGGTCAGCACCTGCAACGTGCCCAGCAGCATCGCCCCGAGGAGAGCGGCCGCGACCAGCCAGATGAGCGGCGGATCGATCAGCCGCGAGAGCCCGACGAAGGTCACCGCGACCAGCGCGAGGTCGCGCTGGGCCGGGCCCGCGTCGATGGCGAGGATCGGGCGCGACTCGGTCATCGTGGCGCGGTCATACGCGCGTCGGCTTGGCGGCCGTCCAGGCCAGGAGGTCGGCCCGCGAACGGGTGTTGACGACGGTCTCGGGCGAGACCCAGGCGCGCCGTGCCTGGCTGATCCCCCAGCGGACGTAGTCGAGCTCGCGGATGTAGTGGGCGTCCGAGTCGATGGACAGCAGACAGCCGACCGAGACCGCCCGCCGCGCGCGATCGACGGCGAGGTCGAGCCTGGGTGGCGAGCCATTGATCTCGAGCGCGGTTCCCGTCCTCGCCGCCTCGGCGTAGACCGCGTCCCAGTCCAGATCGAGGTCGTCGCGCTGGCCGATCTTGCGCCCCGACGGATGGGCGATGACGTCGACATGTGGGCTCCGTATCCCGTTGAGCGTCCGGCGCGTCAGCTCCGCCCGCGGCTGGCGACGCGAGACGTGCACCGAGGCGACGACGAGATCGAACCGGGCCAGCAGGTCGTCCTCGAAATCAAGCCGGCCATCGGCCCGGATCTCGAGCTCACAGCCGTGGAGCAGCCGGAACCCTTCAGGCGGCGTCTCGGGCGGCGCCGTCCCGGCCGCTTCCTCGGCGGCGTACCGGGCGTTGAGCGTGGCGATGATCTCGGCCTGCTCGGCGACGCGTTCCGGGGTGAGCCCGCCGGCGATGGTCAGCGACTGGGTATGGTCGGTCAGGACCTGGTAGGCGTACCCGCGGCGGCGCGCGGCGTCGGCCATGACCTCGATCGGGAAATGGCCGTCCGACCAGTCCGAGTGCGAATGCAGGTCGCCGCGCAGATCGGCCAGGTCGATCAGTCTTGGCAGCCGGCCCGCCAGGGCGGCCTCGATCTCGCCGGCGTCCTCACGCAGCTCGGGCTCGATGTACGGCAGGTCGAGGAAGGCGTACGCGTCGGCCTCGGTGGCGAAGGTACGCAGCTCGGCGTCCTCGCCGGTCAACGGCTCGCCATCCTCGCCGATCCGCAGGAAGCCCTTCTCGGACAGACTCCAGCCGCGATCGCGGGCCATCGCACGGAGCCGGACGTTGTGCTCCTTGGAACCTGTGAAATGGATCCGGTACGTGCCGGCCTCGCCCGGTGGCATGACCATCAGGTCGACCTGCGGTCCGCGCAGCAGCCGGACGGCCGCCTTGTAGCCACCGCGATTGATGACCGAGTCGACCAGCCCGAACGAGGTGAACGCCTCGATCAGCGCCGCCGGCTGGTCGGTCTCGGCGAGCAGGTCGAGATCGCCGATCGATTCCTTGCGCCGTCGGAATGACCCGGCGGGCTCCAAATCGCTGACGCCCGAGATCGTCGACAACGCGTCTGTCAGCGCGACGATGAGGTCCTCCGCCTGGTCGAGGCGCATCCGGTCGAACCGCTCATCGAGCCGGGCGATCCCCTCGAGGACGAGCGCCTCAGTCCTGGCCGACATCCCGCGCAGCTCCCGGATCTTGCCGGCGGCCGCAGCCTGGCGCAGGTCCTCCACGGTCGCGATACCGAGCTCCTCGTGGAGCTGGCGGACGGTCTTTGGCCCGAGTCCCGGGATCTGGAGCAGCTCCACCAGGCTGGCCGGGATCTCCGTTCGGAGCCGGTCGTGGAAGGCCATGTGCCCGGTCGCTGCCAGCTCCCCGATCTTGTCGCTGATCGCCTTGCCGACGCCCGGGATCGCGGGGGGCGTCCCGGCCCGGTAGGCGGACACGATGTCGACCGGGCTGCGGCCGATGGCGTCCGCGGCGCGGTGGTAGGCGACGGTCTTGAAGACGAGCTCGCCCTTGAGCTCGAGGATGTCGCCGATCTCATGGAAGATCCGGGCGAGATCGCCGTTGGTCAGGTCGTCCGGTTCGTCGAGCAACGGTTCGGTCACGGACCGATGGTAGCCCGTCAGGCGGCGACGACCCGATCGCGCCCGGCACGCTTGGCCCGGTAGAGCGCCCGGTCGGCCTGGGCGACGAGCTCCTCGATCGTCTGGTCGGCGTGGCGGGCGACGGCGACCCCGACGGACACGCTCACGCCAGCGACACCGAACCGCCGCAGGTCGAGCCCGGCGACGGCCGCCCGGACGCGCTCGCCGACCTCGAGGGCGACCTCGGGCGAGGGGTTGCGGAGCAGGACCACGAACTCCTCCCCACCGTAACGGGCCGGCACGTCGTCCTCTCGGACGGCCGCCACGATGGCGCCGCCGACCGCGCGCAGGACCTCGTCGCCGGTCGCATGGCCGTGCGTGTCGTTGAGGACCTTGAATTTGTCGATGTCGACCATCAGCACGCCGACCGCATCCTCGGAGCGGCGTCGGCGGGCCAGCAGCCCGCAGAACTCGTCGAAGTAGCGCCGGTTCGGCAGCCCGGTCAGCGCATCCGTAGAGGCGTGGGT
>JBBQVJ010000072.1:0-10886 GCA_038211705.1 Candidatus Limnocylindrales bacterium | reverse complement strand
ACGACCTGGTTCGGTCTGAACGGCTACGACATCCTGTGGGTGGCCCACTGGACGACTGCCACCGCACCCCTCGTGCCCGGCCAGAACTGGGGTGGCGGGGGCTGGACGTTCTGGCAGTACAGCTCGGATGGGTCGGTGCCGCCGTCGGCGCCGGGGTCGGGGTCGGAGTCGCGGTCGGCGTCGCGCTCGGCTTGGGCGTCGGGGTCGGGACGTTCTCGGGCGCCACCGTGGAGCCCGCAGTCGGGCTGGGTGTCGAGGCGGTCACCGTCGTCGGGGACGGTGTGAAGAGCAGCGAAGCCGAGTACAGGTACGAGACGCCGTACAGCGACTTGACCGTCTTGCCGTTCACGCTGCTGATCCGATACCAGCGGTTGCCCGATACGTTCTTGCCCGAGCAGGTCGTCGAGTACGAGCTCCCGGCGACGCTTGTCGTCACCAGCACCTTCATGTTCAGGGCAATGATCGTCCGTGACGGCGCCGAACTGGCGGCGCTCGTGCGCAGGTTGGCTCGGCAGCCGGCGTAGCGCGTGATGGTCGTGGTCTTGAACAGGCCCGCGGCCGCGTACAGGTAGCTCACGCCGAAGAGTGACTTGACCGACTTGCCGCCGATCGCGCTGATGCGGTACCAGCTCCGGCCCGAGACGGCCTTGCCGGCGCAGGTCGTTCGCCAGCTGCCGCCGGTGACACTGGCCGCGACCGAAACCCGCGTGCCCGTGGTCACGAGCTTGCGAACGCGAGCGCTGGTCGAGGTGCTCGTCCGCAGGTTCGCGCTGCAGATGGCCGTCTTCGAGATGGTCGCTCCGAGAACCTCGCCCGGCGACGACACCGCACCGATGGCGAAGACGAGCATGGCCGATAGGATCGACGTGACGATCAGGGACGGCAGCGAGGCGCGATGGGGTCGTCGTGTGGGGGGCAAGACGGGTACCTCGTTTGGCAGGACGCCGATCATGGCGCACCGGTCAAGAACCGAACAATGACCCCATGGGGCCAGTGGAGACCGGTCCGGATGGGTCAGGGGCTGTGGGACTCCCCCCTGCTAGAGTGGCCCTGTCGAGCAGGTTCCGTCAGGGGCCCAACCTGACCGCCGGTCCGGCTACTCACCCCGGGCGCATCGGGAAGCCATCCCGCACCACACCCGGAGAGCTCGAGCGGGCACACCCGCCATCCCGGTGCCGCCGCGCCGATCGTGCGTGCCTGCATCGAGGCATGCTGGAATGGCCGGACCTTCACCGCGAGCCCTGGCCATTTCGACATGTTCTGGACGCGTGACCT
Organism: Candidatus Limnocylindrales bacterium; assembly: GCA_038211705.1. Classification (GTDB taxonomy): domain Bacteria; phylum Chloroflexota; class Limnocylindria; order Limnocylindrales; family CSP1-4; genus SPCO01. Next base: position 9,611 of record JBBQVJ010000072.1, on the reverse strand, counting down.
CGGGTTCTCCGTCCCGTCGCTGATCCGGCTGGGCCACGGCCTCCGGGTCCACGCCTCACTGGCCTACGCGCTCGGGGTGTGGGACCGCCGCCGCCGCCACATCACGACCACGATCCACTATTTCGATCGGCCGGGTGATGTCTACGAATATGGCGTCGACTCATTGCCGCTCTTCCTGGCCGCGCTGCGGGCCGCCGACGCCACCGACCTGGTCGAGCGGCACCGTATCTGGCTCGAGGCGGAGATCGCTCATTACTACGCGCAGGTCGTGGACCCGGCGACTGGCCTGGTCCGATCGGACCGCAAGTTCAGCGCGCACCGCGACACGGTCGTCAACCGCTCGAACGCCTACGGCAACACGATGGTCGCGCTGCTGGCCAAGACCATCGAGGAGACCGGCTGGTTCGACTCGCCGTTCGAGCACCACTTCGAGGGCGACTACGGCCGCCTGCTGCTCGAGCATTTCTGGGACGTCGACCACTTTCGCGATGCTCTGGGCGATGAGACGGTGTCGGGCGAGGCCAATGTCTGGCCGTTCTACACCGGGGTCGTCGCCGACCCCGCCCTCGTGGCCGCCGCGCTGGGCTACCTGGACCACCACGGGTTCTGCGATCCGTACCCGCTCCGGTATGAGACGGAGCGCCGCCCAGAGCGCGAGGTCTGGCTCACCCGGCATCTCCTGCCGGACTACCAGGGCAGCACGGTGTGGACGAGCCTGGGCGCGATGTACCTCCAGGTCCTGCGGACCGTCGATCCGTCGCTGGCGGCCACCGAGACCGCCCGGTACGTGGATTGGATCGAGCGCGACGGCACCTTCTGGGAGGTCATGAACGCCAAGGGCCAGAACTGGGTCAGCCCACGATGGGTCCTGATCGGCGAGGAATCGATGCTCTGGTCGGCGATCTTCCTGGACGCGCTGGAGAACCTGCACCTGGTGCCTGCCTACCTCTCGGGCCGGGCCTCCCGCGGCGCGAGGTCGCTGCGGCCTGAACGCAACGGGCCGTTCGGGCCGGGCCGCACGTGCGATATCGTGTTGGACACGGCGACGGGCTCGCGACGCAGGCCCGGAGGGAGGAATGGGATGGACATCGCCCTTGTCCACGGGTCCTACCTCGGTTCGTGGTGCTGGGACCTCCTGCGGCCCGAGCTTGAGCGGTTGGGTCATCGCGTCATCACGATGGACCTGCCCATCTCCGACCCCGGCCTCGGCGCCGAGGCCTACGCGGCGGCGGTCGACGACGCGCTGGTCGGGACCAAGGATCCGGTCGTCGTTGGCCATTCGATTGCTGGTCTGGTCATCCCGCTGGTCGCCGCCCACCGTCCGGTGCGGCGGCTGATCTTCCTGGCCGCCTTCCTCGCGGCGCCCGGGTTGAGCGCGAATGCCCAACGTGGGACCGAACCGATCGACGGCCGGATCCCACCCACCACCGCCGAATGGATCGATCTCGGCGACGACGTCTGGATGGTCGGCCCGCACACGGCGACCGAGTTGTTCTTCCACGACGCCCCCGCGGCGCTCGCCCGGTGGGCGACCCAGCGGCTGCGACCACAGGCCTATCGCGCCCTCAACGAGACGACGCCGCTGCAGGCCTGGCCAGCGGTCGAGTCCCGGTCGATCGTGTGTCGCGACGACCGCGCGCTAAACCCCGCCTGGGTGCGAACCGCCTCGCGTGACCGCCTGGGGGTGGAGGCGGTCGAGATCAGCGGCGGCCACTCGCCATTCCTGACCCGCCCGGTCGAGCTCGCGCAGGTGCTCGACTCTCTGGCGCGCTGACGAGGGGCCCGCGGGATGTTCGAAGACCTCGACTACGTCTACATGCCGAGTGACGATGTGGCGGCCGATCTGGCCTTCTTCACCGACATCCTCGGCGGACGGTGCATCTTCGCCATCGATGGGATGGGCACACGGGTCGCGATGGTCGAGCTGACCGAGACGCCCCCGCGGATCCTGCTGGCCGGCCACCTCGAAGGCGACCGTCCCGTCCTGGTCTACCGGGTCGACGACCTCGACGCCACGATGACCGAGCTCACGGACCGCGGCTGGACGCCCGGCCACACGCTCGAGATCCCGCAAGGCCCGGTCTGCTCGTTCACGGCGCCCGGTGGCCAGCGCCTGGCGATCTACCAGCTGACCCGGCCCGATGTCGAGGCCGCGAACTTCGTCGGACGGCGCGATTTCTAGCGCCGATGTCCCGCCCGGTCACTCCCTCGGGATACCGGCCTCGAGGATCTCGATTTCGGGAATGGCTGCCAGCGAGGCGATGATCGCGTCGTGCCGAGTGCCGGGCGGCGGGCGCAGGTCGAGCTCGACCTCGTAGCGCCCCTTGCCCAGGCGCTGCGTGCTGACGCCGGCGATCTCGATCCGGCCGCCGGTCAGGGCCCGCGAGATCTCGCCCAGTGCCTCGAGCCGGCTGGTCAGGATGCGCAACCGGAAGATGTGTTGGGTGCTACGCCGCATCCGGGCGATGACCCAGTTGAGCGGTCCCAGGGAGAGCACGATGAGGGCGGTCGTGATGCCCGCGACCAGCAGGGCCCCGGCGCCCGCCGCCATCCCGACCGCGGCCGTCGCCCACAGGCTGGCGGCCGTGGTCAGGCCGCGGACCGAGGTCCCGTACTTGATGATCGCGCCCGCGCCGAGGAAGCCGATCCCCGACACGATCTGGGCGGCGATCCTCGATGGGTCGGTCGGCAACGAACCGTTGGGCGCCGCCGGTGAGACGAAGAAGAAGATCGAGAGGACGCTGAACGCGGCGGAGCCGAGCGACACGAGCAGGTGCGTCCGCATCCCGGCCGGGTGGGCGTGGATCTCGCGCTCGAAGCCGATGGCGGCCCCGAGCAGCGATGCGATCACCAGACGGAGCGCGATCTCCAGCTGATGCCCCAGATCGACGGGCACCATCGTTCGCCACCTTCACCTGTCGGCCGACCAATGAGGCCGTCAGTCTACCGAGTGCAACCCCCGTCGGGGCGGCGCCGGGCGGCGCGGGGCGGCGCAACGCCTAGACTTGCCCGGTGGGACCCAGTGATGTCGAGCCTGCCGTGCCCCGCTTGCGCCGCGCTGGATCGGGCGACCTGACTGCCGCCGAGATCGAGGCGATCCGTGCGCTGCTGGTCGCGGCGTTCGGAGATGACGAGGAGGAGCGCTTCACCGACGCCGACTGGGAACATGCCCTTGGCGGGACCCACTTCATCCTCGAGCTCGACGGCGAGACCGTCACCCACGCCTCGGTCGTCGAGCGTGTGCTGCACGTGGGGGACCGGCCATTGCAAACCGGCTATGTCGAGGCGGTCGCCACGGCGCCCGGGCACGAGGGCGGCGGGTTCGGCTCGATCGTGATGACCGATGTCGGCGCGTACATCAGTGACCGGTTCGAGCTCGGAGCGCTCGGCACGGGCCGACACTCGTTCTACCAGCGGCTTGGCTGGCAGACGTGGGCCGGGCTGTCGTCGGTGCGAGCCTCCGGGAGCATGCGCCGCACGCCGGACGACGACGGCTACATCCTCGTCCTCGCGACGCCGACGTCACCCCCGCTCGACCTCGACGAGCCGATCAGCTGCGACTGGCGCCCCGGCGACGTCTGGTAGCGGCCGTCGGGTCATAGCGCCTTCACGCTCCCGGCACGGTGATGAGACGGACGGCGTCTACGGACGTCCTTCGGCCCATGGCAGGAGCGGCGGCGCGTCGAAGGTCGAGTCGATCCCGATCGGGCGACCATCGTCCGCCATCGACGTGGCGGCCGCCTCGAGGATCTCCACGACGTGGGCCGCTTGCGCGCCAGTTGCCCGGTGGGGCCGGTCCTCGCGGATCGCGTCGGCCATCTCGGCCACACCGCGGGCCCAGGCCGTGCCGTGGTAGCCGGGCCTGACCAGCGGGACGGTCTCGTAGTCGCCGCCGTACGGGCCGACTTCGACGGTCGCGTCGAAGTCCTGGAAGCTGCCCAGGGCCAGTGAAGCATCATCGCCGTGGAATTCGAGGCTGCCGTGCGCCTTGGCCGGCCGGCCGACATAGAAGCTGGCCGTGAGCCGGACGACGGCTCCGCCGTCGAGCTCGACGGCGGCGACGATGAGATCCGGGCTGCCGATCCGGAACGGGTCGCCGGAGGTCGTGACCCGGTCGGGCTGCAGCTCCCAACCCCAGGCCCGGACGGTGCGCGCCGGCCCGAGCATCGTCGTGACCAGGGTCAACGGGTACACCCCGACGTCGACCAGGACACCGACCTCGAAGAACGGCGCCGGGGCCGGGTGCCAGGTTTCGATGCGGCCCCAGTTGACATCGGCGTACACCGCCCGGACCGGCCCGAGACGACCATTGCGGACGAGCGCCGCGGCCGTCTGCTGGGCTTCGCCGAGGAAGGTCGATGGCGAGCAGCCGAGCCGGACGCCGCGCGCCTCGGCGAGGTCGACGAGCTCCCGAGCCTCACGCGACCGGAGCGCAAGCGGTTTCTCGCTGTAGACGTGATGGCCGGCCTCGAGCGCTCGCTTCGTCACCTCGAAGTGGGCGTGGTGGACGGTCAGGTTGACGACGATGTCGATGGCATCGTCGGCGAGCAGGTCGTCGAGCGTCGCGTGGGCTCGAACGTCGTGCTCGGCGGCGAAGGCGCTCGCACGCGCGGGGTCCAGGTCTGTGACGGCGACCAGCCGGATCCCGGCATGGGTCAGGGCGTCCCTGGCATAACCACCCGCGATGTTGCCGGTGCCGACGATGCCGAGGCCGAAGGGTGTCATCTGCGGAGGCTACGCCATCGAGACCGGCCCGCGAGCGGCCCACACGACACGCCCGGGGCGAACAGGCGGCGTCCCGATAGCCTATCGTCAGCCGATGCGACATGACCAGATCGCGCTCCAGCTCTACACGGTCCGGGGCCTGACGGCCGCTGACCTGCCCGGAACCCTGCGAGCCGTCGCGGCCGCCGGCTACCACTCGGTCGAAGTCGCCGGGCTGCCGGCCACCGATCCTGGCGACCTCGCGACGATGCTCGACGACTCGGGACTTCGGGTCATGGCCGTCCACGAGGGCATCGAGCACCTCCGCGCCGACGCCGATGCGGTCGCGACTCGGTCGATCGCGATCGGTTCACCCCGGGTGATCGTGCCCTGGATGCCGGTCGAGGACCGACGGAACGCCGATGATGTCCGGCGGTTCGCGGCCGAGCTCGGCGGGTTCGCCCGGACGATGGCCGGGCACGGCATTCGGCTCGGCTACCACAACCACGACTTCGAGTTCGGGGCGATCGATGGCGCGACCGTCTGGGAGGTCCTGCTCGCCGAGCTCGCACCCGAGGTCGACCTCGAGCTTGATGTCTACTGGGCGGCGGTCGGCGGCCGCGATCCCGTGGCCGAGATCCAGGCCACGGCCGACCGCGTTCGGCTGCTCCACATGAAGGACCGCGCCCCCGGCGCCGAGCCGCACGACGCCCCGGCGGGGGACGGGACCCTGGCATTCCCGGCCATCGTCGAAGCTGCCCGGGGGGCCGGCGTCGAGTGGTACATCGTCGAACAGGACGAGCCGGCCACGCCGCTCGACGACATCGGGCGGGCGTTCCGCTACCTCACGACCCTGGCCGGCTAGCAAGCGAGGCGTTCCCGGCGTCAAGCCTCCCAAGCGACCGGCAGCGTCCTGGGCTTGCGGAAGATGAGTCCGGTCGGCGGCGGCGCACCGGGCTCGATCCGCAGCCCGGGCCAGGCATCCAGCACGGCCACGAGGGCGGACTGCGTCTCCAGTCGGGCAAGGTGGAGGCCCACACACGCATGTGGTCCCTGCGCGAACGCCAGGTGCGACCGCGCGTTCGGCCTCGTGACGTCGTAGGTATCCGGGTCGGGGAATGTCGCCGGATCGCGATCGGCGGCGGTCAGCGACACGATGACGAGGTCACCGTGCCGGATGGAGGCGCCTGCCAGCTCGATGTCGGCCGTCGCGTAGCGGTCGACGCGCGAGGCAGCCGGTTCCAGGCGCAGCGATTCCTCGACGGCGTTGGCCGCGAGCGACCGGTCGGCACGTAACGCGGCAAGCTGATCCGGGTTGGTCAGCAGATGCCAGAACAGCGTGGTCGTCATACCCTCGCTGGTTTCGATGCCACCGAACATCATCACGGCCGCGTTGGACACGATCTCGGCGGGCTCGAGGGTCGCGGTCGCTCCGGCCAGCATGCCGCCGCCATCCTCGATGGTGCCGATCACATGGCGGCCCAGGGCATCCACCGCGGCGCGGGCCCGCGGGCCGATCTCGCCGCCGGTCGAGACCCGATCGACGGCCGCCACGATCTCCTCGTACCAGCCCAGGATGACGCCGGGCGCGGTGTCCAGCATGTCGAGCGCGCTGGCAACCACCTGGACGGCGAGCGGACCCGCGAGGTCGGTGCGGATCTCGGCGCTGCCACTCGGCCGGAGCGCAGCCACCAGCCGGCGAGCCTCCGCATCGACACCCTCGGCGAAGCGCTCGCGGGCGCCCGGGCCCAGGAACGCCCGGGCGAAGGGGTCGCGATGCCGTCGATGCTCATCGCCCTCGAGCGAGAGCATGCTCTGGCCGACGACCTGGGCCGTCGAGAAGCGCGGATCGTCGACGGTGAACGTGGTGGCGTCGCGCATGACCTCGATGCACAGGTCGCGGCGTGTCACCAGCCAGCCCTCGAGCGCCGGCACCCATGACACAGGTTCACGCCGCCGCAGCTCGGCCAGCGCGGCATGTGGATCGGTCTCGAGCGTCTCGAGGGAGAGGGCCGCCCCGAGCGGATATGCCGGTCGTGGCGACGTCACGAGATGAGCACGTGCATGACGGCGACTGTACGACGTCACGGGACGGCCGCCCCTCGCCGTCGAGAACCGCATCTGGCATGCCGTCGTATCCTCAGTCGGTGCGGAGAGTCGAGCGCGTCCGCGGTCACGGGCGTCACGGGGGATCGGTCTCGGCCTGGCGGGCCTGCTGCTGCTGGCCATGGTCCCGGCGCCGGTCGCAGCCGCCAGGGTCTACACGCTCGATCTCGGCGCTCGCGCCGACTTCGTCGCCCAGACCAATCTCGTCCAGTGCGTCGGCGCGAGCATGCAGATGATGATCAACATGATGCGGCCCGGCGCCGACCTTACGGCCGCCACCCAGGGCCGCCTTCAGAAGGTGGCCCGCGCCTGGAACGGTGCACGCCCGGATGGCCGGCAGCGTCAGGGTGCGAGCGTCGTCGGCTGGGCTGTCGGCCTCGACCTGCTCGGGGCGGGACCGTACAAGGTGGTCGGGGCATGGATGGTCGACGAAGCCCTGCTTGTCGCCGCGCGCGCGATGCGCTCGACCGGCAAGCCGGTCGGTCTGCTGATGTGGCGGGGTCGCCACGCCTGGGTGATGAGTGGCTTCCGGGCGACCGGCGACCCGCTCATCGCCGGTACGAAGGTCACGACGGCGATCGTCGAGGATCCGCTCTACCCGCGCGATTCAAGTGTCTGGGGCGACAGCCCGGCGCCGGGCGCGGCGCTGACCGTGAAGCAGCTCGGCCGTCAGTACGTGCCGCGTCGGAGCTCGTGGAGCACACCCGAGCTCGACGGCCAGTACATCCTGGTCGTCCCGTATCAGGTCGACCCTCGTCTTCTGCGCCACGCGGCGATCTGAGCGTGCGCCGAGCGGCCTTGTAACGTCGTTGTCGCGTGATCGCGACCGCACCAGTCCCGACGGCACCGACCTCGCGACGAGACTCACCGGAAGCGTCGGATCGCGGTTCCGGCGACGCCTAAATTCCCGCTGCCGGTCGCGACGTCGAGCCCGCCTTCGGTCGAATGGAGATCGAGCGCTTCGATCCATCGTGGGAGGAGGCATCGGGAGACTTCGGTCAGTCGGGCCGGGGCGATGCCTTATCTTTGGTTCGGGCGGGGTCCGCCATGACGCTTCGTTCCGGCGACCAGCGCAACGCGAGCCGGCGGTCCGCCCGGTCGAGCTCGATGTCGGCGGTGACGACGCCGACCGTTCCGTATGCCAGGCTGGCGAGGAGCGACCCGTCCGGGCTGATGATCCCGGTCACCGAGCCCTGGTCGGGTCCGGCCGCGTTCGAGGCGGCGACGTAGACGCTGTTCTCGAGCGCCCGGCACATGACCGCCTTCTCGTTGTACGGGTTTCCGGGGTCGCACCAGCCGACCGGCAACGAACCATCGTCGGTGACGACGAAGTGGGGGACGAAGACGATCTGGGCGCCGGCAAGGGCGAGCGATCGGGCGATCTCGGGGTAGCGGAACGCCTCGTGGCAGATGGCGATCCCGAAGGTCACGCCGACCGCCGTGAATACTCGCCGACCCGTTCCCGGGACATACCAGCACTCCTCGCTGGGGTCGATCTGCGTCTTGACCTGTTCGCCGAGCTGCCTCCCGTCGGAATCGATGACGACCGACACGATCTCCCGGCCGCCGGCCGCCAACCGCTCGATGCCCACGATCGTCACGATGCCTGCCCGTCGGGCAGCGTCGGCCACGCTGAGGAGGGCCTCATCGAGCGCCGCCTGGCTCACCTCCGGAACGGGCCGCGGCTGGTCGCGATGCCCGGGCAGACCGGTCTCCGGCAGGCACACGATCCGGGCACCGAGCCGACCGGCGTCCACCACCGCGGAGACCGCCGCCGGCACGGCCTCGTCGAGCGTGGCCGTCACCCGCGTCGAGGCGACCGCGATCCGGATCGTCGTCATCACGCGAGTCTAGACAGTCTGGTGGCACTGAGCCGTTGTCTGGCGGCGACCGGCCGGGCCGCCGTCGAGCGAGCCCGTCAGGCGCCCGACGCGAAGGTGAACACCGACGAATTCTTGACCTCGGCGTTCTCGATCTCGCGGCTGGTCCGGACACGATACGCGGCCACCGGCTCCAGGCCCGCCGGGAGATAGGTCCGGCCCGGATCGCCGATGAGCACGCGAGTGCCACGGTCCGCCGCCGACCGAAGCCACTGGACCATCCGGCTCGCCATCGTCTCCTCGTAACAGATGTCACCGGCCAGGATGACGTCGCACGGTGGTGGCGCGACGTCGAGGAGATCGTGCCGGCTGAATCCGATCGCGACCCCGTTGGCCCGCGCGTTCAGCGCCACCGCGGCTTCCGAAAGCGGGTCGATGTCAACGGCCAGCGTCGAATCGGCACCCACCCGCATCGCGACGACGGCGCATAACCCGGAGCCCGACGCGACGTCCACGACGCGACGGCCGGCGACCTCCTCGGGATGGTCGGTGAGGTAGCGCGCCACCGCCAGGCCCCCGGACCAGGCGAAGGCCCAGAAGGGCAGGGGAGGGTCGGGCTGGCCGAGCTCCAGACCGGCCAGCGCGCAGATCGTCATGGCGTCGTCCCCAAGGTGAAGGCGGACGCCGGGCAGGTCAGGCACCTCGACGAGCCGGGTGGTCCGGCGCACGAAGGCCCGCAATCGGGCGGGCGAAGACGCGCTCATGGAGCAAGCCTAGCGTCCGCTACGAGGGCTGACTCCGCGGATGCTTTATTTCCGGGGTTGACACCGCTCCGAGCGATGGTTACATTACCGTTAGGTTATATACCCCACTAGTGATGGACATGCAGCAGCCCGACCTCCTCAGCGCCACGTTCGCCGCTCTCGCCGACCCGACCAGACGCGCGATCCTCGCGCGTCTGGCGGCCGGGGAGGCGACGGT
>JBBQVJ010000071.1:0-11169 GCA_038211705.1 Candidatus Limnocylindrales bacterium | reverse complement strand
GCGGCCGGATCGGCTGGCCGTGACCAAGGCCCTGACCGCCGTCGATCCCGACCATCCCGAGCTGCTCGCGGCGCGCGCGGCCGGGATCCCGCTCGAACCATGGCAGCAGGTCGTCGCCGACGCCGCCGTCGGTCGCACGCTGGTGGGCGTGGCCGGCACGCATGGCAAGAGCACGACGTCGGGCTGGCTGGTCCACCTCCTCGTCGCCGCCGGGGCCGACCCGTCGGCCTTCGTCGGCGCACTGCTGCCCGCCTCGATCACCGGGGGGCCACCGGCCACCGCCCGCTGGGGTCGGGGAAACGCGTTCGTGGTCGAGGCCGACGAATACGCGGGCAACTTCGACGCCTACCATCCGGCCGTGGCCGTCATCACCAGCGCGGAATGGGACCACCCCGACGTCTTCGCCGACGAGGCCGCGGTGATCGCCACGTTCGAGGCCTGGCTGCGCCGGGCGCCCGATGGCGCCACCGTTGTCGCCAATGTCGGCGATCCGGGCGTGGAGGAGGTCCTGCGCCGGCTTCGGGACTGGTCGGGGACGGTGGTCGCCTACGCACTGGTCGACCAGGCACCGCAGCGGCTGGGTGGCTACGCGCGCGCCATCGCCGAACGATTCACGACCGCGGGCGGCCCGGCGACCGCCCTGCTGGGCCGGGTGACGGCCACCGATCCGGCCACGACGACCCTCGAGCTCCATGGGCTGGACCTGCTGGCCGGCCCCATCACAGCCCGTCTCGCGACGGCTGGCCGGCACAACGCCGCGAATGCCCTGGCGGCCGCCGGGGCCGCCGCCGCCCTGGGGCTGCCGTCCGTCGCCATCGGTGCGCACTTGGCGACCTTCACCGGGATCGGCCGGCGGCTCGAACGCAAGGGCGAGGCGGCTGGTGTCGTGGTCTACGACGACTACGGCCATCACCCGACCGCCATCCGCGAGACGCTCGCTGCGGTCCGCCAGCGCGAGCCCGGTCGGCGCGTCTGGGCCGTCTACGAGCCACTGACCTTCCACCGTACGGCGGCGATGCTGGCCCAGTTCGCAGACGTCCTGACGGCTGCCGACGCGGTGGCCATCTCGGACGTGTGGGCCGGCCGAGACCTGGACACGACGATCGCCTCCGCGGAGGATCTGGCGTCGGCCGTCGCCGCCCGGCGGCCGGGTCTGCCGGTGATCGCCCCGGGCTCGGTCGAGGCCACCGCAGATCGGCTGGCCCGCGAGGTCCGTCCTGGTGATGTCGTGCTGGTGATGGGCGGCGGCGCGAGCTACCGGATCGGTGAGCGGCTGCTGCTTCGACTGGAGGAGGATCGATGATCGACTACGCGACGGTGGGGGAGTGGCTCGAGTCGTACGGCCGCGCCTGGCAGACCTTCGACGGCGACGCCTGGGTCGCGCTCTTCAGCGAGGAGGCCGAGTACCATGAGGACCCGTTCGGGACCCCGCTGGTCGGCCACAACGCCCTGCGGGCATACTTGCTGGACGCCTCGGCCTCGGAACGCGACGTCGAGTTCACGGTGGAGCGCCACTGGGCCTCGGGCACGACCGGGCTCGCCGCCTGGCACGCGGCGTTCGTTCGGAAACCGGGCGACCAGCACGCGAGGCTCGCCGGCTTCCTGACCGTGGAGTTCGGCGCCGACGGGCGGGCGGAGCGCTTCCGCGAATGGACCATCCACGCCCCCGAGACGTCGGGTTAGGAACGGAGGATCGATGGCCGGAGACCAGTCATTCGACGTCGTCAGCGACTTCGACGAGCAGGAGCTGCGCAATGCCCTCGACCAGGTCCGCCGGGAGGTCGGCACGCGCTTCGACTTCAAGGCCGTGACCGTCGAACTGATCCAGGCCAAGGACGAGATCATCCTGCTCACCGACGACGAGTTCCGTGCGTCGGCGGTCAAGGACCTCATCGAATCGAAGGCGATCAAGCGCAGCCTTTCGCTCAAGATCTTCGACTGGGGCAAGGTCGAGGAGGCCGGTGGCAACAAGGTTCGGCAGCGCATCGGCCTGCGACGTGGGCTCTCCGAGGAGGTGGCCAAGAAGATCACCAAGCTGATCCGTGACGAGTTCCCGAAGGTCAAGTCACAGATCCAGGGCGACGCCGTCCGTGTCTCCGGCAAGAGCCGCGATGACCTCCAGCGCGTCATGGCCCGCCTGCGCGAGCTCGACCTGGCGGTCCCGCTGCAGTTCGAGAACTACCGCTGACGATCCCCCGACCGGGGCCATACCGACCATAGGAGCGCTGTCGCCATGACCGAGCTCGACGCCACGCCCGCGCCCGCTGACGGGCCGACCGATGCCCCCGCAGAGCCGACCCCGCCGCCGCCCGATCCCAGCGACCTGCCCCACGAGGCGCCCGACGTGGTCGCCGTGCCCGAGGTGGAAGTGCCGGCCGGTGCAGAGCCGGCGCCCGAGGGCGAGCCCACCACACCCCTGGGCGAGCCGGCCGGGCCCGAGCACGAACCCGCGGGTCCCGAGCCAGAGCCGCTCCCGGAGACGCCCGACGTCGAGGCCGCCCCGGCCCTCGCGCCCGAACCGGCGCTCGGCGACGCGAGCTCGGAGGCGCCGGCGGGGACCACGGGCGGCGTCGCGCCCGATGAGGAGCTCCGACCGGCGGCCGACGAGGGCCCGCGGACCGTCGGCCGGTTCATCGCCGATGCGCTCCGGACGGCCGGGGTCCGCTACGCCTTCACCGTGCCCGGCGAATCGTTCCTGGGGCTGCTCGACGCCTTCGAGGCGGCAGGCATCCGCGTCATCGCCACACGCCACGAGGGCGCGGCCGCGTTCATGGCCGAGGCCCATGGTCAGCTGACCGGCCGGCCGGCGGTCGCCCTCGGCACGCGCGCCGTCGGTGGCACGAACCTCGGCATCGGGATCCACACCGCGCGCCAGGATTCGACACCGATGTTCGTGGCGGTCGGCCAGGTCGAGCGCGGTTCGCTCGGTCGCGAGGCGTTCCAGGAGATCGACCAGGTCGCGACCCTCGGCGGGCTGGCCAAGTGGGCGGCCGAACCGCATGCGGTCGGCGAGATCGCGACCACGATGTCGGAGGCCGTCCGTCAGGCGCTCGGCGGCCGACCCGGCCCGGTCCTCCTGTCGCTACCAGAGGACCTGCTCGATGAGACGATGCCCGACGCCGCCCGGCTCGACGCCTCGCGCCCACCGACCCCGCGCGCCAGCGACGAGGAGATCCGCTCGGTCATCGAGCTCCTGGCGTCGGCCCGACGGCCGGTCATCCTGGCCGGCGGCGGCGTCCTCCGGGCGCGGACCTCGACCGAGCTCCTGCGCTTCGCCGAGCTCCTCTCGGTCCCGGTGATCGCCGCCTGGCGGCGGGCCGACGTCATCTCGAACGACCATCCGCTCTTCCTCGGGATGGCCGGCTTCGGGGCCGCCTCGTCGGTCCGCGAGCGGCTCGATGCCGCCGACGCGCTGGTCGTGCTCGGCTCGCGGCTCAACGAGGCCACGACCTTTGGCTATGAGATGCCGCGCGAAGGCCTGCCATGGGCCCACATCGATCTCGTGCCGGGCGAGGCGTCCGGGTCCACCCCTCCGACGATCAGGGTGGCGACCGATGCCAAGGCGTTCCTCAAGTCGGCCAACGAACGGCTGCTCGGCCGGGCCGTGCTGGATGCCGCGCTCGTCGCCGAACGACAGGCCAACAACCGCGCAGACCGGGCCGCGTACGAGGCGGCGTCGGTGGTCGATGCAGGCGACTGGAGCGGTCCTGGGGTCCACCCGGGCCGGACCATCGCGACGCTGCGTCGGGTGCTGCCCGACGACGCGATCCTGACCACCGACGCCGGCAACTTCGCCAGCTGGGCCGGGCGTGGGTTCCGGTTCCGACGACCGGGCACCTTCCTGGGGCCGACCTCGGGCGCCATGGGCTACGGGCTGCCAGCGGCCATCGCTGCCGCCCTCGTCCATCGCGATCGTCCGGTCGTGGCGCTGGTCGGGGATGGCGGGCTCGGGATGACGATGGCCGAGCTCGAGACGGCGGTGCGGGTCGATGCGCGCGTGGTCGTCGTCGTCTTCGACAACGAGCGCTACGGCACGATCAGCATGTGGCAGGAGCGGCGGGGCACCGGCGTCGGGGTGGCCAGCGACCTCGGTGCCGTCGACTTTGCCGCGATCGGCCGGGCGTGCGGTACGCGCGGCGTGCGGGTCGAGCGGGACGCCGATTTCGAGCCCGCGCTGCGGGCCGCTCTCGTCGCCGATCGCGCCACGGTCATCCAGCTCGCGCTCGACCGGGCCTGGCTGTCGATCGACCAGCGCCCGGTCTGATGCGTGAGACCTTCCACCTCGTGCCCGAGGCGGCCTGGACGGCGACCGATCCCAGGGCCGCCTACGAAGCCGCTTCGCTCGAACCCGAGGAATTCATCCACTGCACGGACGGCCTCGACGACCTTCGCGCGACGTTCGACCGGTATTACGCCGGCGACCCACGTCCCTTCCTCGCCTTGACGATCGATCTCGACGAGCTTGACGTGCCGTGGCGTTACGACGAGCCGGAGTCGCCGTACCCGCACATCTATGGCGCCGTCGATCAAGGGGCCGTACGCTCGGTCAGCCGGGTGGTTCGCACGCCTGACGGTCGGTTCGCTGGCCTGACCCCGCTCTGACGGGTCCTGGGTCGGTCAGCCCGGGCCTCTGCGCCCGACCACCGAGAACGACAGCGGGATCCGGCCGCGCTCGTCCTCGCGCACGTCGTCGTGACCGCCCCACCAGTCGATCGGGTGTTCGGCGACCGCCTCGAGCCGCAGGTCGGCGCCGAGCAGCGCGGTGATGACCTCGCCGAGCGTCCAGGCCCGGGCGAACTTCCAGCTCTGGTCGGGTTCCGCGATCGAGAGCCGATCGATGTATTCGGGCGCCCAGCCCTTCGACGCCTCGGCGCCGCCGAAGTAGTCGTAGTCGGTCGCGACCCAGCGGCCGTCATCGTCGGCGTCGAAGAGCCACTCGGCCGGATGACCCTCGAACAGCACGAACCGGCCGGTCGGGGACAGGAGGCGGGCGATGACGGCCGCCCAGGCATCGAGGTCCTGGAGCCAGATGAGCGAGCCCCGACCGGTGTACACGAGGTCCGCCGTGCCATCGAGCTCGTGTGGCGTCTCGAGGACGTCGGCGAGGATCCATCGAGCGGGCGCGCCGGTCGCCGTCGCGAGCCGCTCCGCCAGCTCCAGCATGCGCGGGCTGAAATCGACCCCGACCACCTCGTCGGCGCCCTGGTTCCAGAGCGAGAGCGTGTCGCGGCCGCCGGCGCACTGGAGGTGGATGGCGCGCCGGCAATGGCCGTGGAGGTCGCCGATCAGCTCGGTCTCGACCCCGAAAAGGTTCGTCCCGCCGGAGCGGATGAGGGCGACGGCCTCATCGAACCAGCGCTCGTACCGTTCTGCCGCCTCGTCCCAGGCGGCCCGGTTCGAGGCGTGCATCGCCCCGACGTCGGCCAGCTCGGCGTCGGTCGGTCGCCGGATCAGCCCCGCGTCGTCATCCATCAGGGGAGGGTCGCGGTATGCTAGCCCCGAAACGCAGGAGGAGGCGCGCCTGCCCAGGACCGAGACCGTCTTCCGCGAGCACTGGCCTCAGGACTGATCGCCGCTCAGGGCCAGCAGCTGGGTCACCGTCCGCCAGTTCCGCCCCGTCGTAGCCACGCCAAGCCGGCGGTCGGACAGCATCGCCGTGATCTTCGTTCGGCCGAGCCCGTCGGGACAGTGGAGGTGGAATTCACGGCCGATGAGGATCGCTTCGTCACGACCGATCGTCACCCGACCGAGGTCGCGCGCGACCGCCGCGGTCGGGGTCGCCTCGAGGAACAGGACCAGCCGCTGGGCCGGCACGACGCCGGGGAACGGATCTGCGGCGACGATCCGGGTCAGGTCCCGATGCGTGCGGCCGATGACGCGGACGGCCATGTCGAGCTCGTCGCGGATCGCCGCCTCGACCTCGGCATCGACCCGCTCGGGCGCCTTCGTCCGCCGGTAGACGACGTTGCCGCTCTGGAGATAGGTCGTCACATCGCCGCAGCCGAGCGCCTCGTAGATCGCCCGCAGCCGGGCCATCGGCACGAGGTGGTGCCCGCCGACATTGATGCCGCGCAAGAGCGAGACCCGGCGATCCGTCATCGACCGAATCTAGCGCAGCACGACCATGCATACTGCCGTCGATGCGACTCCAGCCCAACCCGCCGCGCATGATCACGGTGGTCGTTGCGCTCGTCATCGGGGCCATCGGGCTGGTCTATGCCTGGCCGATCGAGGCGCTCGTCCCGGTCCTCGATCCGATCAACCAGCTGCTGGGGTCGGTCGGGCTGACGATGGACCGCGAGCTTGCCGACCTGTGCCTGTTCGCCTGCCCGAGCCTGCTCGTGGTCGGCTCGCTGCTGCCGGGGATCTGACCGATGACCCGCACGAACTTCGCACCGACCGCCCGGACGATCATCGTGGCCCTCGTCCTGATCATCATCGGGCTGCTCGGCACGTACGGAACCCTGCTGCCGGACCGGGCCGGCATCGTCGCCTTCATCGCGGCGACCGTGATCCTGCTGATCGGGATGATCTTCCGCCGGATCTGACGCGACCATCGCCTTGGCGGAACCGCTCGGCTAGGGCGTGATCGGCTCCGGCAGGGCGCCCGGTCCGGACGCTTCGAACTTGACATCGATGTCGAACGGCGGGAGGTCCAGTGGCTGGATGTGCTCGACGGCCGAGCCGTCGTACCAGACCAGCCCCTGGCAGTGGACGGTGCCCGCGATGCGGGCCACGGTGACGTCGGTGTAGAGGATGACGCAGGCCCGCGAATCGAAGCCCGCCCAGCGGCGGACGTCGCCACCGGCCAGCTGGATGCTGCCGTCGGCATCGATCGGGGCCGCCACAGGCGCTTCGCTGCCGACGGGCGTGACGGTGGGTGCCGGCGTAGCGGCACCGAGCGCGAAGCTGAATGGCCCGTTCACGTTCAGGTACCAACCATCGGGGCTCTGCCAGGCCAGGGTCGCGCCGCCCGGCGAGACGAGCGTCGCGCCGGAGTCGATCAGTGGCAGCGCCTCGAACGGCAGACCGTTCATCACCAGCGTCGCCTGGCCGCGGTCGTAGATCGCGATCGATCGCGGGGCCGCCGGGCGTGTCGCCAGGAACGTGACGACCAGCGCGGCGATCAGGGCGGCGCCACTCACGACGATGAGCAACGCGGTTCGGCGACCAGGTCGTCGCCGCATCGCCGTAGCGTTCGCGGCCCCCAGTCGCCCGATCGGTCCGGCCATCCCGCCGGTTCCAGACTCGTGCATCGTTCCAGCGTCGCGGATGCGCGCGCTCGAGGCAATGGGTCCGAAAGTCCTGTGTCGCAACCCCGGACGGGCCACGCCGCGACCGAACCGAAACCCGGATCCCGGGAACTCCGCTCTTGCCATGCGGGAATGTCGAGTGCCAGAATGCGGCCCTGATCGTCACGCATGGTCAGCGCGCAGCACTGTCATTGCCATCCGTCAGCCATGCAGGGCAGGTAGGGTCCCTAGGCGTGCGAGCGCGTTCATCTGCACGCCGGACAGACCACCCGACCCCTGCACGGCAGGGGTCTCTTGTTACCCGCCAGCTCTTCCATCACGCGAGGGATCCGACGTGACCCTGACCGATCTCGGGACCGCAAGACGTCTCACCATCTCGAACGCCAAGCTCCAGGCACGCCTAGCCGACCCCAGCCTGAACGTCGTCGACGTTCGGCCCCTGGCCGCCTACAACGGCTGGCGTCGCGAGGGCGCGGCCCGAGGCGGCCACATCCCAGGAGCCGTGGCTTTTCCGAGCGCCTGGCTCGACAGTGTCGATGACGCCGAGATCGAGCGGTTGCTTGACGCCAAGGGCATCGTCGCCGGACGCGACATCGTCGTCTACGGTGACGGTGTCGATGACGCGGCGGCACTGACCGCGCGGCTCGATGCGCTCGGCGTCGATGGCGCCCGGATCCTCGCCGACGGTGCGCCGAGCTGGGCCGCCGACCCGACGTTGTCGCTCGAGCGGTTGCCAAACCACGAGAAGCTCGTCCACATCGCGTGGCTGCGCGACGTGCTCGATGAGCAGCGACCCGAGGCAGCACCCGAGGGCAGGTTCCTGCTCTTCCATGTCAACTTCGGCGTCCCCGAGGAGTACGCCGAGGGCCACATCCCGGGCGCGCTCTACCTCGACACCAACTGGCTGGAGGATCCGGTCGACTGGAACCGGCGGTCGCCGGCGGCCATCAAGGCGGCGCTCGAGTCGCTCGGCATCACCCGCGATACGACTGTCGTGGTCTACGGCCGCGACACGGAGGGGGGCGCCAACGAGAAGTGGCCCGGTCGTCGGGCCGGCCAGATCGCCGCCACGCGCGCGCTCATGATCCTCCGTTACGCCGGTGTCGACGATGTCCGCCTGCTCGACGGCGGCTACGACTGGTGGGTCCGCGAAGGCAACCCGCTCGAGACGACCCAGCGCCGGCCCGTGCCGGTCGCGTCGTTCGGGGTGACCGTGCCCCTCCGCCCGGAGGTCATCGTCGATATCGACAAGGCCAAGGCGATCATCGCCGACCCTGCCGGCGCCGCCCTGGTCAGCGTGCGCACTTGGCGCGAGCACATCGGCAATATCAGCGGCTACGACTCCATCGGTCCGGCTGGCCGGATCAAGGGCGATGTCTGGGGCAACTGCGGCACCGACGCCTATCACATGCAGCACTACCGCAACATCGACAACACCATGCGCGCCTATCCGGAGATCGCGGCCAACTGGGACGAGGCCGGCATCACCCCCGACAAAGAGGTCGCGTTCTACTGCGGCACCGGCTGGCGAGCCAGTGAGACGTGGTTCTACGCTTATCTCCTGGGCTGGCAGCGGATCTCGGTCTACGACGGTGGCTGGTTCGAATGGAGCCAGGACCCGATCAACAACCCGATCGAGATCGGCGAGCCGACCATCGGTGACGAGGACGACGCCTGACCCGACGCTCTGCGATGCGCCTGTCACGATCCACACGGCCGCCGACATCTCGGCGGGGGTCGAGCGGCCATACATTGGACTCGCTCGAAGGAGCTTCGAACATCTAGTGATCTGATCGTTGTTTACAGTGATCGGAACATCTAGTGATCGATGGTTCCTTCGGGCGTTTTCATGTCCGCGACGGCCGGCGAGGGTCGGGCCGCCGACGGCTGGCAAGGATCTGGCCGCCTCTGCGATAGTGAGGGCGTGGTAGCCGCGGGGACCTTGACGGCCATCGACGCGATCTTCGAGCGGACCTTCGCCGAAGAGACCGTGCCGGGAATCGCCTACGGACTGGTCCAGGATGGCGACCTGGTCCATGCCGGCGGCCTCGGCAGAATCCGGCTCGACGTCGAGACCCGGCCGGATCCGGACAGCGTCTTCCGCATCGCCTCGATGACCAAGAGCTTCACGGCGGCCGCGATCCTGTCACTGCGCGACGAGGGCAGGCTGCGGCTCGACGACCCGGTCGCCCGCTGGGTCCCGGACCTCGCCGACATGGCCGGCCCGACGAACGATTCGCCGCCGATCACCGTCGAACAGCTGCTGACGATGTCGGCCGGGCTGCCGACCGACGACCCGTGGGGCGACCGCCAGCAGGGACTCGACCTCGACCGTTTCGCCGCGCTGCTTCGCGACGGCCCGACCTTCGCCTGGGCGCCCGGGACCCGCTTCGACTATTCGAACCTTGGTTACGGGATCCTCGGCCGGGTCGTCAGCAACGTCGCCGGCATGGAATATGGGCCATTCGTCCGTGAGCGGCTGCTCGAGCCGCTGGGCATGACCGCGACGACGTTCCTGTCCGACGAGGTGCCGGCCGGTCGCCTCGCCCTGGGCTACCTGCGCCGCGACGAGACCTGGCTCGAGGAGCCGATGGATCCATACGGCGCGCTCGCCGCGATGGGCGGCATCCTGACCTCGCTCCGGGACCTCGCCCGCTGGGTGGGCGGCTTCACCGGTGCGTTCCCGCCGCGGGACGGCCCCGATGACGAGCACCCACTTTCGAGGGCGACCCGCCGCGAGATGCAGCAGATCCACCGATCGTTCGAGCCCGAGCTCTCGTGGACCGCCACCCACGAAGCACCGTCGCTCGTCAGTGGCGGGTACGGCTATGGCCTGTTCGTGTTCGACGACCTGCGGATCGGCCGGATGGTCGGGCACGGCGGCGGGTACCCGGGCTTCGGCTCGCACATGCGCTGGCACCCGGCGTCCGGGGTGGGCGTGATCGCGTTCGGCAATGCGCGCTACGCGCGGATGGGCGATCCCGTGAGCCGGGCACTCGTCGAGGTCGTCACCGGGGACACATCGCGGGTCCGCCGGATCGTGCCCTGGCCGGCGACGATCGCGGCTCGATCGGCCATCGAGCGCCTGCTGGCGGACTGGGACGACGGCCTGGCGGGACGAACCTTCGCGATGAACCTCGAGCTCGATGAGCCACTCGGGCTCCGACGGGCCGCGATCGAGCGGCTGCGCGAGCGCCATGGCGTCCTCGAGTCGGACACCGAGGCCAGGTCGGAAAGCCACGCGCCGTCGCATCTCGCCTGGTGGCTCAAGGGTGAACGGGGCAGAGTCAAGGTCGAGATCCTGCTCGACCCGGAGCGTCCGCCCCTCGTGCAGGCCCTCACCCTGACGTCGGTCGGGCAACCATCGACGGCGCTCCAGGCGATCGCCGAGCAGGTGGCGGCGTCGCTTGCTGAGCCGGGCCCGTCATGGCCGGTGGACATTCCATTGGCCGCGTCCGTGGATCGCGCGGCGACCGAGCGCGGGCTTCGTGCCGCGGAGGGGCGATTTGGGCCCGTGGCCCTCGGTCGCCCGGTCGGCGGCGACGGCACGAAGACCGCGACCTGGCGGCTCAGCGGGCCGCGCGGCGACCTCGACCTGACCCTCGAGCTGGCCGAACCCGGGGGCGCCCTCGTGAAGGTCGCCTTCGTCCCGTGCCCGATGGAGCCGCCGGTCCACGACGTCTAGCGGGGCATCGCGCCCCGGTGCCTACGGGATCCGGACCTTGTCGAACTTCGAGAAACGGTAGCGGTTGAGGTCGACCCGGCCGCTGATACCCGGCACCGACCCATCCGAGCTGTACTGCCAGAACGTCCAGCCCCCGCCACCCCAGTTCTGGCCGGGCACGAGGGGTGCGGTGGCAGTCGTCCAGTGGGCCACCCACAGGATGTCGTAGCCGTTCAGACCGAACCAGGTCGT
>JBBQVJ010000070.1:0-11174 GCA_038211705.1 Candidatus Limnocylindrales bacterium | reverse complement strand
CAACCCCGAGGCGCAAGGGCATTCGCCGGCCGGCCGGGCACGGGCGGGGCCACGACGTCTTGGCGGTCCCGCTCGGCGCCGGAGTGTCCGGATAGGAACGTTTGGGGTGGCCAGAGGGGCTCGAACCCTCAACCGGCGGTTCCACAAACCGCTGCTCTGCCATTGAGCTATGGCCACCACCGAGTCGCTCGTGCGGGCGGACCCGATGCCTTGCGGCAGGACGAGCGAACGGGAGTATAGCCCGAAGGCCGAGCGGACGGCCCGAGGTCGGTCGCGCGGCGACGCCCGCGCCGACGCGCGACGACGGCCGAGCCGACGCGCGACGACGGCCCCCGGCGCCGCGCGATCGCGACCCGCCGCCGCCCCGAACCCCACCCCTCCGCCCCGGTCCACCCCGGACCACACCGGACCGGACGGTACATGGGGGCCGGTGCCAGCGGGACCTTCGCACCCCGGACATCCATCTCTCCCCAACCTAACGTGACCACATCACCCGAACGCCCCCGGACACCCCCGGAGTACGCAGATCGCATGTCGCTTCCCATCCGTTTCCTCGACCGTCGCCACGTCCGACCTGCTCGGCGCTTCGCGACGTCGCCGACCCGGATGGCCCTGGCGATCGCCCTGTTGTTCGGCATCAGCTCGGTCTTCGCCTTCGCCGCACCATCCGCGACGCTGGCCTGGAGCAGCGAATCGTTCAGCGCCTCGTCCGAATCGGAGCTGGTGGCGCTGACCAACCGGAGTCGGGCGAGCGCCGGTCTCAAGGCGTTGAAGATCGACTCGCGGCTGACCTCCGTCGCTCGCTGGCGGAGCAAGGACATGATCCAGCGCGACTACTTCAGTCACTCCATCCCCGGCTACGGCAAGGTCTGGGACAAGCTCCACGCGATCGGCTATTGCTACAACGTCGCTGGCGAGAACATCGGCTGGAACAACTACCCTGACGACGTCGCCACGGCGGCCATCCACAAGATGTTCATGGGCTCGGCCGGGCACCGGGCCAACATCCTGGGCAAGGCCTGGGACGTGATCGGTATCGGCGCCTACAAAGGCCCGACCGGCAAGAAGATGTGGACCGTCCTGTTTGCCGACAAGTGCGGCAGCACGGCACCCAAGCCGACGCCCAAGCCAACCCCAAGGCCCACCGCCAAGCCCAAGCCGCGGGCGACCCCGCGCCCGACGGAACGACCGACCGCCCGCCCCACGGCGAGGCCCACGCCCAAGCCGGCCAAGGCCACCCCCGCGCCGAACCCGGTGCCGAGCGTCGAGCCAAGCGTCGAACCGACCCCGCCGCTGTCCAGCGACGATCTGATCGACTCGGGCACCGAGCCCAGCGACGAGCCTGCGACCGACGGGCAGCCAAGCGACGCGCCGTCCGACGACACGCTCTCAAACACCGCGGTCGGGATGCGTGTCGTCGATCGCGGGACGACGGACGGACTGCTCGAGACCATCGTCGGCGGGGTCACTGGATACTTCTTCGGAGGCTGAGTCATGGCCATCGCCACACGTCCCCCGGGTCCCGTCACGCCCCGCGCCGTCCGCAGGGGGATCCTCACCCCCGCCGCTACACTGCCGACCATGCCCACCATCCTCGAGGCGCGCAACCTGACCAAGTCCTATCCCGTCGGCGCGCAGCTCGTGGAGGCCCTCCATGGGGTCTCACTCACCGTCGAGGCGGGCGAGTTCGTCGCCCTGATGGGCCCGTCGGGGTCGGGCAAGTCGACCCTCCTCCAGGTGCTGGGCGGTCTCGACCGGCCGACGTCTGGCGAGGTCGTGCTCGAGGGCCAGTCCATCGGCCAGCTGTCGGACGATGACGCCACGCGGCTGCGCCGAGACCGGACCGGCTTCGTCTTCCAGTCGTTCAACCTGATCCCGCTCCTCGACGCCTCGGAGAACGTCGCCCTGCCGTTCACCATCGCCGGCGAGGACCCGACCCGGGGCGAGCTGGCCGAGCGCATCCGCGACGTCCTTGCGCTGGTCGACCTGACCGGCAAGGAGCGCCACAAGCCCGACCAGCTGTCGGCCGGCGAGCAGCAGCGCGTCGCCATCGCCAGGGCGCTCGTCACCCGGCCGGCCCTCCTGTTCGCCGACGAGCCGACCGGCAACCTCGACTACACCACCGGCACCGAGATCCTCGATGCGCTGTGGCGATCGTGCGTCGAGCGCGGTCAGACCGTGGTCCTGGTGACGCACGACTCGAAGGCGGCGGCCTATGCCGACCGCGTGCTGGTCGTCGGTGACGGCCGGATCCGCGACACCATCGAGCTCGGGCGGCGCGAATCGCACGACGCGACCCCGCTCATCGCACGGCTCGCCAGCCTCGGCCTGTAGGGCGCTCGAGCGATGTCCCTGACCAACCTCGCCTTCCGAAGCCTTCGGGCGCGTCCCTTGCGCACGGTCCTGAGCGCTCTAGGGGTCGCGCTCGGCGTCGCGGTCCTGTTCGCCGGGCTGGCCACCAGCGCCGGCGTCGAGGCCTCGGTCAAGAGCACGGTCCGCGACCTCGTCGGTCGGGCCGACCTGCGCGTGGCGGCCTTCGGCGAGACTGGTCTCAGCGCCGACACCGTGGGGGCCATCGCCGGAACGCCCGGTGTCGCGGTCGCGGCGCCGGCCTTCGAGCGGCGGATCTATCTCGGACCGGACCTCGAACCAGGTGCCGCCCTGCCGCCGCCGGTCACCATCCTGGGCATCGACCCAGCCGCCAATGCGCAGCTCCACGATCTCGTGTTGGTCGCGGGGTCGGCGCTGAGCGAACCCGACGAATCGAGCGCCCTGATCACCGAGCACCTGGCGGCCCAGGACGGTCTGACCGTCGGCTCGCCGCTGACGATGCAGGCCGCCGGCGACCGAGTCACCTTCCGGGTGATCGGCATCGTCGCCGGCGACGGACCGTTGACTGGCGCCTTTGGGCGGACGGTCATGGTGCCCCTCCACACAGCGCAGGCGGTCTTTGCCGAGACCGGTGTCACCCGGGTCGACATCGGCCTGGCGCCCGGGGCGGACCCGGCGGCGGTCTCGTCGGCCCTCGAAACGCGGCTGGTCGCCGAGCCGTACGTGCTGTCCTAGCCGCAGGATCTCGCCGCCGCGCTGCGGGCATCGACGATCGACTTTCAGGCGACGACCGCGCTTATCGCCGCGGTCGCCCTGTTCGCCGGCGCCTTCCTGATCTTCAATACCCTGTCGATGACCGTCTCGGAACGGATCCGCGAGGTCGGGCTGCTGCGCGCCGCCGGGGCCCGCCGCGGTCAGGTCATGTCGTTCATGCTCACCCAGGCGCTCGTGCTCGGCGTCGTCGGGTCCCTCGTCGGGCTCGTCCTCGGGGCGCTGGTCGCGGCCGGGATGGTCGCCTTCATCCGGACGGTCGGATCGGTCACCCTGGAGCGCCCTGAGCTGCCGCTCGACGCCATCGTCATCGCGCTCGTGGTGGGTGTCGGCGTGACCCTCGCGGCGGCCCTGGAGCCGGCCCGCCGGGCGAGCCGCATCGAGCCGGTCGAGGCGCTCAAGTCGCGACTCGATCGTCCGGCCGCCCGGACCGCCCGTCTGCGATGGCTGGCCGTCGTCTTCGGCGCCGTCGCGCTCGTCGGCGTGGTCATCCTGCCCCGAGGGGCCGGCGGGGCCGGGGTGGCCCAGGCCCTCGTCGTCTACGCCGTGCTGCTCATCGCGACCCTGCTCATCCCGTTCGCGCTGCCGGCGATCGTCCGGGTCGCCGGCGCTCCCTTCTCGCTGCTGGCCCGGTTCGAGGAGCGCCTCGCCCGGAGCTCGGTCATCCGCGACCGCAGCCGGACCGCGCTGACGCTCGGCAGCCTGACCATCGGCCTGGCCATGATCGTCGCCCTCGGTGGTGTCGGCGAGCACGCCCGCGCGGCGGCTGCCGGCTGGATCGCCGACGTCGTCCCGGGTGATCTCGTCGTAACCTCGATCCGTCCGATCGCGGCCGACGAGGGGGTCGTGGAGGATCTCGCCGCCGCTGTCCCGGGCATCGGCCGGATCAGTCCGATCGCCACCTTCGATGTCGCCATCGGCGGGACGCGCACCGACGCGGCCGCCGTCGTCGGCGCGGACATGGTCGCCGACGGGCGACTGACCTTCGTGGCCGGCGACCGCGACGCGGCGCTGGCGGCGATCGATGACGGTGGCTCGACGATCGTGCCGCAGGCCCTCGCCGATCGGTTGGGCCTCGATGTCGGCAGCCTGATCACCGTCCCGACCGCCGCCGGCGACGCCCTCGACCTGACCGTGGCCGGGATCGTCGAACGGTCCATCCCGGGCCGGACCGGCGAGGCCATGCTGGTCGGCTGGAGCGACGCCACCGACCGCCTCGGCGTCACCGGCGCCGACGTCTTCGCGCTCCGGTTCGCGCCGGGCGCGCCGGCATCGGCCCGCGACACGCTGCGGACCGAGGCGTCCGCGCTCGCCCTCGAGGTCGTGCCGCTCGACCGGATCGAGGGCGCCATCAGCGATGCCCTCGGCCGGATCTTCGGTCTGTTCGACGCCCTGGCCGCGGTGGCCGTGCTGATCGCCGCGCTCGGCATCGTCAACACCCTGACCATGAACGTCATCGAGCGAGTGCGCGAGATCGGCATCCTCCGGGCGGCCGGTATGACCCGCGGCCAGGTGTGGCGCTCGGTCGTCGTCGAGGCCGGCATCCTGGGTCTCGCCGGAGCCCTCCTCGGGATCGTCCTGGGGCTGCTGGTCGGTGGCCTGATGGTCGGCCTGTCGGGTGGCCGGTTCGATGTGGCGACCGGGATCCCGTGGCCGATCATCGGTCTGGCGCTGGTCCTGGGCGTCGTCGTCGCGATGCTCGCGGCCGCGTATCCGGCACGGCTGGCCGGCCGGCTGTCCATCGTCCGGGCCGTCCAGTACGAGTGACGCGATGCTAGACTCCGGGCGTCGGTCACCGCCTGGGTGACCCCCGATCCGGAGCCCCGATGACGATCGTCATTCCGAGCCTCGACCGCTCGACCGCCGCGGACCGAGGCCTGACCATCGCCGACTTCCTGGTCCCCATCAGCGTCGGTGAGCATGTCACCGCGAGGGTCCGCGACATCGCCCTCGTCGCGGCGGGGGCGCTCTTCATCTACCTCACCGCCCGGATCGCGATCCCGGTTCCCGGGTCGCCCATCCCGATCACCGGCCAGACCTTCGGGGTCCTGCTGGTCGGCGGGGCGCTGGGCTTCCGCCGCGGGTTGATCGCCGTCGCGCTGTACGTCCTGCTCGGCGTCGTCGGCCTGCCGTTCTTCGCGGAGGGGAAGGGCGGCCTGTCGGTCATCTGGGGCGCGTCGGGCGGCTACCTCATCGGCTTTATCGTGGCCGGGGCGGTCGTCGGACGGCTGGCCGAGCTCGGCTGGGACCGGAAGCTCGGCGGCGCGCTCGGCGCGATGCTCGTCGGCAGCGTGATCATCTATGCGATCGGGCTGCCCTGGCTCAAGGTCGTCCTGGGGCTCACGGTCCAGCAGACCATCGATCAGGGCCTGACCCCGTACATCCTGGGCGACACCCTGAAGCTGATCCTCGCGGCCGTCCTCTTCCCGACCGCCTGGTGGGTCGTCGGGCGCCGCCCGGACGACCGCTAGCTCCCCTCAGCGGACTGCGCCGGAGTCGCGAGACCCGCGTGGAGGCTCCGGTATGACTCGCGCAGGAGACGGGCGACCTCGGGCCAATAGGCGCCGCCGGCAGCGTTCGGTCCCTCGGGATCGTCGGTCGCGCCGCGGTCACGGACCTCCGCCGCCAGCCCGCGCAGCCGGCCGGCTTCGGCCACTCGCTCGCGCTGGACGTCGTAGAGCGTCGAGTACAGGTCGGTGATCGACTCGCCGGCCGCGGCTCCGGCGGCGAGTCCGATCTCGCGCCGGACGATCCACCAGCGGAGCTCGTGCCCGGCCACCGCATCGGCATCGACGTGGCCGGGCAGCCCCAGCATCCGGTAGGCCCGCCCGATATCCGGCGCGAACCGCTCGTAGTCCCGGGTCGATGTGGCGAAGCCGGCCGCGGCCCGGGTCAACAGGATCGCGGCGATGCCGGCACGCGGCCACGACACGTGCGCCTGCGCGTGCATCGCCTGGACGAGCAGGACCAACAGTCGAGCCGGCTGGCGGCGGTAGTACGCCTTCCACATCCGGGTCTCGAGCCGGGCGAGTTCATCGGGGTCGAAGTCCGAGCCCCAGCGCGTCCCGGGCGTCATCCGCGTCGTGTCTCCCTGGCATCCGATATGGTCTGTCCGTGGATGCGCGACTCGAGGCTCCGCGGATGCATGCGGGATCCGGGTCGTCCGCGGTGCCCGAACCCGGGCTGTATGGCCCGCGATCCGAGGCGTGGCGGCTCAATCGCGAGGCGATGCTCCTGCTGGGGGCCGGACCGCGGGCGCTGCTCCTCCAGCTTGCGCATCCCGCCGTCGCGGCCGGGGTCAACGACCACTCCGACTTCCGGACCGACCCCTGGCGCCGCCTGGCCGGAACGCTGCGCAGCTACCTGACCATCGTCTACGGCTCCAGCTCCGCGGCCCGGGCCGAGATCCGGCGCCTCAACGCGCTTCACCGCGGGATCACCGGCCCCGGCTATGCGGCGCGCGATCCTGATCTCGCCCTGTGGGTCCACGCCACCCTGGTCGACTCCACGATGGCCGTCGCCGACGCGTGGCTGGCTCCGCTGTCGCCCGGTCGGCGGGCGACGTTCTATGCCGAGACCCGGCCGATCGGTCGAGCGTTCGGGGTCCCCGAGCCCAGCCTGCCGGCGGACATCGAGACGTTCGACGGGTACGTGGCGGCGATGCTGGCCCGGACCGGCCCGGTCCGTGTCTCGGCGGTCGCCCGCGAGCTGGCGGCGGTCGTGCTCCATCCACCGCTGGCCCCGCTCGCGCCACTGCTCCCGTTGCCGAGCGGTCCCGCGGCGGCAGTCCTCCGACGCATCCCGGTCGAGGCCTACGCGTGGACGCTGTGGCCGTCGGTCGGTCTCCTGCCGAGCTCGGTGCGCGAGGACTACGACCTGCCCTGGGGCGCCCGCGAACGGCTGGTTTCTGCCTGGCTGGTCACCGGCTGGCGGGCTTGGCGCCCGATCCTGCCCGAGGGCTTCCGACAGATGCCGAAGGCGCTCGCCGCGGACCGGCGGATGACCGGCGGGGGTCAGTAGATCCGCGGGAAGCGCGGCTCGAAGAGCGTCGAGCCGAGGTCGATCGGTGTCGCGGCGTCGAGCGCGTCGAGCAGCGCCGACGTCGTCGCGATCCGGTCCTGGTTGGCCGCGATGTAGCCGCGGAGCGCCGCCCAGAAGGCGGCCGAGCCCATCCGGCGGCGCGCCGTGTCCAGCAGGTTCCCGCCCTGGATGTAGATCTTCTCGTAGTAGCACGCGGCCGAGTACTGGTAGATCGTTCTGTCCAGGGTCGCGGTCGCGCAGCGGCTGCCACGCCGGAGACCCAGCACGTAGCGGGCCGCGAAGTCGGCGGCGGCCTCGTCGGCGAAGGGCTGCTTCGACTGGTCGTTGCCGACGATCCCGTAGAACCACTGGTGGGCCGTCTCGTGGGCGGCCAGGTAGCGCAGGTTCGAGGCGGCCACGCCGGTCGGGATCCAGATGAGCCCCGGCGATTCCATCCCGTAGCCACCGGCCGACTGGACGACCCGGAACGTGCGATGTGGATACGAGCCGAGTCGCCGCTCCAGCGCGTCGAAGGCGTCGGCCGCGGCATCGAGCATGGCCGTCCCCGGCGCGCCCGGCCGATAGTAGACGCGCACGATCGAGTCGAGGACGACCCGTGAACGTGACCGGTAGTCGGTCGCCGCGGTCACCGTGAAGTCGCGCACGTTGCTGGCCACGAAGGTCTGGGTCAGGCCGTCCGGGCTGACCGATCTGCGGTCGCCGCTGGTCGCCAGGACGAGCTTCCGCGAGGTGCTGATGCGGACGGTGACCGAGCGACTCGATGGCGTCTCGAACGGGTCGCCGTGGTTGGGTCGGTCGAAGGCGATCCGGCGGCTGACCCACGGCAGCCAGCGATACAGATCGATGACGCCGTTGCTCTTGGTGAACAGCCAGTTGGAGCCCGACAGGCTGCTCCGCAGGGTCGCGTGGAAGCGGACCCGGATCCGGGCGGTGCCATCGACCGGCAGAATGCCACCGAGCGGCACTACGAGCGTCTGATCGCTTCGGGTGGCGCTCACCGGGACGCCATCGACCGTGACCGAGTGGAGCTGGATGCTCCCCAGTCGGGCCGCGATCGTGTTGAGCTCGATCCGGTCGATCGCTCCACCCGAGGTGTTGCGGATCGTCGTCGTCGAATCGACCGAGATCCGGCGGGTGTCCCACGAGATCCGCAGCGAGGCGCTGTACGTGGCGTCGAGGGACAGGCTGGTGCGTCCGACGGAGCCTGGCACGATCGCGCTGGCCGGCGTGGCCACGACGACCGGCGCGAGCGCCTCGACCCCGAGCTCGTCAGCGGCGGGCGAGAACGCACGGGCCGGCTCGACGGCGGGGGAGGGGACGGCGATGGCCAGCGCGATCAACCCGCCTAGGAGCAGCCGCGAGCGTCCTGTCATCGTGGCCATCCTACCCCCGGCCGGACACGCTGCCTAACGCCCGTGGCATGGGAATTCGTCCATCAACACGGGTGGAGCCGTAGACTCGGGGCGTGACGACGCCTCATCGCCCAGGCACCTCCGAGTCCGGGATCTCTCGTGCTGGCGCGAGTGCCGCCACCGCGCCCACCGACGACCCGCTCGTGGCTGCGATCAGCGCGCGCCTGCCGGCCATCCGGCTCCTGACCGACGTCATCGACCGCGAGGGCTACCGCTCCGACGAGACGCCCTATCTCCACGCCGGGCTCCCGCAGGCGGTCGTCTTCCCGACCTCGACCGCCGACGTCGTCGAGCTAGTGAGGATCGCCGCCGAGCTTCGGGTGCCGATCGTGCCGCGCGGCGCGGGGTCGGGGCTATCGGGCGGCGCGGCCGGGATCGAGGGCGGGCTGACCGTCGTCTTCACAGCCATGGACCGAATCATCGAGATCGACCGCGAGAACCTGGTCGCCGTCGTCCAGCCGGGCATCATCAACGCCAGGCTCAAGGCCGCGGTCGCGGCCGAGGGACTCTTCTACGCGCCGGATCCCGCCAGCTACGAGATCTGTTCGATCGGTGGCAACCTCGGCACCAACGCCGGCGGGCTGTGCTGCGTCAAGTACGG
Source organism: Candidatus Limnocylindrales bacterium (assembly GCA_038211705.1). Taxonomy (GTDB): domain Bacteria; phylum Chloroflexota; class Limnocylindria; order Limnocylindrales; family CSP1-4; genus SPCO01. The sequence goes on along the minus strand of JBBQVJ010000070.1, from coordinate 2,018 downwards.
CCAGACACGCGATTCGGTCCTCTCGCTCGAGGTCGTCATGGCCGACGGCAGCGTCATCCGGACCGGCGGCAAGAACATCAAGGACGTCGCCGGGTATTCGCTGACCCACCTCTTCGTCGGCAGCCAGGGCACGCTCGCGATCACGACCGAGGCGACGCTTCGCCTCCGCCCGGCGCCGCCACCCAGGTCGACCATGCTGGCCTTCTTCCCGACCCTCGACGGCGCCGGCGAGGCGGTGGCGGGCATCGCGGCGGCCGGGCTGATCCCGGTCACCCTCGAGCTGCTCGACCGGTTCACGATCGCCGCCGTGGACGACATGAATGGCCTGGGTCTCGATCGGACGGCGGCAGCGATGCTGATGATCGAATCTGACATGCCGGGCGCCGCCGCGACCGATGAGCTCGAGCGGGCCGAGATCGCCTGTCGCGTGGCCGGCGCGACCGACGTGGTCCGGGCGGCCGACGCCCAGGAGGCCGACTGGCTGCGACAGGCACGACGCACCGCCCACTACGCGCTCGAACGGCTGGGCGAGGTCCGGATGGAGGACGTCGGCGTGCCGCGCGCCCGGGTCCCGGACATGCTCCGTGAGATCGAGCGGATCGCGGCGGTGCACGACGTGCGCATCGGCACCTTCGGGCATGCCGGTGACGGCAACCTCCACCCCGACCTCGTGTTCGACCGGGGCGACCCACAAGCCGAGGCGAAGACCGAGGCGGTCAAGAAGGACCTCTATCGGGCCGCGCTCGACCTGGGCGGCACGGTCACCGGCGAGCATGGGATCGGGCTGGCTCGGCGCGACTGGCTCGAGATGCAGCGCGGTGCCGACGCGGTCCGGGTCATGCGGGCCATCAAGACCGCCCTAGATCCGCTCGGCATCCTCAACCCGGGGCGCGTCATCTAGGGCCGCCGGGCCCGGTGAGCGCGGTTCATTGAGGACCTTCGTTCGGCGGGCGCGATCAAGACGAAGCGTTCGTAGATGCGATAGCAATGCAACGTGATTCGGTCATCCGTCAACCGGGCAGGCCCCGCATCCCCGACCAAGGGCTGCATATCGGAACCACGAAGGTCCCCGATCCATGCGGTCACCAATCTTGGAGAACTGATGCGCCGAGCATTCGCACTCGCCTTGGCAGCCGGACTGCTGCTGGTTTCGGCCGTGCCCGCATTTGCGGCCGAGGGCGACCCCGGGTCGCTGATGATCATGAAGCACGCCTGCACGGAGAAGCCCATCAAGAACCAGGCTGATTTCGACGCCATCGTCGCCAAGGCCAATGGCGACGACGTCACCGCATTGGCCCTGACCGTCCTCGCCTGCCCGACCATCGTCTTGACGAGTGACGAGCCCAACTTCTCGGACGGCATCCACGGTGCCGGGGTCGACTTTGATTTCAAGGTGACCGACTCCAATGGCGACACGCAGACGCTGAGCGACGCCAAGTTCATGTCGGCCAAGCTATGTGAGACCGACATCGATCGCGACGCGAATGGCGACGGTCAGAAGACGGCCGACGTCTGCCTCGACATCTCGCACTACGTGTTCACCAACCTGGCCGTTGGCAAACTCACCGTCAAGGAGACCAGGCCTCCGAACGGCTGGAAGTTCGGCACCGTGACCCTGACCCCCAAGGTGCTGCAAGTGAGCGGTAGCGATGACGCCGCCACCAACATGACCTTCACGGCCAGGACATCGACGGTCAAGCTCGACCTCTCGGGCGACACCGACAACACGGCCATGATCCACGTCTACAACTTCGCCAGCTCGCCGTCCACGGACACCGTGGCCGACAACCAGGCGACCGGTCAGCTTCCGGTCGTGGCACTAGCGGCCGCCCTCCTGGGCACCATCGGCGCGGCGCTCGCCCTCCGTTGGCGGACCGCCCCGCACGCCTAGTCTTCTTCCCGGTCGGGGGGGGCCCGGGGGGGGGGGGGCCCCCCCCGGGGGGGGGCCGGCGCCGAAGACCCCCCACCGACCCCCCCCCCCCCCCCCACCCCCCCAACCCACCACAAAACGAAGGATA
>JBBQVJ010000069.1:0-11247 GCA_038211705.1 Candidatus Limnocylindrales bacterium | reverse complement strand
CGGTCTTGTGGGCGATCGAATTGAACGTCACCGTCAGCGTCCCGAACGGGTGGGCGACCACCGCGTCGCCCCAGTCGAAGAACCGGTCCCCGTCCGGACCGACGAGGATGTTCCCGCCGTGGAAGTCGTCGTGCTGGATCGTCGCGGCGATCCCGGACCCAGCCAGCTCGCGCGCCGCGGACCCGATGGCTGGCGAGGCGCCCCGCAGTCGGGCGCGGGCGGCGATCGCCAGGGCCTCCTCGTCGGGCGTCACCCTCGACCATGGCACGTCATCGTCGAGCAGACGGTCGAGCTCCCCGGCCAGGCACTCCGGGCGACCGTCGGGCGCACCGGCCGCCAGCATCGCCGCGACGTCGGCGGGGTGCTCGAGAGATCGCTGGAGCGCGGCGTACTCGGCCAGGATCCGTGCCCACGCCTCGAGATCGTGATCGCCGGTGCCGTCTGGCCGGATTTGACGCAGGGTCGGCCCGCCATCCTCGAACAGGATCCACGGCCGTTCCGGGTGGACCGCCAGTGGCAGCAGGACGCGCCTGACCTCCCGCGCTCGGAACACCTCGAGCAGCCGACCCTCGTGCGCGGAGCCCGGGCCGCTCGCCTTGAACCAGACCGGGCCCCCGGTGGTGGGGATGCGCATCGCGGTCGACGAGGGCATGACATGCGGCTGGGTAAAGGCACCGGTCGCCTCGCGGCCGAGCCCGGCCAGCTCGTCTTCGACCCACCTCAGGGCCTGGGCCTGCCAGTCGGGGTCCAGCCACGTGCGCGCTCCGGTCGGGATCAGCGGCCCTTGCCCCCACCGAAGAGCGTCCCGAAGATGCCGCGCACGATGTCCTGCCCGAGCCGCGAGCTCACGACCTTGCCGCCGGTCCGGATGGCGGTGTCGATCGTCTTCTGCTGTGCCCGAGCGGCGTCGCGCTGGGCCTTCTCCTGGGCCTTGCGCTCGCGCTCGGCGGCCCGCTGGGCGGCCACGATCTCCCTGGCCTGGCGGTTGACCTCGCGCTGCTGCTGTGCGGGGGTCATGCTGTTGAGCCCGGTCGCGGTCGTCGGGTCGACGCCGGCTCGCATCGCCGCATCGGTTGCGGCGTCCGCCGAGGCCGCCCGGGCGGCCGCGATCCGGGCGGTGATCCGCTCGTAGGCGCTGTTGCGATCGACGGTCGTGCCGTATTTGGCGAGGTACGGGCTGGTCGCGATCCGGCCGCGGAACTGGACCTCGTCGAGCGGGACCATCGACGAATCAGGGGCGAGCAGCCGGGTCGCCGCCAGCGGCGTCGGCACGCCCCTGGGCGACAGCACGGTCACCAACGCCTCGCCGGTGCCCAGCGACGTGATGGTCTTCTCGACGTCGTAGAACTCGGTGGTCGGGAAGGTCCGGGCGGTCTTGCGCAGCGCATCGGCATCGTCGGGCGTGAACGCCCGCAGCGCGTGCTGGATCCGGTTGCCGAGCTGGGCCAGGACCGGGCTCGGGACGTCGGTCGGGGCCTGGGTGACGAAATAGACCCCGACGCCCTTCGAGCGGATGAGCCGCGCCGTCCGTTCGACCTGGTCCATCAACGCCTCGGACGCATCGTCGAAGAGCAGGTGCGCCTCGTCGAAGAAGAAGCACAGCTTGGGCTTGGGCAGGTCGCCCGCCTCGGGCAGCGTCTCGTAAAGCTGGGCGAGCATCCAGAGCATGAACGTCGAGAACAGCCGGGGCTGGTCCATGACATCGGACAGATCGAGGATGCTGACGATCCCCTCGCCCTCGGGCGTCGTGCGCAGGAGGTCCTCGACCTCGAACTCGGGCTCACCGAAGAAGACGTCGGCGCCCTCCTGCTCGAGGACCACGATCGAGCGCAACAGGACCCCGACCGAGGCGCTCGACATCCCGCCGTAGTCGGCCAGGATCGGCTTGCCCTCGTCCGAGGCCAGGAACTTGACCGTCGCCGCCAGGTCCTTGAGGTCGAGCAGCGGCAGGTCGTTGTCGTCGCAGTACTTGAAGATCAGGGACAGGATCGAGGTCTGGGTGCCGTTGAGATCGAGGACCTTGCCGAGGAGCAGGGGCCCGAACGAGTGCACCGATGCGCGAACCTGGGCGCCGAGCTTCCCTGACAAGGACAGGTACTCGACCGGGTGGCCGGCCGGCTCGAACGTCCAGCCGAGCGAGGCGGCGCGCTCGATGACCTTGGTGTTGGTCGCGTCGCCGGGCGCCGCCAGCCCGGTCAGATCGCCCTTGATGTCGGCCACGAAGACGGGCACGCCCGCCTTCGACAACTGGCCGGCCATCAGCTGGAGCGTCTTGGTCTTGCCGGTCCCGGTCGCCCCGGCGATCAGCCCGTGGCGGTTGAGCATGCTCAGGGCCACCTGGACCCGGGCGTCGTTGGCCAGCTCGCCGTCGAGCATCGGGCTGCCGATGACGACAGCCGGCTCGGTCAGGGCGTAGCCGGCGGCCATCGCGTCATGGAACACCTTGTCCATCGATCCTCCAGCGCGGTGTCAGGGAGTTCGTCGGGGGTTGGCAAGCGTATCATCGAGGCTTCCCGCACCAGGGTCACCGGTGCATGAGGAGGGTCACGCATGAAGATCGACGAGGTCGAGGGTATCGGCGCAACGCAGGCCGCCAAGCTCGCCGAGGCCGGCGTGACGACGACCGATGACCTGCTCCAGTGGGGCGCCAACGCGGCGGGTCGCAAGTCGCTCGAGGACACCACGGGCATCAGCAGCAAGCTCATCCTCGAGTGGGTCAACCACGTCGACCTGATGCGTATCAAGGGCGTTGGCTCGGAGTACTCCGACCTGCTCGAGGCCGCCGGGGTCGACTCCCCGTCCGAACTGGCGCAGCGCAACGCAGCCAACCTCGCGACCACGTTCCAGGAGGTCGTCGCGGCGCGCCCGAGCCTCGTTCGACGCATCCCCTCCGAGGCCGAGATCGACGACTGGATCGCGGAGTCGAAGAAGCTCGAGAAGGTCGTCGAGCACTGAGGGACACCCGGCGATGGGCGGCTTCCGGAGCTTCCTGACCAAGACCAACGCCCTGGCGCTGGCGATCGGCGTGATCGTCGGGGTGGCTCTTGGCAGCGTCGTCACGACCCTGGTCAACGCGATCATCATGCCCCCGATCGGATGGGTGCTTGGGGGCATCGATTTCGGATCGATCAAGACCCTCCTTGGCACGAACGCGCAGGGCGAGGAGGTCTCGATCGGCTGGGGCCTCTTCATCAACTCGCTGATCGTCTTCGCGGTGGTGATGCTGGTCGTCTACATCATCAGCCGGATCTTCATCAAGGAGGCGCCGCCCCCGGGTCCGTCACCCGAGGAAACGCTCCTGACCGAGATCCGCGACGAGCTGCGGAGTCGCTCGGCCTGATCGCGAGTCGGCTCGGGGTCAGCCCTCCGGGGCCGCGGGATAGGACCCGAGGACGCGGCGCATCGTCGTGACGCCCGCGAGCTCGTCAAGCGCCGCCATCATCGGCGCGTCCGCCACGTCGCCGTCGAGGTCGATCCAGAAGACGTACTCCCAGGCGCGCTCGCGGCTTGGCCGCGATTCGAGCTTGTGCATGTTGAGGTCGTGGCCGGCGATGACTCGCAGGACCTCGAGCAGCGTGCCGGGCTGGTTGCGGACGGCCACGACGAGCGTGGTCCGGCGGCGGGTGCCGGTCGGACCAAGGACCAGCGGCCCGGCGTCCGGTCGTGCCAGGACGACGAAGCGCGTGCGGTTGTCGGGCAGGTCGCCGATGCCATCGGCCAGCACCTCCAGGCCGAACAGCGCGGCCGCGCGTGGCGAGAGGACCGCGGCCGCGCCACGCTCCGCCCGATCGGCGATAGCCTTGCCCGCACCGGCCGTGTTATAGGTCGACAGGAGCTGCCATGGCCGGGTCCGGAGAAAGGCCTCGGCCTGGCCGAGCGCCTGGATGTGCGAGTAGACCCGCTCGACGTCGTCGAGCCGCTGGCCGGGCAGAGCCGCCAGGCACAGGCTGACCGGGACGACGACCTCGCCGCGGATGACGAGCTCGTGTTCGAGCAACAGGTCGTAGTTCTCGCGGACAGTGCCGTTGATGACATTCTCGATCGGGACGACACCGGCCGCGGCCGCGCCCCCGGCCGTCGCCTCGAAGACCTCGCGGAAGCTGCCCAGCGAGACACGCTCGACGTCACCAAAGGCGGCCAGCACCGCATCCTCGGCGAACGCCCCCGGTTCGCCGGCATACGCGACCGGTAGGGCAGCCGTCATGTCAGTGATCCCATCCGATCGCCTGATGCTTGATTTGGGCCGCCTTGACGACATCCCTTGGTTTGATGCCCATGGACGGCATATCCCAGCGCGTTCGACGGAGCGGGCAGCCCCGACATCCGATTCGACCCAGGGTTGGCCACCATCCGGTCATGCCGCCATAGGCATACGGAACGCGAGTCCCGGCAGACGGCTGAAATCAAGCATACGGGCGCGGCAGCGTGGTCAGCGGGCGTGCGGCGCGGGGAGCGTCCCGACCGCATTCGTCGGGGCGCCGCCATCAGCCGCGTCGCGGACCGTGCGCGCCTAGCGCTCGAACCACGCCGTCGTGTCGTGTGGCGCCTCGCCCTCGTCGAGGTCGGCCCGCTGCTCGCGCGCCGTCCCGGCCGAGACCGTCGCGGCCCTGCGGTTGCCGGCCGCCTCGGTCGCGCCGGACCAGTGCGACTCGGCGAGGAGGGCGTTGAGTGCCGTGATGTACGCCTCGATCGAGGCCGCGATGATGTTCGGTCCGCGGGCCTCGCCGGTGTATTCGCCGGACCCTCGGTCGCCACCGATGTCGGGTGGCGCGATCCGGACCGTGACCGCGCCGACCGTGTCGGTCCCCTCGCCCAGGGCATGGATGTCGTAGGCGAGCAGCCGAGTGTGACCGGTCAGGACGCCGGCCAGCGCCTGGTTGACTGCCCGATACAGCGCATCGATCGCGCCAATGCCCTCGGCCGAGGCACGCCACTCGTGGTCGCCCGAGGTGATCACCACGGCTCCGCGGCTGCGGACGTTGCTACCCGACGTCGCGGTCCAGCGCGACAGCTGCAGGGAATCCGCCTGCGGATCGGTCATCGAGTCACCTCCGTGGGGTCGCGGTCGCGCCATGGGGCGCTGCCGGGGTCGTCGCGCCATCCTGACCAGCCGCGGTCGTGAACTGACGCTCGTCGCGGCGCCGCAGTTCGGAGCCCGACTTCCAGATCGCGTATTCGAGCGAGTCGGCGAGAGCCGATGCCGAGGCCGCGATGATGTTGGTGTCACTGCCCATGGTCGACCACGTCCGGGCGCCATCCATCGAGTCGATGATGACCCGCGTCCGGGCTGCGGTGGCCGCCCCGCCATCGAGGATCCGCACCTTGTAGTCGACCAGGTGCACATCGTCGAGGCCCGGGTAAAAGGCGCTGAGTGCCTTGCGCAGGGCGGCGTCGAGGGCGTTGACCGGGCCGTTGCCATCGGCCGCGGTGTGCAGGATCTCGCCGTCGACCTCGACCTTCACGGTCGCCTCGGCCAGCAGCTCGCGACCGTCCCGCTGCTCGACGAGACACGTGTAGTCGGCGACCCGGAACGGCGCGACGTAGTCGGCGGCATGGCGCCGGATGAGGAGCTCGAAGCTGGCCTCGGCGCCTTCGAAGGCGAGCCCATCGGCCTCGAGCTGCTTGATCAGCTTCGAGAGCTCGCGCGGGTCGACGACCCCCTCGAGCTGGTGGCCGAGCTGCTCGGCACGGATCGAGATGTTGGCCCGGCCGCCGAGCTCGGACACGACCAGCCGTCCCTCGTTGCCGACGGCGGTCGGATCGATGTGCTGATAGCTCCGTTCGACCTTGGCCACCGCCGCGCCGTGGACGCCGCCCTTGTGCGCGAAGGCGGACCGACCGACGTAGGGCTGGTAGTCGTTCGGGGTCTGGTTGGCGATCTCGGCCACCGACCGCGACAGGTCGGTCAGGCCGGACAGGTTGCCGCCACCGGCCGGGACGAGGACATGCGGCGTCTTGAGCGCGAGGTTGGCCAGGATGCTGACCATGTTGGCGTTGCCCGCCCGCTCGCCGTAGCCGTTGATGGTCGCCTGGACGTGGCGGACGCCGGCCGCCACTGCCGCCATCGAGTTCGCGACGGCGAGATCGGCGTCGTTATGGGTGTGGATGCCCCAGATGATGGCCGGCGCATCGGTGTCCGCCTCGAGCGTCCCGCGCACGTCCTTGACGATGGCGACCAGCTCGTCGGTCATGGTGCCGCCGTTCGTGTCGCACAGCACGAGCGTCCGCGACCCGGCCTGGCGCGCCGCACGAAGGGTCGAGAGGGCATAGTCGCGGTCGGCCTTGTAGCCATCGAAGAAATGCTCGGCGTCGTAGATCGCCTCGCGCCCATGATCGACCACGAAGCCGACCGAGTCGGCGATCATGTCGAGGTTCTCGGCCGGCGTGGCGCCCAGCACCTCGATGACGTGGAGCAGCCAGCTCTTGCCGAAGATCGTCACGACCGGCGTCTCGGCGGCGATCAGCTCGCGCAGGTTCGGGTCGTCGGCGGCAGTGTTGGAGCGGTGACGGGTCGAGCCGAACGCGGCCAGCCTGGAGCGCTCCCAGCGCATCGTCCGGGCGGCCGCGAAGAACTCGATGTCCTTGGGGTTGGAGCCCGGCCAGCCGCCCTCGACGAACGGCATCCCGAACTCGTCGAGCATCCGTGCCACGCGCAGCTTGTCGGCCAGCGAGAGCGTGATGTTCTCGCCCTGGGTCCCGTCACGCAGGGTCGTGTCGTACAGGACGACCGGCGTCATGCCGTCACCGCGCGGGCACCGGCCGCGATGGCCTCGAGCGCCTCGATGACGGCCGTCGCGAACGCGGTCGTGCCGACCACCACGAGACCGTCGGCGGGATCCGCCGGATCGGCCAGGTCGGCCGTCCGCCAGCCGTCCGCCAGGGCACGGCCGACGGCCGCCTCGATGGCATCGGCCGCGTCGGCCCGGCCCAGCGACGTCCGGAGCAGCATCGCCGCCGACAGGATCGTGCCGATCGGATCGGCGATGTCCCGGCCCGCGATGTCCGGCGCCGAGCCGTGGATCGGCTCGTACAGCCCGAACCGGCCGTGTTCGGTCAGCCGCTCGCCGAGCGACGCCGAGGGCAGGACGCCGAGACTGCCGGCCAGCACCGAAGCCTCGTCGGACAGGATGTCGCCGAAGAGGTTCTCGGTGACGATGACATCGAAGTCGGCCGGCCGGCGGATGAGCAGCATCGCGCACGAATCGACCAGCTGATGGCTGAGTCGCACGTTCGGATACTCGACCGCGACGTCCTCAGCGACCCGCCGCCAGAGACGCGAGGTGGCGAGCACGTTGGCCTTGTCGACCGAGGTGACCGACCCGCGGCGGGTCCGCGCCAGGTCGAATGCGAGACGGACGATCCGGGCGATCTCATGCTCGGCATAGGGCAGCATGTCGAGCGCCGCGCGCGCGCCCGGCTCGCCCGAGGCCTCGGTCCGGTCGCCGAAGTAGATCCCGCCGGTCAGCTCGCGCACGATGAGCATGTCGACGCCGGCCAACAGCTCGGGTCGGAGCGGCGACGACGCGGCGAGCGTCGGCTGGACGGTCACCGGCCGCAGGTTGGCGTACAGGCCGAGCCCGCCGCGCAGCGCGAAGAGCGCCTGCTCGGGGCGCACCGCGGCGCTCGGGTCGGACCACCTGGGCCCGCCGACCGCGCCGAGCAGGATCGCATCGGCCGCCCCGCACGCGGCCAGGTCCTCGTCGCGGATCGCCACCCCGAAGGTGTCGATCGCGGCGCCGCCGACGATGTGCTCGGACCAGTCGATCGCGAACCCGAAGCGCGTCGCGGCCGCATCGACGACCCGCCGCGCCGCAGCCACGACCTCCGGGCCGACCCCGTCGCCCGGGATCGTCGCGATCCGGTAGCTGCCACGCTCGCCTTCCGTCACGGCAGCGTTTCGCCCTGGCGCGGCGACACGAACGCTACCGAGACACCGTTGATCTCCGCCCCGTGAAGCTTGTTGACGGCCACGAGGTAGGCATCAAGCGACGCCTCGATGATGTTGGTCGATAGCCCGTGACCGGTCACGACGAGCGCGCCGGGACCCTCGTCCGACGAGCGCCGAGCCCGCGCCAGGACCTGGCCCTGGGCATCCTCGCCGGCGGAAACGGCCTTGATCTCGTACTCGGTCAACGTCGGGTGCCAGCCGAGGACTGGCTGGAGCGCCTGGTCGACGGCGCTGAAGAGCGCGTTGACCGGGCCGTTGCCGGTGGTTTCGGCCGAGCGCTCCTCGCCGCCGATGTCGAGGGTCACCGCCCCCGTGGCGTTGCCGCCGTGCGACGAGGTGACGCTCCAGCCGACCAGGACGACCGACGCCGGGACTTCGGCTGCCCGCTGTTCCATGAGCGCGTGGAGGTCGGCGTCGGTGACCTCTTTCTTGGCGTCGGCCAGGGCCACAGCCTGGCGGTATAGCTCGTCCAGGGCGTCGCCCTCGACCTCGTAGCCGAGCTCCTTGAGCTTGCCCTGCAGACCGCGCCGGCCGGACAGCTTGCCGATGGTCAGCTGGTTGCTGGTCAGGCCGACCGACTGCGGGGTCATGATCTCGTAGGTCAGCGGGTTCTTGATGACGCCGTCCTGGTGGATGCCCGACTCGTGGGCGAACGCGTTGCCGCCGACGATCGCCTTGTTTGGCTGGATGGCGAACCCGGTGAGGTAGCTGACGAGGCGGCTGGCCGCGGTGAGCTGCTCCGTGGCCACGCCCGAGCCAAGGTCCGGGAACTGGGTCGGGCGTGTCCGGAGCGCCATGACGACTTCTTCGAGCGAGGCGTTGCCGGCCCGCTCGCCCAGCCCGTTGATCGTGACCTCCACCTGGCGAGCACCAGCTTGAACGGCGGCCAGCGTGTTCGCCGTGGCAAGCCCCAGGTCGTTGTGACAGTGGACGCTGACCGTGGCCTGGCCTCCGACCAGGCCCACGACCTGCTCGACCAGCGCGCCGAATTCCGACGGGATGGCGTAGCCGACGGTATCCGGGATATTCACGGTCGAGGCACCGGCCTCCACGACCGCCTCGTAGACCTGGAGCAGGTAGCCGAGATCGGTCCGCGAGGCGTCCTCGGCGGAGAACTCGATCTCGGCGTCGCGGCCCAGCTGTTCGCGGCCGTAGCGGACCCAGCGGACCGCCTCGGCGAGTGCGGTCTCGCGGTCGATCCGCAGCTTGTGCTTGAGGGGGATGTCGCTGGTCGCGATGAACACGTGGAGATGCGGCCGCTCGGCGACCTTGATCGCCTCGATCGCTCGTTGCGGGTCGCCGTCCTTGCAGCGGGCGAGCGCCGCCACGGCGATCCCGCCCCGGGTCTCCTGGGCGATCCGGCGGACGGCCTCGAAATCGCCCGGCGAGGCGGCCGGGAAGCCGGCCTCGATGACATCGACCTTGAGGCGGGCCAGCTGGCGGGCGACATCGAGCTTCTCGGCCGCGGTCAGGCCGGCGCCGGGCGCCTGCTCACCATCGCGCAGGGTGGTGTCGAAGATGCGGACGCTGCCCGCGGCCACGGACGGGCCGGCGGGCCGCGCTACGGGCTTGCTCACCGTGCCGCGCCGGGCGTCGTCGCCGACGCCTGGGCCTGACCGGCCACGACCTCGACTGGATCGAGGAACGGCATCTGGCCGCGCAGCCGCGAACCGACGCGCTCGATGAGGTGGTCGCGGTCGGCCGCCCGCAGGCGCTCGAACTCCTTGCGCCCCGACTCGCTCTCGGCGATCCAGTTCCGGGCGAACGTCCCGTCCTGGATCTCCTTGAGGACCTGCTGCATCGTGGCCCGGACGTGGTCGTCGATGATCCGCGGCCCGCTGATGTAATCGCCGTACTCGGCCGTGTCGCTGACGGAAAAGCGCATGAAGTTGAGGCCGCCGCGGTACATCAGGTCGACGATGAGCTTGAGCTCGTGCATCGTCTCGAAGTAGGCGAGCTCGGGCTGGTAACCGGCCTCGACCAGTGTCTCGAAGGCCATCTTGACCAGCGCGGCGGTGCCGCCGCACAGGACGGCCTGCTCGCCGAACAGGTCGGTCTCGGTCTCCTCGGCGAAGGTCGTCTCGAGGACGCCCGCCCGGGTGGAGCCGATCGCCCGGCCGTAGGCCAGGACCCGGTCGCGAGCCGTGCCCGACGGGTCGCGGTGGACGGCGAACAGAGCCGGCACCCCTCCGCCGGCGCGATAGACCGAGCGGAGCAGGTGGCCCGGGCCCTTTGGCGCGATCATCCCGACGTCGACGATGCCCGGCGGGTCGATGCGACCGAAGTGGATGTTGAAGCCGTGGGCGAACATCAACAGATGACCGGCGTGGAGGTGCGGGGCGATCTCCTCGTCGTAGACCGCCTTCTGGGCAGTGTCTGGCACGAGGATCATGATCACGTCGGCGGCCTTGACCGCCTCGGGCACGTCGGCGACGCGCAGACCGGCCTCCTCGGCCAAGGCCCGGCTCCTGGACGTCGGGGCCAGCCCGACCACGACGTCGACACCCGACTCGTGCAGGTTGAGGGCATGGGCGTGGCCCTGGCTGCCGTAGCCGATGATCGCCACCGTCTGGCCGGCCAGGGCCGCGGGATCGGCGTCGTTGTCGTAGTACATCCGTGCCGTCATCGCTTGATCGCCTCCTCGATGGATCCCGAGCCGCGAGCCATCACGACGGCCCCGGTCCGGACCAACTCCTTGATGCCATAGGTCCGGACCAGCGCGACGAACGCGTCGACCTCGGACTCCGTGCCGGTCACCTCCACGATGACCGAGCCATCGGCCAGGTCGACGACCCGGCCGCGTGAGAGCTCCACGAGCTTCAGGACCTCGGCGCGGGTCGAGTCGGTCGCCCGGATCTTGACCAGCGCCAGCTCCTGCTGGATGGTCGGCTCGGCCGTCACGTCCTGCACCTTGAGGACATCGATGAGCCGGTACAGCTGCTTGGCGGCCTGCTCGACCGCCACATCGTCGCCGTGCAGCGTGATCGTCATCCGGCTCACGTCCTCGCTGTCGGTGTGGCTGACCGCCAGCGAGTCGATGTTGAAATTGCGCGCCCGCATCAGGCTCGAGACGCGGTTCAGGACGCCCGGCTTGTTGAGGACGACCGCCACCAGGACATGGCGCCGGGTCTCGCCGCCACCCGGCAGCGCGCGCGGCGGCGGGGCGCTATGAGCGGGCGTGGGACCCGCCGGGCCAGCGGGACCAGCGCCGGGCGCCCCGGCCAGGACCCGTCCGTTCGATGCGGGATCGCCGCTCATTCGTCCGCCCCGCCCCACTTCTCGATCAGGTCGGACAGGCC
>JBBQVJ010000068.1:0-11260 GCA_038211705.1 Candidatus Limnocylindrales bacterium | reverse complement strand
ATCTCACCACGAACGGCCCGGAACGAGATTTTCTTGAGGGCCGGCTGCGCGAGGTAGCGGCGCGGCGCCGCCCGGTCGACTAGGGCGTGGCCGCGACGGTTCCCCGTGTTGCTGGTCCCGCCCCGGTGCGTGCCGTGGGTCGTCGCGCCGCACTCGGCCGCGGCGCATTACGACCAGTTCGGCGCGCTGCGACCAGCCGTATGACTCCCAGTCTTACATCCGGACCAAGGCGGTCGTTACGGGCCTCGTAGCGCCCGATCCACGCTCAAACCGGAACGCGCCGAGCGCGCTTCGCCTGCCGTAGGGCCCACCTACCCCCGATCCTAAGACTCCCAGTCATGCGGTCGCGGTCAAGGCGCGGGGCGGGACGCGGAGCGCGGGGGCGAGGCGCGGGGCGCGGGGCGGGGGCGAGGCGCGGGGCCGCCGCGTCGAACCCAAACGCGCCCCGCCGCTGGTCCCGCGACGCCCCGTTGTCTAAGCCTCGATCAGCGGGATGTCCACCACATGTTCGGCGATGAACCAGACCTGGAGCTCGTTCCGGCGCAGGACGTCGCCCATGAGCAGGTCGTTCGAGCCCCAGTCCTCGGACTTCTCGGTCTTGGTGATGGCGTCGCGGACCTTCTCGAGGATGGTCTCGTGCGCGTCGAGCAGCCGATGGATCATCGCCGGGACGTCCTCGGCGCCGTTTGGCGCGCGATCGATGGTCGTCAGCTCGGCCGCGTGGCGCGGGTCGCCGACGGCGATGCCGCCAAGGGTCTGCACGCGCTCGGCCAGCAGATCGATGATCTCGGTCTGCTCCTCGGCGTGCTTGTCGAACAGGAGGTGGAGCTGGTAGAAGGTCGGGCCTGCGACGAGCCAGTGGTGCTTCTTGTAGAGCGCGTAGAGGATCATCGAATCCGCGAGGATCTCGTTGAGGAGCTGGCAGCTCTCCGAACGGGCCTCGGCAGCGAGCGCGATCGGGAGCAGCCGGAGCGATCCGAACCGTTGGACCTCCTTCCCCAGCGGCGCGAGCCTCGGCTCCGGCGACAATCGCTGCGTCCGGCTCGAACCGTTGCCTCGTGAGCCCTTGGTCTTGGGTGGCATCTGGGGTCCCTCCTACCTGCTCCGTGCTCGCGGCACGGTCGTTCACACGCCATCGTATGACGTCGAGGCCACGATGGCGCAGGAGGCAGCCCGTCCGTTCGTCATGGACGCGTTCGCCACCTAGCAGCCGCATCGCAACTGCGTTGACCCTACTCCCGAGGCCGGCCGCAGCGCCAGTGGCACGCACGCCAAGGGCACGAGCGCCAGAGAGAATCGTGTCAGCGGGCGGCGCGCACCGCCGTGATGATCGCCGGCAGAATGGTGTGCAGGTCGCCGATGACCGCGTAGGTTGCCCGGGTGACCATCGGCGCGTCGCGATCGGTGTTGATGGCCAGGATCGCCTTGGCCGAGCGGGCCCCGACCATGTGCTGGATGGCGCCGCTGATGCCGCACGCGATGTACAGGTCGGGCGCGATCCGGGTCCCGGTCTGGCCGACCTGCTGGGCGTGCGGCCGCCAGCCGGCTGACGTGACCACACGCGAGACGCCGACCGTCCCACCGAGCAGCAACGCCAGTTCGTCGAGCTCAGCGAAGCCCTCGGTGCTGCCGACGCCACGACCGCCACCGACCACGACGCGCGCGTCGGCGAGCGAGACCACCCCCGCCTCGGCCGGGACGCGCGAGGTGATCCGGACGCGAAGGTCCCGGTCGGTCAGGTCCGGGGCGAACGCTTCCACTGCGACCTGGCTGGGCGCCGCGGCGGAAGCCGGCTTGACGGCGTGTGGTGCCACGGTCAGCAGCCGGATCGGGCCATCGAGCCGAGCCTCCTCGAGCAGGCTGCCGCCCCAGCGCTGGCGGGTGACCCCCCAAGGATCGCCCGGCCGGACCTCCGTGACGTTGGCCGCCAGCGGCAGCCCGGTCCGAGCCGCGACATGGGCCAGGATCTCGGCCCCGCGTTCGCTGCCCGTCCCGATCACGACCGACGGCCGGTCTCGCTCGACAAGCTGGGCGACCGCTTTACCGAGGGCCTCCGGCGCGTACTCCGCGAGCCTTGGGTCGTCGATGGCGGTGAGGGTCGCGACGCCGCTCGCGCCGAGCGCCCCCGCGATCGCCGCCGAGCCCGGACCATACGCGACGGCCGCGAGCGGCTCCCCGGTCGCCTCGGCCAGACTTCGGCCCAGCGCGAGCGCCTCGACCGAGAGCCGGTCCGGCGCGCCAGCCTCGTGCTCGACGACGACCAGGATCATGCGATCAGCCCCAGGCGCCGAAACACCTCGACCACGCGCGGGGCCGCTTCGGGTCCCTCGCCCAGGATCTCGACGGCACTCTCCTTCTCGACCGGTACGCGCAGCCGGATCATCGATGGCGCGGCAGCAGCCGGGTCGAGGGCCACCCGCTCGATCTCCTTTTTGCGGGCCCGGAGCCGGCCCGGAACCGACGGGTAGCGCGGCAGGTTGATCCCCTCCTTGACGGTCACGACGGCCGGCCTCGGGATCTCGTAAAGCTCCCATCCGCCGCCGGGTGCCTCGCGCCGGGCGGTGACGGTCCCCTCGCCGACCTCGAGACCCTTGACGCCGGTCACGATCGGCCGGTCGAGGGCGACCGCGATCCGCACACCCACCTGGTAGTCACCGGTGTCGGCCGCCTCGTTGCCGAGCAGGATGAGGTCGAACGGGCCATCGGCCGCCTCGCGCGTCCGGATCGCGTCGGTGATCGCGGTCGCGGTCGCGACGGCGCCCCACTCCCCGCCGTCGGTCCCGAGCAGGATCGCCTTGTCGATGCCGACCGCCATCGCCTCGCGGAGCTGGTCGGTGGCCTCCTCGGGGCCGAGCGTCAGGACCGTGGTCGTGCCACCGCCCCAGGCCTCGACGATGCGGACGGCCTCCTCGACCGCGCATTCCTCATGCGGACTGACCGTGAACCCGAGATAGCGCGTGTCGATCGCCCGGTCGTCGGCGGTCAGGGTGATCTTGCCGGCCGTGGCCGGGACGCGCTTGACGCAGACCAGGATGTTCACGTCAGCTCCGGACGCGGCTGTTGTCGGGGTCGAACAGCGGCGTCGAGCCGACGACGTCCACGGTCACCGGGTAACGCTCCCCGAAGTACTCGACGAGGAGCTTCGTGCCGACCACCGCGTACTCGGGCGGCAGGTACGAGAGCAGAATGTGCTTGCCGACCGACGGCCCGGACCCGGCGCTCGTCACGAACGAGCGGCGACCCTTGGCGTCGGTGATCGGACCGCCGTCGAGGGTCAGGATCGGCTCGCGACCAAGCATGTAGCGCTCGACTCCGCTCGCCGACGTGTTGTCATCGACCGTCAGCGTCGATAGCGTCGCGACGGGCGGCCGCGAGCGCTGCTCGAGATAGGCCGCGCGACCGATGAAGTCGGCCTCCTTGACCTTGGGCCGGAGCATGTCGGCCTCGACCAGGTCGAACTCGAGGTCGAGCTCGGCGCCGTGGGCGCGATAGCCCTTCTCGAGGCGGCCGGTCGTGCCGTACACGCCGATCCCGAACGGGACGATGCCGTGCGGCTGACCGGCCTCCCACAGCGTGTCCCACAGCCGGGCGCCCTGCTCCATCGGGACGTACAGCTCCCAGCCGAGCTCCCCGACGTACGAGATCCGTGAGGCGAGGACCGGGATGCCACCGAGCTCGATCGACCGCGCCGTCCCGAACGGGAAGCCCTCGTTCGACACGTCGCCCGAGGTCGCCGAGGCGACGACATCACGCGCCCGCGGCCCCCAGATGCCAACCGTCGTGAACATCGAGGTGAGATCGGACAGCTGCGCCGAGCCGTCGGCCGGGAGGTGGTCGCGGAACCACTTCTTGTCGCCCATCCCGTGGGCGCCACCGGTCACGACCCGGAACTGGTCGCGACCCAGCCGCATGATCGTCAGGTCCGACTTGATGCCGCCGGCCTCGTTGAGCAGCGGTGTGTAGACGACCCGCCCGACCGGCACGTCCATCTGCGCGACGGCGATCGCCTGGACCGCCGCGAGCGCGCCCGGTCCGGTGATGTCGAAGATGACGAACGCCGACAAGTCGACCATCCCGACCCGGTCGCGCATCGCCAGGTGCTCGGCATTGATGATCGGCGACCACCAGCGCGATTCCCACTCGGCGGTCCGGGGCATGACCCGATCGCCGTACTCCTCCAGCAGCGACTCGTTCGAGGCGTACCAGAACGGCCGCTCCCAGCCCGCCGTCTCGAAGAACATCGCGCCGAGCTCACGCTCGCGGTGGTTGAACGGGCTCAGCCGGACGTCGCGGTTGCTCTCCCACTGCTCGGCCGGGTGGACGATGCCGTAGGTCTTGTTGAAGCCCTCGGCCGAGCGCGCCTTGACGTGCTCGCGGGCGGTCTGGTGGGCGTGGAAGCGGGCGATGTCGGAGCCGTGCGGGTCGATCTCGGGCTGCCCGGTCGTCATCCACTCGGCGACCATCTTGGCGATCCCGGGCGCCTCCTTGATCCAGACCGCGGCCGCCACCCACAGGCCGTGGACTTCGGGGGTCTCGCCGAGGATCGGCATCCCGTCGGGGGTCAGCGACAGCAGGCCGTTGATGGCGTGCCGGATGCCGACCCGCTCGTCACCCAGGATGTCCGGCACGAGCTCGAGGCCCTGCTCCATCTGGAGGTCGAAGTCCTCCTGGGTGAACGGGAGCTCGGTCGGCGACAGCTTCGATTCGGCGATCGAGGGAATCTCGTCGGCGTCCATCAGGATCGCCCGATGGGCGTACGAGCCGACCTCGAGGTCGCCTCCGTGCTGGCGCTCGTACATGTTGGTGTCCATGTCGCGCACGATCGGGTAGGTGATCTCGCCGACCGTGTCCTCGAACAGCGGCACGGGGCCAACGCTGATCATCTGGTGGACTGCGGGGGTCAGCGGCACCTCCGCGCCGGCCATCGCGGCGATGCGCGGGCTCCAGACGCCGGCCGCGATGAGCACGATGTCGGCGTCGAAGTCGCCCTTGTCGGTCCGGACGCGGGTGACGTGGCCGTCCTCGACGTCGATGCCGGTCACCTCGGTCATCGGCGAGATCGTCAGGGCGTCGAGCTCCTGGGCGCGCTCGCGCATGATCGTGCCCGCGCGCAGCGAGTCGACGACGCCGATGCCGGGCGTCGAAAAGCCGCCGAGGATGATGTCGGTATCGATGTACGGAACCATCGCCTTGACCTGCTCGGGCGTGATCAGCTCGGCATCGATGCCCCACGAGCGAGACGACGCCATCCGGCGCTTGAGCTCCTCCATCCGCTCGTGCGTCCGGGCGACCTCGATGCCGCCGCTCTGGGTGAAGACGCCCAGCTCCTTGTACTGGTCGACGCTGTCGAGCGTCAAGTTGGTCATCTCGCGCGAGTGATCGGTCAGGAAGATGAAGTTCGAGGCGTGGCCGGTCGAGCCGCCGGGGTTCGGCAGCGGGCCCTTCTCGACCTGGACGATGTGCTTCCAGCCGAGCTTGGCCAGATGGTAGACAAGGCTGTTGCCGACGATGCCGGCGCCGATGACGACGACGCGCGCATCAGCCGGTTGCGTACTCAATCGTGATCCTCCTCGAGCCGCACGGGGAGCGGCGGAACGCGACGCGAAAGACGTGAAGGTGGGGCGTCATTCTACTGTCGGCGGTCGGGCCGATGAAACACCGGGCGGTCGTCGCGGATGCTGACCTAGCCGTGCGAGACCGCCTCGAGGCCACGCCGATCGCTCGACTCGAGCTGGAAGGTCGAGTGCTCGATGTCGAAGTCGCCCGACAGGCAGTCGCACAGGAAGTCCAGGACGGCCACGCCATCGGCCCCGGGCTCGAGGACGACGTGCGCCGACACGACGTTGACGCCCGAGGTGATCGTCCAGGCGTGGAGATCGTGGACGTCGGCCACCCCTGGCGCCTCGAGGATGTGGCGGCGGACATCGGCCATCTCGACGCCCTTCGGCGTCGCTTCAAGCAGGACGTCGACGGCGTCGCGGAGGAGGCCCCAGGTCCGCGGCAGGATGAGCACCGCGATGAGCGCCGAGGCGACCGCGTCGGCGCCGATCCGGCCGGTCAGCGCGATGACCACCGCCGCCACGACGACGACGGCCGACCCGGCCAGGTCGCCCAGCACCTCCAGGTACGCCCCGCGCATGGTCAGACTCCTGGCCTGGGCGTCGTGGAGCAGCCGCAGCGAGACCCCGTTGACGACGAGCCCGATCAGCGCGACGGCCAGCATCAGCCCGGAAGCGACCTCGGGCGGCGCGGACAGCCGTTGCCACGCCTCGTACAGGATGAAGGCGGCCACGGCGAAGAGCAGGACCGCGTTCGCGACGGCGGCAAGGATCTCCAGCCGCAGATAGCCGTAGGTGCGTTCGGTGCTGGCCGGACGCGAGCCGATCCAGATCGCCAGCAGGGCGAGGCTGATCCCCGCGACGTCGGTGAACACGTGTCCGGCATCGGCCAGGAGGGCGAGGCTGTTGGACGCGAGCCCGCCGACCAGCTCGATGACGAAGATGACCGCCGACAGCCCAAGCACCGCGACCAGCCGTCGGGCGTTCGCGCGGGCGGGCGAATGGACGTGCGGCATCGTCTCGAAGTCTAGGACCGCACCGCCCGGGCGGCGAGCGCCGGGTCTCGCGGCCCAGGCGGTATCGTCAAACCCATGCTCGAAGACCCGGGTCTCGACACGGCAACGCTCGCGACGGCGCTCCAGGAGGCTTGGGCGGTCGACGCATCGGCGTTTTCGTTCGTGCGCGGCTACGACATGCGCGCCGCCTCGTACGAGGTCGTCAGCGCTGGTGCGCCGGTCTTCCTCAAGGTCCGCTTCGGACCGGCACCGGACGTGCCACTCGAGGTCCCACGTGCACTGCTCGAGGCGGGTGTGGCGAACATCCTCGCCCCGACTCCCACCCGGACCGGCGATCTCTGGCGCGCGCTCGGCGACGGCACGACGCTCGCCCTGTACCCGTTCGTGGCTGGCCGGAATGCGATGGTCGCCGGGATGACGGCAGCGCAATGGCGCGTCTTCGGGTCGACGTTGCGGGCGGTCCATGACAGCGGGCTCCCGGAGCGTTTCGCCGATCGACTGCCGACTGAGTCGTTCGGGCTGGCGTCGGCGGCCCTGGTCCGGCGCGCCCTCGAGCTCGCCAACGAACCGCCGATGGCGGCACCGACGCGCCGGCAGCTCCAGGCGCTCCTGCGCGACCGGTCGAAGCAGATCGACGCCATGCTCGACCGCGCCGGTGCGCTCGGCCAGCGACTCCGCGAGCACCGCTTCGAGCACGTCCTTTGCCACGCGGACATCCACGCCGCCAACATCCTCGTCGCCGACGATGGCCGGATCTTCCTGGTCGACTGGGATGGGCCGATGCTGGCGCCGCGTGAGCGCGACCTCCTGTTCGTGATCGGCTCCAGGATCGCCCGGGCGGTGGAGCCGCGCGAGGACGCCTGGTTCTTCGAGGGCTACGGCGAGGTGGCCGTCGACCCCGAGGCGATCGTCTACTACCGCTACGAGCGCATCCTCGAGGACATCGGCGAGATCGCCCGCAGCGTCTTCGAGGACGACGCGCTGTCCGAGGCGTCGTCGGCCGAGGAGGTGGCGCTCGCCGCGAGCTTCTTCGAGCCCGGCGGTATCGTCGAGACTGTCGAGCTGGTGCAAGCGCCGCGGCTTGAGCAGCGATGACGACGGACTGCTAGATCAGGCGCCAGTCACATCGGCGGCATCGGCGAGACCGACCGATCGGTTCGTGGTGCGCAGGAGGATGATGAGCAGCGCGGCCAGGGCGCCGTCGGCATCAGCGTGATCATGGCGCCGGTTGGGGGGCCTTCCGGCAGGAGCTCGACGCGCCGGGGCCTTTCTGCGGCTTCTGACGCACGTCCGTCGCGGCATCCCGCCCGAGGAGAGCCGAGCTCTGCTTGGGCGGCGGCGTTTGCCGCGACGGCCAACATGTTCACGTGGACGGGGACGATCCACATCCCGTCTACTAGTCCCATGGCCGCGATCACCGCCACCGGGCCCACCATGTCGTCGTCGCGCATCGGCGCATCGATGGCCGTGGGGGCGATGCTGTGCGTGCAGCTCGGCCTGGCCGTCGCCATCAACCTGATCGACGACATCGGCGCCGCGGGCGTAACGTGGCTGCGGCTGGCCTGGGCCGCACTGATCTTCATCGTGCTCGTGCGGCCCCGGCCCTCGGACTTCTCCCCCTCCTCGTTTCGGGCCACCGTGCTCCTCGGAGTGGTCACGTCGGGCACCGCACTTCTCTTCATGGCGGCGATCGCGCGCCTGCCGCTCGGCACCGCGAGCGCCCTGGAGTTCCTCGGCCCGCTGGGAGTCGCCGTGTGGCGCGGGCGCGCCGGCGTGAGGATCTGGCCGGTCATCGCGGCAGTAGGCGTTGTGTTCCTGACCCAGCCGTGGACCGGCGAGGCAGATACCGTCGGCGTTGCCTTCGCGCTCGCTGCCGGCGTCTGCTGGGGCACCTACATCGTCCTCACCCAGCACGTCGGTGACGAGGTCGCGGGCCTGAATTCTCTCGCGGTGTCGATGCCGGTCGGCGCGCTGGTCGCCACCGTGGTCGCCGGCCCGAATACCTTCGGGCTCCTGACGCCCGAACTGGTGGTGATCGGCCTTGGACTCGCGATCCTCCTGCCGGTCGTGCCCTTCACGCTGGAGTTCCTGGCGCTGCGACGACTGACCACGGTCGCCTTCGGAACGCTGATGGCCGTGGAGCCGGCATTCGCCCTTCTCATCGGCTTCATCGTGCTGAGCCAACAGCCTGACGCGCTCGCCGTCCTCGGCATCGCGTGCGTCGTCGTCGCCGGGATCGGCGCCGAGCGAACCGGCGGGCGAGAACTGGAGCCGGCGCCGGCCTGAGCGCGAACTGGAGGTATGGAGCCGCCACTCGGACTTGAACCGAGGACCTGCTGGTTACGAACGAGATGGGTGTAGGCGTTGTGGCCCGAGGGTGGATGGCCTAGCCGTCGGCGGAGATGCGGCCCCCGGGCCCTCCTGGGTCAGGTTGATCAGGTTTTCGTCGGGGTCACGGAACCACGCGAACCGGTCGAATCCGAAGGTCGGTGGCTTTGTGGAGCAGGAGCAGGTGATCCGCGAGCTGCTCGACGAACCCGTGCCCACGGCGGTCGGTGAATCGTCGGCAGGAGCCGAATGACATGTCGGGAGGGTTCGCTATCGGGGCGCTCGTCCTGATCGTCGTCCTGGGTGCGGTCATCACGCTGGTGGTCGACCTTGATCGACCCCGCCGTGGGTTCCTCCAGGTGAGCCAGCAACCACTCCTTGACACGGAGCAGCAGATCGGGCCGCCCGCGCACTGATTGCTTTGGCGATCTCCATCGACGGCACGCGTGAGGCGCGAATCGGCTGATGGGCTGGAACCGACAGGACGGATCCGGCCTGACCGCCGGTCAGCGGATGACCTGGACCTCCACGCCGAGCGCCTCGTAGACAGGGCGCGCCCGTCCATCACCCGAAAGAAGGGGTCGCCCGTGTTGCCGTGCGGCCGCGGCGACCAGCGCGTCGTAAACGGCCCCGCCCGAGACGCCCAGCCGGGCGAGCTCGGAGCCGAGGGCGACGGCTTCCGCCTCACCGAGAAAGCCGGACGTGGGGAAGTTGTGAGCCAGCAGGCGCTCGACGTCGGCCGGCGAACGACGAAGCCCGGCCGGCAGCCGAGTCAGGACTGAGTACGTCTCGAACCAGGCATGGCCGGCCAGCCCGAGGCGTCGGCCGCGGACCGCCTCGAGTGTCGCGGCATGGGCTTCGTGATCCTCGACCATGAGGGCGATCGCCGCGCTCGTGTCGAGCAGCGCGATCCCGAGTGCTTCAGCGTCCGTGTCGGTCGGCATCGATCAGCTCACGAACCGCCGCGCCGGTGAGTGACGTTCCCGTCGCTGGGATGACCAGCAGACCGTCCTCCTCTCTGAGCAACGTGCCGCCGACCGGCTCGATGCGGATCGCGGCGCCATCGAGCTCGAGTTCTACCTCACCCCCTCCAGCGAGCCCGATCCGATCCCTGAGCGAGCGGGGGATGACCAGGCGTCCCGCCCTGTCGATGGTAGTCCTCATGGCATTGAACGTACCATAGACGTGGTAACGGAAGGATCGGCCGGGTCTTCGGGGTCGCGGTCCCCTCGGCCACGGCAAACCGTGGCCGGCCGTGACCCGGACGTATAGTTGACGAGCGTCCCGATCTGTCACGCCAATGAGGAACGATGCTCTCGGTCGCGCAACCCACCTGCTTCCTGATCGCGGACAATCCGGCTACACGGGCTATCTGGCCGACGTGGAGTTGGAGCACGCCCAGGACATCCTGGCCGACCTGATCGGCGCGGTGGTGACAGCGCTCCGGCCCAACTTCCGATGCCAAGCTCGAGGGTGATGCCGCCTTCACCTACGCCACGGCCGAGAAGATCGACGGGTCGATGCTTCTCGACACGATCGAGCGTTGCTACTTCGGATTCCGCCGGCGCCGGCGAGACGTCCGCCAGGCCACGTCCTGCGAGTGCAACGCGTGCGTCCGAATCCCCGATCTCGACCTCAAGTTCGTCGTCCACCATGGCATGGCCATCCTCCAGAAAGTCGCCGGTCGTCAGGAGCTCCTGGGATCGGACGTGATCGTCGTGCACCGCCTTCTGAAGAACGACGTCGTCGAGAAGCTGGGCGTCCACGCCTACGCCCTGATCAGCCAGGCGGCCATCGAGGCCGCCGACCTCGATCCCGAAGCGCTGGGCATGCGCGGGCACACCGAGACGTACGATCGGATCGGGGACGTACCGACGTGGGTCCTCGATCTCGAGCGTCGCTGGCAGGAGGAGGATGCTCGCGCCCGCGTGTTCGTCCACCCCGAAGAGGCGATCCTCATCGTGTCGGCGCAGACGAACGTGCCGCCGCAGGTTGCCTGGGAATTCATCACCACGCCTGGCCAACGGATGTCGTGGCAACCTTGGGTGACGGAGGTCGAGGTCAAGGGCGCCGTGGGCGGCCGACGAGGCCCCGGATCGGCCAACCACTGCATGCACGACCGGGACGCCGTCGTCGAGGAGATCCTTGATTGGCGTCCGTACGATTACGTCACGGACCGCACGATCCTCGATACTCCGAGCGGACCCGTCAAGGTGCTTCATACGGTCGAGTTCGAGCCCAGCACCACGGGCACCACGATCCACTTCCGGTACGGTCAGGCGAAGACCCGGCGCGAGAAGGAGCTCATGAAGCACATCGCGCCGGCCTACGGCCAGGCGCTCCAGTCCGGCATCCCCA
>JBBQVJ010000067.1:0-11331 GCA_038211705.1 Candidatus Limnocylindrales bacterium | reverse complement strand
GGCGATCCCAGCGCGCTCGAGCGCCTTGCGCGTCGCCGGCACCGGGCCGACGCCCATGACCGCCGGGTCCACGCCCGCCACGGCCGTGGCGACGACCCGCGCAAGCGGACGTAGACCGAGCTCCCGGGCCCGGTCCGCCTCCACGAGCAGCACGGCCGACGCCCCGTCGTTGATCCCGGAGCTGTTGCCGGCCGTGACGGTGCCGCCCTCGCGCTTGAACGCCGGCTTGAGCCGGCCGAGCGCCTCGAGCGAGGAATCGGCACGCGGGTGCTCGTCGCGGTCGATGACCAGCGCCTCACCCTTCCGTTGCGGGACGGAGATCGGGACGATCTGACCGGCGAACCGACCGGCCTCGATGGCGGCGACCGCGCGTCGCTGGCTCTCGAGCGCGAACGCGTCCTGGCGCTCACGCGAGACGCCCCACCGCTCGGCCACGTTTTCGGCGGTCTCGCCCATCGAGTAGGGCTGGTGCTTCTCGGCCAGCCGCGGGTTGACGAACCGCCAGCCGAGGGTCGTATCGGCCATCTCGCGGTTTCCGCGGTCGTAGGCCGACTCGGCCTTGAGCTGGACGTACGGCGCGCGGGTCATCGACTCGACGCCGCCACCGATGAACACGTCGCCATCGCCGACGGCGATCGCGTGCGCCGCCGAGTTGATCGCCTGGAGCCCTGAGCCGCACAACCGGTTGACCGTCAGCCCGCCGACCTCGACCGGGAAATCGGCCAGCAGAAGCGCCATCCGGGCGACGTCGCGGTTGTCCTCGCCGGCCTGGTTCGCGCAGCCGAGGATGACGTCCTCGACGAGCGCCGCGTCCATGCCGGCTCGGTCGACGACGGCGCGCAGAACGGCCGCGGCGAGATCGTCCGGCCGCACGCTCGCCAAGGCGCCTCCATAGCGGCCGATCGGCGTACGGACCGCCTCGACGATCCAGGCTTCACGAAGTGGGCGGTGGCTGTCGCGGGTCATGATCCCGATTGTACGGGCGGAGCCGGTCTGGACCTCATGGCCGCCCGCGGTCCGTGACGCCGTACGGATGGCCGGCGCCGAGGCGCAACGCAAGATCGATGGTCTCCGCGGCGGCCACGCCCTCCGCGGCGGCCGCGCGCGCTTCCTCGGCGATGGCGCCGAGGATCCGGTCGCGGATCCCATCCGACGACAGGGCCTCGCCGGCGGTCGGGGCTGGGAATGCGTCCGCAGCCTCGGTCCGACGGCCGTCGACATAGCGATAGAAGCCGCGACCCGTCTTGCGGCCAAGATCGCCGGCCTCCACGAGCCGCTCCTGGATCGGCGACGGCCGGAGCCGGTCTGGCCGACCGAGCCCTTCCCAGATGCCCGTTGCCGCGGCCAGGGTGACGTCGATGCCGGTCAGGTCCATCAGCTCGAACGGGCCCATCGGAAACCCGTCTTCCCGAAGCGCGGTGTCGATCTCGACCACGCCCGCCGCCCCCGATTCGAGGATCCGCAGCGCCTCGATCGTGAACGGCCGGTTGACCCGGTTGACGATGAAGCCGGGGCGGTCGCCGCAGACGACGGGCGTCTTGCCCCAGGCCGTCACGGTCGCAACGGCCCGTGCCACCACCGCCGGGTCGGCGAGCGGCGGCGCGACGACCTCCACGAGGGCCATCAACGGGGCCGGGTTGAAGAAATGGAGCCCGATGACGCGCTCAGGGCGGGTCGTCGCCTGGGCGATCTCGGCGACCGACAGGGCGCTCGTATTGGTTGCCAGGATGACTTCGGGGCCGGCGACGTCATCGAGCGTCGTGAAGATCGCCTGTTTGAGGGCGAGATCCTCGATGGCCGACTCGATGACGATGTCGGCTTCGTCGGCCAGCCCATCGACGGTCGGCACGTGGCGGACCCGGTCGAGCCGGGTACCAATCCAGGCCGCCACGGCTTCCGGATCCAGGTCGAGCTTCGCGGCGCGGCGCCACAGCCCGTCACGGATCCGCTCGCGGCCGCGCTCGACGGCCGCTTCGTCCACGTCGTACATGACGACCTCGCAGCCCGCCTCGAGCGCGACCTGGGCGATCCCCGAGCCCATCGTGCCAGCACCGACCACGCCGACGATCGACGGCAGCGGCGCCGCCTCCGACGCCGACGTCGTCTCGGACATCAGATGGCTTTGATCGATTCGAAGGGCTGCCGGCAGTCGGTGCAGTAGCGGATGGTCCGGCACTGGGTCGGCCCGAACAGGTTCTCGAGCGTCGTCCGCCGCGAGCCGCAGTGGGGGCACGGGACGCACGGCTCCAGATCGATCAGACCACCCGGGCCGATCCCAGTCGAGTCCGGGCCGCCCGGCGGTGCGATGCCGGCTTCGAGCAGGGCCTGCCGTCCGGCGGGACTGATCCGTTCGGATGTCCAGGGCACCTCGAAGGTGGCGGTGACCTCGACCGGCCGGCCGAACGCGCCGAGCCGCGTCGCGATCGAGGCCTTGATCAGTTCCAGCGCGGGACAACCGATGAAGGTCGGCAGGATCTGGACCCGGATGGCGTCAGGGTCAACCTCGACGCGGTGAACGATCCCGAGATCGACCACGGACAGCATCGGCAGCTCCGGGTCCATGACCTCGGCGAGGGCCGATCGGACGGCGGCTTCGTCGGGCGCCGGGGTCGTGGGCGTGGTGGGGGGAACCCCGCCGACGGCGCCTGCCCGCGCCCGCGCGACGCCCACCTGGACCCCGGCCTCGCTCACCAGGTGGCTCCCGGGTCGGCTCGCCGGACCGAGGTGAACTCGGCCCACAGCCATCGGAAGGGTTCACCGTGGTCGGTGCGGCCGCGCGCCGGGTCGTTGGCGGGCGGCGGCATCGGCAGGTCGAGCGCGTCGAAGGTGGGCGCGATCGAGGCTCGCCAGGACGTCTCGAGCTCGGTCATCGAGGCGGCCAGGATCCCGGCCTCCCGCAGTGCCGGCTCCCCGGGGAGTGGCGTGAAGACCGTCGCCGCATCGGGCGCGAGCTCCGCCAGGGCCGCCAACAGCCGATCGCGCGGCTCGCCATCGCTTCGTGCCAGCCGGTCGAGCCATGCCCCGGCGTGCATCCGGTGATAGCGCTCCTCGCGCAGAAGCTTGCTCACGAGCTCGGCCAGCGGCGCCCACGTGCCCGCGGCGAGCGCCTCGAGCCGGACCACATCGGCCGAGTCGTACAGGTAACGTCGAGCGATCGTCATCGCCCAGTCGCCGCGGCCATGGTCCAGGAGCCGGCAATGGCGGTAGTCGGCCGGCTCACGGTCGTACGCCAACGCGTCCGGGTCGGTGCCGGTGAGCTCGCCGAGCAGCCCGTAGAGGGCCGCGGCATGACCCAGCTCGTCCTGGGCGATCGAGCTCATCGCCACATCCTCTTCGAGGAGCGGCGCGATCCCGGTCCATTCCGAATCGGAGAAGCCGATGACGAACTCGTCGTCGGCCATCGTGCGCAGGAGCTCCGCCAGCTCGGTGGCGGCGGGCGCCGTGGCGGCGGGCGCCGTGGCGGGCAACGAGCGTTCGGCGGCAGTCATGGACGCGACCCCCAGCCTGGATGTGGTTGGCAGTCACCATTCGGGTGCTGAAGCCCCGCACGGTGGGCTCGCGCGCGTCCCTCGGCGTCGTTCCGTGTCCCCGGGTCACCGAAACGCGAGGTGACGACCGGCTCGCGTCCCCCGTCAACCGTTCGATCGGTCAGTGGTGGCTGCCACGCACATGGCGCCGCTGGGATCTCGCAGCGCACGGCGGGCGCGACCGGCACGGCGGGCGCGGCCGGCACGGCGAGCGCGGCCGGCACGGCGACCGGGGTCATCCCGATCGGGCCTTCGGCTTGGCCTGCCCCGACAGGGCGCGCGCGGCCGCCAGCTTGTCGCGCATCACATAACCGCCCGGCTTCTTGTAGGAGCGGTCGAGCGGCGGCTGGAGCAGGTCGGGATCGTCGAGATCGAGGATGTCGTCGCGACGGACGACCCAGAGGCGGACGCTCTCCTGTCGCCGGCCGTACAGCTCGCGGGCGTAGTGGACAGCCAGCTCGGCGTCGGGCGCCATGACGCTCCCGCCATGGCGCATCGGATCGCCGTCCTTCTCCTGGCGAAAGACCTCCCAGGCCTCGAGGACGGGGGCGGGTGAGGCCTCGGTGGCGGCCGAGGTGTCGGGGGCGTCGGTGGCGGGCGCCGCGATGTCGGCGCTCATGCCGCGCGCGGGACGCCGAGGATCGAGTCGCGTACCCACGCGGTCTCCTCTCGGGCGAGCCGCCGGAACTCGAGCCGTGCCTGCGACATCGGCCCGTGGTTGGTGACGACCGTCCGCAGCTCGTCCCAGTCGGGCTCGGCGTAGCGCCATTCCCCGGCCGCCTCGTCAAACGCCAGCTCAGGGTCGGGGATCACCAGCCCGATCTCGCGGATCCGGGGTACATAGATGGTCAGGAACTCCTGGCGAAGCTCTTCGGAGGTCTTGGCCTTGATCCGCCAGTGCAGGTCGCGGTCCTTTTCACGCGGCGAGCGCGGGCCGTGCATCTGCATCAGCGGCCCCCACCACCGATCGAGCGCGTCCTGGATCGCCGCCCGCTGGGCCGGGGAGCCGGTGACCATCGTCACGACGACGTCACGACCGTGCATGATGTGGACCGATTCCTCCCAGCAGATCTTGCGCATCGTCCGGGCGTAGGGCGCGTACGACGAGTCGCGCAACGCCTGCTGGGCCACGATCGCCGCCGCATCGACGAGCCAGGCGATCATCCCGACATCGGCCCAGCCGACAGTCGGGTAGTGGAAGACGTTGTGGAACTTCGTCTTCCCGGCGAGGAGATCGTCGAACATCGCCTCGCGTGGCTTGCCGAGATCCTCGGCGACGCGGTACAGCAGCTGGGCGTGCCCGACCTCGTCCTGGACCTTGGCCGTCAGCGCGAGCTTCCGCCGCAGGGTCGGTGCGCGCATGAGCCATTCGCGCTCGGGGAGGACGCCCATCAGCTCGCTGTTGGCGTGCATCTCGACAAAACGCAGGACGGCCGTCCGGTACTCGTCGGGCATCCAGTCCGTCGCCTCGACCTTGAGGCCGGCCGCGACGTGCGCCTCGAACAGCGCGTACCGCTCGTCGTGGGGCAGGTCGTCGTTGAAGCCAGGGTGGCCGCGATCGAGCGGACCGAGGATGGGCTCGAGGGCGAGCGGATCGGTCATGGTCGGGCTCCATGGGCGGTCACGGCGCGCAGCGAGAGGTCCGCGTAAGTGTCGGCGATGGTCCGCACGTCGAGCCGGCCACTGAGCCGGTACCAGGCGACCAGGCCATTGAGCGCGGAGAGGATGTAGGCGGCCGTCGGGACCGGATCGACCGCGACGAACGCGCCGCTCTCGACGCCGTCGGCGATCGCCGTTCGGAAGCGGGCCTCGTAGGCGTCACGACGCCGAGCGATGTCGTGGCGGCGGCCGGGATCGAGCGCGCGCCACTCGTAGACGAAGACGCTGGCCCGCTCGATGTCATCGATCACGACGCCGACATGGGCACGCACGAGCGAGATGAGATGGACGCCCGGGCCGAACAGCAGCGAGCCGGGATCGGCGGCTTCGACGGTGTCGGCGGCGGCCTCGAAGCGCGATGCGGTGCGTTCCACGATCGACCACAGGACTTCCTGCTTCGATGCGACGTGGGCGTACAGGCTGGCGCCCTGGATGTCGACCGCGCGCGCGATGTCGCGTACGCTCGTGCCCGAATAGCCGTGCTCGTGGAACAGCGAGCTGGCCGCGTCCTCGATCGCCTGGCGACGGGTCGTCTCGACTATCGCACGTGCCCCCTAACTAACGCTTGTTAGGCGCCAGCCTACGGCCGAGCGAGGTCTCCGTCAAGACGCCGAGTGGCGCCTCATTCCCCGGTGAACCGAGGCGGCCGCTTCTCGAGGAACGCCGCCAGGCCCTCTGCGTGGTCCGCCGTCGCACCGGCGATCCCCTGGCGATACGCCTCGTCCTCCAGCGCCGCCTCGAGGTCCACCGACCAGCTCCGCTCCAGCGCCCGCTTGGTCAGGGCGAGGGCCCGCGGTGCCAGGGCGGCGAGTCGAGCAGCCACGCCACGGGCTTCGTCCGCCAGCGCATCGGCCGGGACCACCCGCGCCACCAGCCCAAGCCGCACCGCCTCGGCGCTGCTCACCGACTCACCGAGCAGTGCCAGCTCAGCGGCCTTGGCCGGGCCCACGAGTCGGGGCAGGAACCACGTCGCGCCACTGTCCGGTACCAGCCCGATCCGCCCGAACGCCAGGACGAAGCTGGCGCCCTCGGCCGCCAGTCGGATGTCGCAGGCGAATGCCAGCGAGGCGCCGGCCCCGGCCGCGACCCCGTTGATCGCCCCGACGATGGGCTGGTCGAGCCGCCGCATCGCGGCGATGATCGGGTTGTAACGCTCGCGAACCTCGATCGCGAGCGGCGCCGCATCGGGCTCGAGCCGCTCCTTGAGGTCCTGGCCCGCACAGAACGCCCGGCCGGCGCCGGTCAGCACGACCGCCCGAACGGCACGGTCCCGAGCGACCGCCCGCAACGCTGCGAGCAGCTCGGTCTTCATCGGCACGGTCAGCGCATTGAGCGCGTCGGGTCGGTGGAGCGTGATCGTCGCGATCGCGTCGGCGACCTCGTAGCGGATCGCGCTGAAGGTCGGGTTCGGTCGGTCGCCGCTCATCGGCGGCGGTCAGACCCCGGAGAACTCGACGAGCCGGCCCTCGACGAGCTCGAAGACACGGCGGTCGATCGGTTCGTCGGAACCGCCGGAGTGCTCGACGATGAACTCGGCGAACAGCGTCGCGAAGTCGTCGTCACCCGGCCGCAGCGAACCGGCGGTCATCAGGTGGCGCTCCGGGAGCCCGATGAGGATCCGCCCGACCGAACCGAGCTCGGTCACGAGGTGCGCCACGACGTCGGGCAGCAGGATCCGGGCAGCATCCCAGCCGTTGCCCGTGTCCGAGCTGATCAGCCGACGGTCGCCCGAGACCTCGTCGGTCCAGGGTGCGGTCGCGGACCACGCGCCGAGGTTGCGGATGGCCGCGTCCTGGAGCTCGGACGGCTCGACGCCCCACGACAGGAGGTGGTCGCCGTTGACGACGATGTCGTAGGCCCCGGCGTCGATCGTGTAGACGACCGGCAGTTCGGCCGGCCCGATATCGATCAGTGGCTGCGCGTGGCGCTGGGCGGCGTGCGCAGCGAGCGCCTCACGGTCGATCGATTCGAGGGCGAGCCCCTGGGTCCCGACCGGACGGAAGGCCGGGTAGAGCAGTCCCTTCGCCGTCGCCCAGTCCTGTTCCGGCGCGTCGGCCGGGGAAGAGGTCTGTTCGGGCGCGGGGGAGTGGCCACTGACTGGCGCCGATTCATCGATCGGCGCCAGGTAATCCGGGGCCGCATCGCGCAGCGTACCGGGCGATGCGTCCGCCAGATCGCGCTGGAAGGCGCGACCGACGTCCGAACCGCCCTCGGGATCTCGCTCCATCGGCGTCTCTCCTCGTTGGGCGCTCGAATCATTGTCAGACGAGCGTTTGACAGCGCATCAGATCGTCCACGATCGCATTCGAGCTCGACAGGCTCGTTGAGTGACGGGCGGCCGATGGCATGACGCGCGGACAACCGCTCGAGCGCCACTTAACGGCGCGTTACGCCGTGAATTGCCAACACTACTCGACCACCTTCGTGCCCGTGCTGGCCCGTCAGGTGAGTCGCCTCGCGAGGCATTCGATCGGGCTGTCTCGATAG
The DNA here is from genome assembly GCA_038211705.1 of Candidatus Limnocylindrales bacterium. Lineage (GTDB taxonomy): Bacteria > Chloroflexota > Limnocylindria > Limnocylindrales > CSP1-4 > SPCO01. The sequence goes on along the minus strand of JBBQVJ010000067.1, from coordinate 3,658 downwards.
CGGGAAAATGGGCCCGGTATTGGCTCGTCCAGGCATTTCGGCTGTCGGTTAGCACCGGACAGGCTCCCACGGGAGGGCCGTGTAGACACCATTGAAGGAAAACACAACAACGGGCTTTTCGGGTCGGCCGGGAGCCTTAGTGACGGCCACTAGATTCCGCATCGTCGTTTGGCAAAGCACGTGTGGGTCGTCGACCGATACGCGCGACTGCTCGTAGAGTTCCATGGATGAAATCGCCGGGTAACCCGGCATCTGACGCTCCAACTCGGCCTGAATAGCAGACTGCAACTGCCCGCAGTCGGAGCTGCATACGTAGGGACGAGTCACGCCAGACGGTAACGGCCAATCAGAGGGCACCAAGGGGGACACTCCATCCGATGCGGACGCATCAACAGACAATGACGGGCCAGCCGAAACTGGAGCGGCGCCACCCGGGACGATTGCCCTAGTACAAGCGCCCGCCACCAAGGCGATCAGGAATAGCGTGGCGATTAGGAATCGCGTGTGCTTCATGGACTTCCGCCCTCCTAGGCGGTGTTGTGGCTGTCGGTATGACAGTCGATCTGCTCACCGAGCACGCTCTGGTCGCTCGTGGTGTTGTAGTACCAGCGCTTGGGATACTCACCGACGCCGCCAAGCCATGGCTCCCAAGCGACGACGCTGTCTTCCGTGTAGATCCAGCTCGACGAAGTGGTCTTGATATACGAGGGCTGGGCCAGCCATGCCGGAGTCGAATAGCGTGGCACACCCAGCTGGTTGGCCGTGTTGCCGATTTCGCAACCCCACCAGACCTGCGGCACATAAGCGCCGGACGTTCGCGTCACCCAGGCATAATCGATGGCACCATCTGACACGCGCTTCACACTGAACTGCCACGTGCCAGAGTGGCTGCCACTGAAGATCGCCTGGATCGTGAACGTGTAGTCCTCGTTGGCGACGGGGTTATCGGGCGTTCCGTCGTTGTTGAAGTCCACCCACGAGGCACGACAGAAGACCTGATTTGTGATGTTCGGGGTCCAGACGAACGATGTCTGATCGTTCTGCATCTGATTGGCGCCACTGCACTGATAGAGCCCCGAGGCGTAATTGATCTTGCCGAGACCGAGCTGCGCCAGATTCCAGCTATGGCCCGCCTGATTTCCCTGTAGGTCGGCCCACTGAAGCGACGTGCTGTGGTAGGTCGCATTTCCTGCCGTGCAGGGATCCAGACGCTGGGCGGGAATGGTCATCCGTACCGCAGTGTAGTTGTAGACGTGGCGATCCCAAATCACGCCGTGGGGACCAGTATCCGTGGCTGTCTCGGTAGCACAAGCCTGGTAGTAGTGATAAATCTGTGCGGCGTGCGCCGTCACATCGATGGCAGATGAAGCCAGAATGGCGACACTTGAAAGAATCGCGAGAACCCTGCGGCGCATGCGCATCCTCCACTGATCGGGCCACGCTCATAGAATTGCCCTGCAACTCGTTCCTTCGGCAAGCAGGCGTCTGGAGATGGTCGAGCGAAGGACGCGGACCTCGCATTGGTGAGTAAGGTTCAACGAGCGAAACGTAATATCCGCCAAAACCTCGAAGGGGCGTTGGGGGTGAGCGGCCATGTTCTCCAAGGTATTTCAATGGTGGTCAGTGTCCCGACCAGACGGGCGGGCGTTTCTGGGTGAAGGCGGCCATGCCCTCGGCTTGGTCCGCGCTGTCGAAGAGCCGGAAGAAGGCCTCGCGTTCGCGCGCGAGCCCATCGCTCAGGGTTCGTTCCGCGGCGTCGAGGATAGCCGCCTTGGCCGCCCGCACCGCCAGCGGCGGCATGGCCGCGATCCGGCCGGCCAGCTCAAGGGCGGCGTCGACCGTCGCCTCGGACGGAACGACGCGGGTCAGGAGGCCGTACCGGTCGGCCTCGTACGCGGTCATCGTCCGGCAGGTCAGGATCAGCTCCATCGCCCGGGCCTTGCCGATCGCCCGGGCCAGGCGCTGGGTGCCGCCCGCGCCGGGCATGACCCCGAGCAGGATCTCCGGCTGGCCGAAGCTGGCGTCCTCGGCGGCCACGATCATGTCGCAGGCCATCGCCAGCTCGCAGCCGCCGCCGAGGGCGACGCCGCGGACCGCGGCGATGAGCGGTAGCCCGATGGCGGCCAGCCGGTCCCAGGCCGCGAACCGGCCGCCGGCCGTCAGCGTCGACGATGTCTGCGGCTCGAGCTCGCGGACGTCCGCGCCGGCCGCGAACGCCCGGTCGCCCGCCCCCGTGATCACGATCGCCCGGCAGACGGCATCGGCGTCGAGCGTCTCGAGCGTCGCCGCCAGCTCATCCATCAGCTCGAAGTCGAGGGCGTTGAGGGCCGCCGGGCGATCAAGGGTCACCAGCGCGACCCCCGCCAGCTCGGTCGCGGGCGCGGCCGAAGCCGGCGCCGGAGCCGGGAAGGCCAGCCGGACGCGGGAAGACCCGGCCGCGGAGGTCGCGCGAAGCGGGGGGTCGGACGACGCTGCGCTCTTGGGCACGGGGATCCTCGACTGTCGTTCAGACAGTATCCACTGCCGGGGAAGCGGCGGCAGTCATCTCCGGCACGTCCTCGAGCACGAGGAACGTGGCCAGACCGGGGGCGATCTCGCGCAGGTTCCGTCCGGCCGCTCGCATCGTCTCCGACCCGAGGCCGGCGTCGAGCGCCGCCCGGTCATCGAAGGTCATGGCGGTCACCAGGATCAGGTCGGTCTCGGCGCCCAGAGCCTCGACGACCCGGTGGACCCGGGTCTCGCGCAGCCCCGGCGTCCCGGCCGCGAGCGGGAGGTGCTCGGCGGCATAGCGCCGCTCGAATTCGGCCTGGGCGTCGGGGCCGCCCTCGGGCTGGCGGTAGAGGACGAGGAGCGTGGTCATCGGGGAACCTCCGGTCTCGGGTCGGGACGGCTCGCCCGCGTCTCGGCGAACGCCGCAGTCGAACGATAGAAGCCCCGAAGGGCCTCGGTGGCGAGGGTGGCGCGACGCGTCAGCACGTCGTGGCCGCTGTCCGGCGCCACGAACAGCCGGCCGTCCCGGACCTGCCGGCTGAGGTCCAGCGCCTGGGCGACGGGCACCAGCGGATCATGGTCGCCACATGCGACGAGGGTCGGCGGCGTGATCGAGCGCAGCTCGCCGGGCGTCAGCAACGGCTGCGTCTCGATATCGGCCGCGATCGCCGGCAGGAGTCGCCGCCAGGCGCCGTCGCCCTGGACGGGATCGATGGTCCGGTCCATCCTGGCGGCCCAGCCCGGGTCGTCGCGCAGGATCCGGTCGGGGTCCATCAACCGCCGGCCGACACGGGCCCGCGGCTCGCGAGCGGTCGTGATTCCGACGACCACCAGCGTCTCGAGTCGCTCGGCTGCCCTGGTCGCGAAGCCGAGTGCGGTCATCGCGCCCATCGAGTAGCCCACCAGGTGGAAGCTCAGCAGCCCGAGCCCATCTACGAAGGCCTCGAGGTCGTCCACCAACCAATCGGCACGAAACCCGTTCGCGGCGTCCCAGCGCGTCCCGCCGTGGCCGCGAGCGTCGGGGAGGTACAGCTCGAACGACTCGGCGAGGGCCGGGATCTGGCCGGCGAACGTCTCGGGCCCCGATGTCGACGCGCCGTGGAGCAGGACGAGGGGCGGCCCGCTGCCGATCGTCTCGTAGGCGATCTCGAGGCCGTTGGCGCGGATC
>JBBQVJ010000066.1:0-11410 GCA_038211705.1 Candidatus Limnocylindrales bacterium | reverse complement strand
GAGGTCGCCGCTGACGAAATCGCCGGTCGTCCGATTGGCGTACACCGCACAGACGACACCGGCGCGACAGCGGGCCAGGGTCGCGAGGACGAGGAGTGCCGACGCCTCCATCTCGAAGTTCATGACGCGCTGGCGCGCCATCTCCTCCGCGAGGTCAGGGTAGCGGATGGGCAACTGGGGGATCGGACGCCCTTGTGCGCCGAAGAAGCCAGGAGCCGTCGCCGTCACCCCGACGTGGTACCGGTGTCCGAGCCGCTCCGCGGCCTCGATGAGTGCCGCGACCGCTTCATAGTCGGCAACGGCTGGGTACCCATCGTGGACGAAGAAGCTCGTCGTCGATTCGAGACGCACGGCCCCGGTGGTGATGGCAAGGTCGCCCAGTGCCATCTCCGGTTGGAGCGCCCCGCACGACCCGACCCGGATGAACGTCGGTCGCTCGGTGATCGCCAGGATCTCAGCCACGACGATCTCGACATTGTCCGTGCCGATGCCGGTCGAGACGACCGACATCCGCTGGCCTCTGTAGAGCCCGGTCGCCGAAGCGAACTCCCGGTGTCGCTGCTCGAGCTCGATCGATTCGAAGCGCGAGGCGATGCGCGAGGTCCGATCCGGGTCACCAGGGAGGAGGATGTACTCGGCCAGTTGACCTGGACCGAGGTCGATGTGGTACTGCCGTTCCCCGACGGGGATCGCGATCCTGCGATCCGACGGGCTTTCGACGCGGTGATCCGCGTTCGGCAAGACCTCTCCTCGCTCGGCGTGACTGCTTCGCTGGCGCGAAACTCGGCCGAGGATAGACCCGCCTTCTCACGAGCGTCAAGCCGAGTGGATCGTGCTTGGGCCACGCTCAGCCACGTTCGCGTCCGCTGGGCCCTCGGCGGGTCCCGCGAAGGTGGCCAGCCGAGCGGCGATCCGAGCCCCGAGATGGCGTCGCGATCGCTCCCGGCGAAGGAGCGTCACGGCCAGCGACAGCGCCGAGATGAGGATGAGCGTCCCGACCCCGGCGGCCCCCGCGTCGACCGGCCAGGGAGCCCCGCCGAGACCGGCCAGCCGACTGCCGACGTCGCCCACACCGGGGCCGTCGCTCGGGGGCACGGCGGCCCCGGTGACCGGGCTCGGTCCGGATGACGCGCCGGCGGCGACCAGGTCGCCGGCCAGGATGATCCCGGCCGGGTCGTCAACGACCACGATCGGGCCATCGCTGCTCGATTCGACCGTGCCGATGGCATTGAGCGCATCGTCGGGTTCGATCATCGGCAGCAGGTCGAGGGCGGGCCCGCGGAGGGCGACGCGGCCGATCGCGGTGCCATCGTCGAGCGTGAAGCCGTCCGCCCGAAGCTCGACGACGAGGCCGCCGACGCGGACCCGGGTCCCGACCCGCGTGCCGAGTGCGATGAGGTCGGCGTCGGCGGCCGATGGCACGGTCACGGTCTCGGTCGGGCTCGACGGCGATCCATCGGATCGGGTGGGGACGCCGCTGGTTCCCGTGCTTCCAGTCTTTGCCCCGGAGGCCGATCCGGACCCGCCCGCCACGCGCACGTCGGCCGGGAACCGCGGTGTGACGGCGAACCGATGGTCCGAGGCGCTCGGTGCTGGTCGCCGGACGATCCCGGTCACGGTGGCCGACCGGCCCTCGACCAGCGCCGTGCTCGCGATCCCGGACCCGGCCTGGCCGACAACCACGACGTTCTTCGTACCGACGACGAGCCCGGCCCGCCAGCGATCGCCCAGCTTGTGGATGCTTGCGATCCGGCCCGTGACCATGACGAGGCGCCACTCGTGCGCTTCGCCTGGCTCGCCGTGGAGGACGAACGCCGATGGGACGGCGCCGCTGCCGGCCACGTCAAGTCGATCGGCACGGAGCCGCGGCGCTCCGTAAGCCACCCCTATGCGACCCTCGGCGCGGATCCTTGCCCCGACCGGTGGCGCGGTCACGCCGGTCGGGACGAGGACCTCGACCGCGGCCGATCCGTCCTGGACCACGATCCGGCGCCCTGTCGCGTCGAGCAGCGTGGCCGGCGTCGTCACGACCGCCTCGATGGCGACTGCCCGGTCGGTGACCCGCAGGGCGCGGGCGATCGAGAGGGTCTCGATCCTGCCGGCGCTCGCGGGTGGGGATGGTGCCGCGGCGGACGCGCCGGGCGACGTGCGTGGCGCCGCCACCATGACGAGGTCCGCCGTGTCGCGCGCCCAGACCCGGTAGCCATCGAGCGCGCCCGACCGGCTTGCCCGCTGGCCGACGAACCCGACGGCGCGATAGGTCGAGCCGACCTTGAGCGACCCCATCGGGATCCGGCTCGATGGATCGGCCATGAGCTTGACCGGTTCGGCGCCATCTCGTTCGAGGAGCAGGGTCAGGACGCCCCCCGCCGACTTCCGGGGCTTCGTGGCCAGACGGCCGGTTGTCGAGACGAGGCGGCCCTCGGCGGGCTCGGTCAGACCGGCCGACGCGAGGCCGACGGGGCGCGGGAGCGCGGCGATCCCGACGACCCGGATGCCATCGACCCCCGGTCGGATCTCGAGCTGCCCGTACGGGGCGGCGAGCTTCCCGGTCACGTCGAGCGTCCTGCCCCGGGCGTAGGCTGGCGCGTCGGCGGGCAGGTGGACGACGAGGCCAGCCGTCGCCGACCCGATGGCCAACAGCGTCGGCGATCCGAGCCGCCCCGCCTCGGCAACGACAACGCCGGTCGTCCGGGCCGTGGCGCCGACGGGCAGGGTCCGGACCGCCTCGAGCGTCAGGATGGTGGGCGACGACGTCGGGCTGGGTGTCGAGGTGGGGCCCGGCGTCGGCGATGCGGTCGGCGACGCCGTCGGCGTCGGCGATGGGGCCGCGGTCGGGCTCAGGGTCGGGCTCGGGCTCGGCGTCGCGGTCGGCGACGGGGTCGCTGGCGGTGCCACCTCGAGGTCGCCCGGCAGCGTGGCGTGGATCCGATAGCCGCCGCTGCCCGTTCCGGAGCTGTCGCGCTGGCCGAGCGGCCCGGCGACGGTCGCGATCAGGCCTGACGCGATGGTCCGTCCGCCGAGCGCGTCCGGGCCGATGATCACGCGGACCGGACCGGAGCCGTCATCAACGGTCACGCCGAGGCCGTCGGCCAGCTGGTCGGGCGCGCCGCTGAGGGTCCCGACGATCCTGATCCGGCCCCCCTCGTTGGCCTCGATGGCCTCACCCGTGCCGAGGTCGATGGCGTCCGGCAACGTCGCGCTCGAGCCGCGCGTGAGATCCGCCTCGGTGATCCGGAGCGTTCGTTGCGAGAAGCGACTCGAGACCGTGCCATCGACGAGGACGATGGTCCCCGCGGGCCACTCGCCCCTCGCGGTCGCGTCGAGGTACAGGGCGATCCCGCCCGAGGCGTCCTGGATGAACCCGCCGCGCCCCGATTCGAGGGCGCCGAGCGCCGTCGTGAGCACGCCTTCGATCGTCGCGTCGGTGTCATCGGCCAGGCCGCGCACCTCGGCGATCGGTTGCGGGGTGGGCGCCGGCGTCGGCGTCGGGGTGGGCGTCGCGGCCGGCGTGGGCTTGGCGGTCGGGATCGGGGTCGGCGATGCGGCCGGGGCTGGCGTCGCGGTCGGGGGTGGCGTCGCGGTCGGGCCCGGCGTCGACGTCGGTGTCGGCGAGGGCGCCCCGCTCGGGGTCGGCGTCGCGGTTGGCCCGGCCGTGGCGCTCGGGGTCGCGCTCGGGGTCGGTGTCGCGGTCGCCGTCGGTGCCGGGACCGGCGGCGCCGCCCGCCCCTGTGGCGATGGCGCTCCCTGCACGAACCAGTCGGTGCCGTTGTCGTTGGTATCGATGCCGTTGCCGGCGGCGCCGCCCGGTGCCCGCTCAAGGCTCGACCCGGCCGGCGGCGCCGGGGCCGCGGTCCCCTCCACGAAGCTGCTGGTCGCATCGCCCCAACCGACGGCGTCGATCGTCACGCCGCCGACCACCCGGATGGCTAGCGCGCCGCCCGTCGCCGCGAACCCGCTCGCGTACGTCGCGTCCGCGATCGCCGCATGGATTCCGGCGGCGTTCGCGACCAGGATCCGTTGACCCGGCCCCAGCACGGTCGTCGCGGCCCAGGTCGCCTTGCGCGTCACGGTCGAGCCTGAGGATGTCGCGTAGACCACCTCGAGCCCGGCCAAGTCGACCGGGGCGGGACCCTGGTTGGCGAGCTCGACGAACTCGTCCGAGGCCGAGGCGCCGCCGGTCTGCAGCTCAGAGACGACCAGCGTGGACGGCGGCCAGGCCACGATCCCGGCAAGCGTCGGAGCGCCACCCGGACCCGCGAGCGCCGCGGCCACCATGACGACGATGAGCGCGGTGAACCCCGCGCGCCGGGCACGATCCATCGGTGACCTCCCGGCGGGACGGGCGAGTGGCGGCGGTGAACCACCGTTGTAGCAAAGACGACTTCACCGGCGCTTATCCCGCGTCGGCCGACGTTGGACTACGATGCGCTCCACCATTCCGACCCCCAGAGGCAGGAGAGACCGTGGCCCGCGCCAAGAGGACCGAACGCGCCGAGGCGCGCCGCCGCTACCGAGCCGTCACCGCAGGCGACCCGGGATCCGAGACGATCGACGGCGTGGAGGTCGATTCGAACGCCGGGGCGGCCCGACGTCCGAGCACGGCCTCGGAGATGAAGTCGTCGGCGAGCGCGCCGCCAGAGCGCGTCGGCTTCCTGGCCGCGTTCAGGCTGTCGATCCGGCCCGTCCACGTCCGGGCCGACGTCGCCGCGCTGCCCTGGATCGCCGTCCACACGAAGGCGCTCTGGGTCCCGATCCTGATCACGGTCGGCAGCACGATCGCCACGGCGGTGACCGGCGCCAAGGACATGGTCACCGGTCTGCTGTTCACCTATTTCGTCGTCTTCCCGGCTATCGGTGGCGTCTTCATCGCGGGGTTCCTGGCACCCAGGGCCAGCTGGCTGGTCGGCGTCGTCGTCGGGCTCGTGTCGGCGGTTTGCTACGTGGCGCTCGGCCTGACGAACCTGCTGCCGGCGCCGTTCTCCGAGCAGTTCCAGCTCAACGCGGGCGGGGCCACGATCGCCGCCTTCATCTACTCACCGATCATGGGCGCCTTCTTCGCCGCCGCCGCGGCCTGGTATCGCCGGTTCCTCGCCCTCTCGAGCCCGAACCGGAACCGCCGCCAGTCGCAGACCCAGAAGCAGCGGCCGGGCGATGGCCGGACCCGCGGGTCCACCTCGCAGAAGGCCGCCGCCAAGCGCTGATCCGTCGCGCCAGCCGATGAGGCGTCTACCGACCTAGGCTGATTCGCCAGACCGTTCGAAGGGTGCTCTGGATCGCCTCGGCGTTGCTGCCACGCCCCACGCCGCGCGTCTCAGGATGAAGTCGTTGCGGAACGCACGATCTGTTCGGCTGTCCACACGATTTGTTCGACGGCGGCTTTGCGTGACAGCCCGGCAAGGTCGACGAGCCAGATCAGGACCTCGAGCGAGACGACGGCAGCCAGCGCGAGCGTCAAGCGACGGAACGACCGCGGCCGGAGCTCGGTGCGCAACGGCGCGAGGGCATCCTCGAACCATATGATTCGGCGGCCTTTGCGCAGGGGCAGTTCGGCGCGCGTGGCGGATACTTCCAGCGAAATTCGCAGCTGCGCCCGTAGGGCGACCTCGTTTGCGACGATCGAGTCGAGAATGCCGCGGGCGACCAGGTGAACTCTCTCGATGACATCTGCCGGTGGGTCCTCCGGCAGGAGGCTGGTCGTCTCGGTGATCGGGTACGCCGAGACCAGAAGCGAACGTTGGTCGGGGAAGTACCGGTAGGCGGTCGCACGCGACACCCCAGCCTGGGTCGCGGCAGCCTCAACGGTCGGCACAATCCCCCGCGACATGAGCTGACGGGCGGCTTCCACCAGTGCGGATGCGGTCCGCGCCTTCTGGCGCATCCTTCCACTATTGACATATGAGATTTGACTACTCATGATGAGATTATAGTCGCATAAGCTTCTGCGCGAACACCAGAGGGAGTCGTGGACATGGCGATCGGAAATGCGGACGAGAAGGCGGCGGGGCCGATCACGGTTCCGCTGGTGGTACTCAGCGGGATCGGCTTCATCGTAAGCGGCCATGATGACGGCGACCCACCGACACTGGACTGCGTGGTTAGCAGCAGCTCATTCCCTGATCGCGCTGGCGGGCGACGGCCTCCACCAGATCCCGGAGATCCTCCATCCGGAGTCGGACCTCGCACGGACTCGCGTCAGCTTCTATGACACAAACGGGTCCTCACGAACGGAAACATTCGTATCATGGTCTCAGTCGCATGAAACAACGCCGTTCCGCGATTAAGTTTGCTGCGACGATGGTCATGGTCGTCGGCGCGGGAGCCGTCGGTGTGACCGCTGCCCCTTCCGCCACTGCGTACGGAGGCCCCGGCTTCGAGGGATTCAACTACACCGGCGACTCGCAGAGTTTCACTGTTCCCGCCGGAGTAACGCAAATTCGGGTTCGCGCATTCGGGGCCGCTGGCTACCGTGGGGATTCAGGCGCGGACGTTACTGGAACGATCGACGTGACTCCGGGTGCAGCCCTCCAGATCAATGTGGGCGGCCAAGGACGCGTCCATGACGGGGGCTTCAACGGGGGCGGAGCGGGAGCCTACGATCACAGCGGGACGCTGTCCGGCGGTGGGGGCGGAGGCGCCTCGGATGTGCGCGTAGGTGGCACCAACTCAAACGACCGTGTCCTCGTGGCCGCTGGAGGCGGCGGCGATGCCTCCCCCAGCTCGAGCCTTAGTGGCGGTGAAGGTGGAGACGGCGGCTGGGACGGGCAGGATGGATTCCCTGGAAACGGCTCCTCCTCGGGCAGAGGCGGCGGGGGTGGCGCCTTCGGTACAGGTGGACTCGGTGGCGCGGGCGGAACCGGACAGTGCGCGGCGTGCGATGGCGATCCGGGATTCTTCGGCCAGGCCGTCATCGGCGGCGGAGCGGGCCCTGGCGGCGACGGCCGCGGCAACGGCGACGACGTATTCGGCCGGGGAGGCGGGGGCGGAGGCGGCGGTTACTTCGGCGGAGGAGGAGGCGGCGGCGGATCTGGCTGCTACGAGCTTGCCCAATTCACATGCCACGGTTGGAGAGGCGGCGGAGGAGGCGGCGGCTCTTCGCTGATACCGCCCGGTGGAACAGCGACCGCCGACGGGTCAGGGTCCGACGGATGGGTTTTCTTCGCCTGGGCCCTCCCTTTAGCGAACCCCTCGATTTCCACGACCCCGTCGGGCACCGTTGCGGTAGGTGGCAACGTGTCGGACACGGCGACTGTGTCCGGGGGAGCATCGCCGACCGGGACGGTGACGTTCGGGTTGTTCGCCCCAGATGATGCCGCTTGCACAGGTACGCCCATCGACACGAGATCCAGCGCACTGATCGGCGGATCGGCCTCGTCGGGCAACATCACGGTAAGCGGCGCGGGTACCTACCGCTGGATCGCGACGTACAACGGCGACACGAACAACAACCCGGTCGCTACATCATGTGGCGAACCCGTGGTCGTGACGCAGGCGTCTCCGTCGATATCCACGACCCCGTCAGGCGGCGTGATAGCCGGCGGTGCGGTGTCGGACACAGCCGCGCTGTCCGGTGGAGCGTCACCAACCGGGACGGTGAACTTCGCCTTGTTCGCTCCTGGTGACACCACCTGCTCGGCTTCCCCCGTAGCTATCCGGACCGACACGTTGAGCGGCGGGTCGGCCAATTCCGGCAACATCACGGGGACCACCGCGGGTACCTACCACTGGATCGCGACATACAGCGGCGACACGAACAACACCGGCGCGGCCTCCTCATGTGGCGAGGAAGTCGTGGTGACCACGGGCTCGTTGGATCACCTCATGCTGTCCCCGGCGTCGTCGTCGATCACGGTCGGATCCCAGCAGATCTATACCGCCGAAGGTTACGACCAGTACGGCAACAGCCGCGGTGACGTCACCGGATCCACAGCATTCGCCATCACCAGAGGCCAATGCATCGGCGCCTCATGTGGCGGCGGTCCGGGAAGTCACACCGTGACCGGCGCCGACGGCACCGCGACTGGGATGGCGACGCTGACCGTGATCAAGAAGCGGAAGTAACTCCCTATGTGGCTGGAGATCCCCATTCCCGAGTCAGTACGACCAGAAAGGGCACCATGACCATCGGATCGCCTGTCCGCATCGTCGCCTCCTTCTTACTCCTCCTGTCCTCGTGGGGACTGGTAGCTTGTGGCGGGGCGGCGGGCCCATCCCCAAGCGCGACGGCGACCCTTATGGCGACCCCCACAGCGACCCTAGTGGCGACCGACAAGGCCTCTGCCAAAGCCGCGGCCGCCTCGCCCCCGCCGGGCGGCCCCGCACCTGCGCAGCTGATCGGTACGTGGAAACGGGTGGTCAGCACTGCGAACAGTGGTGCCGTCGTGACCTTCACCGCTAACGGCTTCCGCGTTACCGACTCGCTTGGTGGCGCGAACGGCTCGATCGTTGTCAACGGAAACGAGATCGACTTCTTCAACGTCAAGGCGTGCGGCCTCTTCCTGCCAGAGGGAGTGGGCCGTTACGAGTGGGGTCTGCAAGGGACCACACTGCACTTCGCGCCGCTCAACAGCGATCCTTGCCCCGTGCGCAAAGAGCATTTCGCCAATCAGGACTTCAGCAAGAGTGGTGGGTGACGGCCAGCATCAGCTCCGGCGATGCGACGCTCGCGCCGAGGTGCCTCGCGCCCGAAGGCTATCCGAGCCGTCGCATCCCGGCGTGACCCATCTGGCGGACGCCCGCTGGCTGACCCGCCTGCCGGCCTCGGCGGCCACCTCGGGGAGTGGCCGGACGGACAGCGAGGAAGACCGTGCCCTTGGCCGTCATCGGGTGCCGGCGGGTGACGACCAGCCCGCCGATCCGGACACGGCCCGACGGCATCTCGGAGAGCGCAGCACTAGTCACCGCGCCTAGGCGATCCAGCGCCGGCCGGACAGCGTCACCACCTGTCGCTGGAGATCCAGCCCGATGACCGCATAGGCATCGCCGATCCGTTCCGCGATCTAAGGGCGGCCTTCGAAGCTTCGACGGCCGCCCGATGTACCGCGACGCGAGGATCGCGCGTCGCCTATCCCCCGAACAAGCTCGCAAGCGTGTGATAGGCAAACAGCGTCCGCTCGCACTGGACGTGGTTGTGTGCGCTGAACGTCGTGAACGGCCAGTCGGGGCCCTCCTCGAACGTGAACGGATAGCTCAGCATGACAAACCCTCCAGCGTTGGGGTCAAAGACGCCGTTCTCGAACTGGCTGCAGCGGGTCGAGAGTGAGGTCGGGTCGCCTGTCGCGTCATCAGGGAATCGGTATGCGGCGACGTCCTTGTTGATGTGACCCATGCAGTTCCCGAATGACGTGTAGCCACCGACGTGCCAGGCGACCAGCTCCGAGCAGACTGCGCTGGGGGTAGCGAGCACCCTCGATTGCTTCGCGGCCACGCCGCTGACAGATGCGAGGACCAGGAGAGTTGCCGCCGCGGCGGTGAGGATGAAACGCTTCATTTCTTCGTTCCTTTCGTGCTAGCGGGCCACACAGGCCGGATCGTCGTCGCTGCGCGCCCGGTCGCTGTACAGGTCGCCGACGTTCTTCTGGCCTTCGAAAGTCGCATCCGTAGTCAGGTCGTGGATCAGGTGGTTGATCCAAGGTCGGACCGGGGATCCATCTGGCAACCGAAGCTGGGCGAGATAGGGAGCGCAGTAGCCCATGTTGTGATGGAACTCGTGGGGGAATGCGTCACGGGCAGTGGCGTCCGGGGCAACCGCCAGAGTGGCCGCGAATATGACGATCCCGATCGATAGTCGACCTTTCATCTGTCCTCCTTGCAGTCGCTCGTCCTCCATCGTTCGTCGACCCCGACCGACAACGTCGATCTCTGGAACGTAGCGCTGTCTGTTGACTTTCGTCAATACAGCTGGTCACGGCGGCGGTCGTTACGCCGGCGTGAGCGCAGATGTCGTTGACTGCAGGCAACGCGGAGATCAGCCGAGCCGGCGCATCCCTGCGTGACCCATCTGGCGGACACCCGCCGGCCCGTCCGGTCCACCGGTCTCGGCGGCCACCTCGGGGAGTGGCCTGATCGACCGGGCGATGACGTTGACCACCTCGCCCTCGCGCTGCAAGTCGCCGTCGACCAGCAGCAGGGCGTGCCGCCGGACGACGCCCCGCAGCCGTGCCCAGGTGTCCGGCCAGAGCGTGACGTTGACCATCCCCGTCTCGTCCTCGAGGGCCAGGAAGACCGTGCCCTTGGCCGTCATCGGGTGCTGGCGGGTGACGACCAGCCCGCCGATCCGGACCGGTCCTGACCGGCGCGTGGCGAGCGCCGCGTTGGTGACCGCGCCCAACCGCTCCAACGCCGGCCGGAACAGCGTCACCACCTGTCGCCGGGCATCGAGCCCGATGACCGCGTAGGCGTCGCCGATCCGCTCCGACTCGGTGATGGCGGGGAGTGCCGGCGCCTCGGTCGCGGGCAGCCGCAGGTCCATCGGTCGCCCGGCCGCGGCGGAGCGCTTGCCCGCCGCCCGGCCCAGGCCGCGCAGCGCCCGCCCGTCGACCCGGCCGCGTGACGCCCCGGCCACCTCGCGCAGCTGCCACAGCAGCTCGCGCCGCGGCCGTCCGAGCGAGTCCAGCCCACCGGTCCGGATGAGCCGTTCCAGGACCTCCTCCGGAAGCCCGGTCCGTTCCACGACCTCCGCCAACGACCGGTACGGCCCGCGTGCCAGCTCGGCGTCCAGCAGCGCCGCGTGCTGCTCGCCGATCCCCTTGACGAGCTGGAGGCCCAGCCGGACGCCCCAGCCCGTGGTGACCTCGGGTGTCCAGCGCTCGCGCGCGGCGGCCGACGGGACCACACAGGCCGGCGACTGGATCGGCTCCGGACGTGCGGCGATCCCGGCACCCTCGGGCAGCGGCTCTCCCGGTCGGCCGACCCATTCGGTCGTCGTCTTGTAGGCCGATGCGTTGATGTCGACCGGCAGGACGGCCACCCCGTGGCGCTTGGAGTCGTTGACCAGGACCTCGACCGGGTAGAAGCCCATCGGCTGGGCGTTGATCAACCCGACCAGGAACTGGGCCGGGTAGAACAGCTTCAGGAACGCCGATTCGTAGGCGGTCCGGGCGAACGCGGCGGCATGCGACTTCGCGAACCCGAAGCTTGCGAACGCGGCGACCTGGCGGAACAGCTCCTCGGCGACCTCCTCGGTCATCCCCGGCTGGCGCATGCAGCCGTCGTGGAACTGCTGGTGGAGCTTCTCCATCTCGCGGGTCGAGCGCCACGTCCCCATCGCCCGCCGGAAGCCGTCCGATTCGGCCGCGGTGAAGCCACCGACCTCGATGGCGATGCGCATGACCTGCTCCTGGTAGAGGATCACCCCCATCGAGTCCTTGAGCACCGGCTCGAGGCTCGGGTGCAGGTAGGTCACCGGCTC
>JBBQVJ010000065.1:0-11606 GCA_038211705.1 Candidatus Limnocylindrales bacterium | reverse complement strand
GGCCAGGATGGCCGGTTCGTCGGCCAGCGGGATCCCGGCGTTGATGTCGAGCATCTGCGCGCCGGCCTCGACCTGGGCCAGGACGTCGCGCTCGACGCGGCTGAAGTCGCCCGCCTTCATCTCCTCGGCCATCAGCTTGCGACCGGTCGGGTTGATCCGCTCGCCGATGATCACGAACGGCCGGTCGAAGCCGATGACGACCTCGCGCGATGCGGAGCTCAGGAACGTGTCGGTCATGTCGGGGAGGTCTCCGCAGTGGTTGCCGGGGGCAACGCCGGCCCGCCGCCGACACCGCCGGACTGGATCAGCTCGGCGAGGCGGTGCTTGGTGTATTCGGTCTCGAGCCGCTCGGCCTCCGCCTTGACCACCGCCTCGAGGTCGTCGTCGGGGCACGGCTCGAACGTCTTGCGCCACTCCCCGATGTAGGCGTTGTACTCGCGCATCCCCGCCCGGTTGGCGGCCTTGTCGATGGCGACCTGGAAGCGTGGGTGGAGCACGACCTTGCTCGACGCCCGGCCGCCCTTGGCGACGACCTGGGCCGGGATGTCGCGCCACCAGATGATCGAAAGCGTGGCCATGGGTCAGGCGGCTCCAGCGATGGCGTGGTCGATGGTCGTAGCGAGGCCGCCGAAACCGGTGTCGCGGCGCTCGAAGGTGAGACCCAGCCTGCCTGCGGCGGCTTGGGCGCGGGCCGTCAGCTCGGGGTCGTCGCTCTGGGCGAGGTACACGAGCCGCCGATACGCGCCGAAGTAGTCCGGCAGCAACTCCGGGTGGCGGTCGAGACCGAGTCCGGCCCAGATGATCGAATCGAACTGGCGGGCCAGGAAATCGGTCAGGTAGAACGTCCCGAGCTCCTCATCCTGGAGCGCCTCGAATGCGGCCGCCCCGGCGTAGAACTCGTAGCAGTGGGCGCCCTCGATGCGGTCGATGCCCTCGCGTTCGAGATAGGCGTCGAGCGTGCCCGCCGTCCCGCAATCGGCGTACGCCACGAAGATCCGGATGTCGGCGCCGTGGCGCTCGCGGACCACCTCGACCTTGGCTGCCACGGCGGCCGCGATCCGCCCGGGCTGCATATGGAGCCGCGCATCGACACCCTCGACCCGGACGCCGGGGATGCCCGCGGTCAGCGCGAGGAGCTCGCGGGCCAGCGCCCCGCAGCCGACGATGACAAGCCGCGTCGGCGTGGTGTCGGGCGAGTCGGCCCGCTCAGGCCGCACTGGCGCGGCGCTCGTCGATGAGCCGGCGGGCGGTCTCCGCGGCGACACCGGCGTCGCGGCAATAGGCGTCGGCCCCGACCGCCGCACCGAACTCCTCATTGAGCGGCGCACCGCCCACGAGGACGATGTAGTCCTCGCGGATGCCCCGGTCCTTGAGGGTCTGGATGACGACCTTCATGTACGGCATGGTCGTGGTCAGCAGCGCCGACATGCCCAGGATGTCCGGCTTGTGGAGCTCAAGCGCGGCGATGAACTTCTCGGCGTCGGTATTGATGCCGAGGTCGAAGACCTCGAAGCCGGCGCCCTCCAGCATCATCCCGACGAGGTTCTTGCCGATGTCGTGGATGTCGCCCTTGACCGTCCCGATGACGACCTTCCCGACGGGCTCCGCGCCGGTCTCGGCGAGGAGGGGTCGAAGGATGGCCATGCCGGACTTCATCGCGTTGGCGGCGAGGAGGACTTCGGGCACGAACAGGATCCCGTCCCGGAAGTCGATGCCGACGATCTTCATGCCGGCGACCAGCGCGTCGTCGAGCACCCTGGTGGCCGACCAGCCGCGACCCAGCAGAATGTTGGTGCCCTCGACGATCTCGGCCGCCATGCCGTCGTAGAGGTCGTTGTGCATCTGCTCGGTGAGCTCGTCGTCAGAGAGCGCCGCGAGGTCGATCTCCGCGTACTCGTCCTGCGCCATCCGGTGCTCTCCTGGGTTGGGGGGTTCCACATCGTGGAACCGTGCCGTATGATGAAACTTCCTAGATCGAGAATGTATCCGAGAAGGGACCCCATGTCCAGAGTCCAATCGATCGAACGAGCGTTCGCCGTTCTCGGCGCGCTAGCCGACGGGCCGATCGGCGTGACCGAAGTCGCCGGCCGGGCCGACCTTCCGAAGTCCACGGCCGCGCGGCTACTGGCGTCACTCGCGCGCGAGGGCGTCGTCGAGCAGGTCCCCGGTGACAGCCGATATCGGCTTGGGCCGCGGCTCGTCACGCTCGCCGCGCGCGTCCGCCCGGGCCGGTCGCTGGCCACCCTGGCGAGACCCTCGCTCGAGGAGCTGGCCGGCGAGGCCGGCGAGGCGGCCGGGCTGAGCGTCCCGGACGGCGACCTCGTTCACTACATCGACCAGGTCGCCAGCCCGAACCCGGTCTCGGTCCGCGACTGGACCGGGTCACGGATCCCGCTCCACGCCGTGTCATCGGGCCAGGTTCTGCTCGCCTACGCCCCGCCGACCTTCGTCCAGCGATATCTCGGACGGCCGATGGAGCGCTTCACGGACCAAACCCTGGTCACCGCCGACGCCCTCCTCGAACGGATGCGCGCGATCCGCCGCGACGGCCACACCTGGGCGCTCGAGGAGTTCGACGAGGGCATCTCATCGGTGGCGGCCCCGGTCGCCGACGGTTCAGGCGAGATCGTGGCCGCAGTTCATCTCCACGGACCGTCGTACCGGTTCCCGTCGCCAGGTCGGGAAGGGCCGCTGGCGGAGCTGGTGGTCGCCAGCGCGGCACGGATCACGGACAGCCTGCGCCAGGCCGGGTAGGGGCTCGTCGAGGGGCGCGACCGACCCAGCCGGCACAGAACCTGCCAGATATGCCCGCCCGGACTCGTAGTCAGGAAGTCGGGCCCGATCCTCGGCATTTGGTCGCCCGACGCATTTTTGGCAGGCTGCCCACGCTCAAGAGCGCGCGGTGCCCGCCCGGGACCGTGCCGATCAGTCCTCCCATGCATATATGGCAGCGCGGGCCAGGTGGGACGGCGGCGCGCTGCCGACACGGGCACCCGGGCCGATATGGGCAACCCGGGCCTGCCACGTACCAGCCCACGGACCGGGCACTTGACGAGGCCCGGTCTGCCCACCGACCCTTCGCCCGAACCGGGGAACGCTGCGATGAGGTCGTCCGTGCCCAGCCTCTACATCGACGGCACGTGGGTCGCCTCAGCCGACGGCACGTGCAGCCAGGTGATCAACCCGTCGGACGCCATGGTCGTCACGGAGGTCGATGTCGCGACCGACGACCAGGTCGCGGCCGCGATCGCCGCCGCGCGACGCGCCTTCGACACCACCGACTGGCCGCGCCGCCCGACCGCGGAGCGCGCCGCCCTCCTTGACCGGGTGGCCTCCCTGGTCGACCGCGACCTCGAGACGCTGGCCGGCCTCGAGACGGTCAACACCGGCAAGGCCATGCGCGAGAGCCGCTGGGACATGGCCGATGTCGCCAAGGTCTTCCGCTATTACGGCGGCCTCGCCGCCGAGGACTCGACCCGGATCGTGGACTCTGGCAACCCCGAGGCGATCAGCCGGATCGTCTACGAGCCGGTCGGTGTGTGCGCCCTGATCGGCCCGTGGAACTACCCGCTCCTCCAGATGAGCTGGAAGATCGCACCGGCCCTCGCGGCGGGCAACACCGCGGTCATGAAGCCTGCCCAGGTCACGCCGCTGACGGCAATCCACCTCACCCGTCTCCTCGAGGAGGCCGGTATCCCGGCGGGTGTCGTCAATCTCGTCCTCGGGCCGGGCGGGCGAGTGGGCCAGGCGCTGGCGGACAGCCCAAATATCGACCTCATCTCGCTGACCGGCGGCCTCGATGCTGGGCGGGCGCTGCTCCACGGCGCTGCGGTCAACCTCAAGAATGTCGCCCTCGAGATGGGCGGCAAGAGCCCCAACATCGTCTTCGACGACGCCGATTTCGAGACCGCGGTCGACAACGCGCTGACCGCTGCCTTCACGCATTCGGGGCAGGTCTGCTCGGCCGGGTGCCGGGCGATCGTCCAGGACACGATCTACGACCGGTTCGTCGAGGAGATCGGCCGGCGGGCGGATCGGATCCGCCTCGGCCTCGGCAGCGACGAGACGACCGAGGCGGGGGCGCTCATCAGCGCAGCGCACCGGGCCAGGGTCGAAGGCTTCGTGGCGGGCGCCATCGAAGAGGGCGCCAGGCTGGTCGCGGGCGGCCGTCGGCCATCCGAGCCGGAGCTCCAGGCCGGCTTCTTCTACCGCCCGACCGTGTTCGCCGATGTCGATCGCGGGATGCGCATCGTCCGCGAGGAGGTCTTCGGGCCGGTCCTGACCATCGAGCGCTTCACGACCGAGGACGAGGCGATCGCCCTCGGCAACGACACGACCTACGGCCTGGCCGGCGCGGTCTGGACCGCGGACCAGGCGCGCGCCCAGCGCGTGGCCGCCCGACTCCGTCACGGGACGGTCTGGATCAACGACTACAACACCTACCTGCCCGAGGCGGAATGGGGCGGCTTCAAGCAGTCCGGGATCGGCCGCGAGCTTGGCCCATCCGGGCTCGATGAGTACCGCGAGGCCAAGCACGTCTGGCAGAACACGGCGCCCGGCCCGAGCGGCTGGTTCGAGGGCTGAGCCAACACTGAGCGGGGAACGGCGCGGCGAATCGAGAAGGCCGGCGGGGGAACCCACCGGCCTTCACCGTGTCTGCAAAGCGCCCGAGGCGCCCCGGTCTTACTCGGCCGGGATCTCCGAGTGGATGGCATCGAGATCGATGCCCTGACTCCTGCGGACGAGACGCGCCACGACATACAGCAGTGCCGCTGCGCCGTACACGACACCAAGGAAGATGATCGAGTTCGTGTTGCCGACGCCGATCCCGTAGAGGGGATCCTTGAGCCATTGGGCGACCGTCCAGAACAGGATGATCGAGGTGATCAGCCCGGCCCCGCTGACGACGAGCTTCAGGTGTGCGACCGGCGAGTTATCGAAGATCCGCGGCTTGTACCACGGCAGGATCGTCGCGGCGATCGCGCTGCCGAGGAAGGTCACCGCGATGACGAGCGTCGCGTCGAGCGTCAACGCCCGGAATTCCAACGAGTAGGCATAGATGACGCTGACCACGACCGCCGGGATCATGATGTAGAGCAGCGCGATGATTGGCACCGCGCGGCGCTCGGACACCTGGGCTGCGTGGTCGGGCAGGACCCGGTCGAACGCCGCGGCGAAGATCATCCGCGTCGATGACAGGAACAGCGTCCCCGACCAGCCAAGGAACCACACGCCAAACAGCACGATCATCCCGATCTGGAAGAGCGAGTTGTCGATGAGATACGACGCCAGCAGCGGCGGGTAGCTCCAGACCGGCACCGTCGGGGCGGTCGTGGTGTAGCCGTAGAAGTTGTTGATGAAGTTGGCATTGGTGGCGGTGAAGAAGTCCCATCCGAACGTTTTCGCCGCGAGGAGTACGAACACGACCGCGAGGACCGCGGTGACCCAGATCCCGCCGAGCATCCCGCGCAGGACCTTGCGGAAGTCGCCCGAGCCGCGGACCTCGCCGTACAGCGTCGAGCCCCAGTTCGGGTAGAGGATCCAGAACAGCATGAACGGGATCATGGCGAGGGTCGCGAGAAGGGTGTCCGACAGGTTGGTGCCCATGTCCGTGGGGGCCAGCGTCGTCACCCAGCCGTCGTTCACGGCGGCGTCCGCGAGCGTCTTGTCGTAGGCGCCGGAGACGCCGAAGAGCGACTCGTTCGCCCGGTCGAACGCGACCTTGAAGTCAGCCTGGCTCGAGATGAGCATCAGCACGACCATGATCGCGAAGCCGATCAGGCCGAGGTACAGGCACCACTTCTGGATCCGGGCGTAGCCGGCCATCCCGAGCGCCACGAGGGCGGACGTCAGGATGATGGTCACGATCGACACGAACAGGATGCCGTTGTTCGAAGCGAAGAACGTCAGGCCGTCTGAGGACTTGACGAGGGCGGCCAGCGGCTGGAAGAACTCGATGTTGAGGATCGCGCCGTAGATCGGCGCCCACATCGCGAGGATGAACCACCAGCCGGTGGCCGCCAGCACGAAGCCGATCCCGCCATTGAGCCGGCCGATGATGCCGCCGACGATGACCCCCACCACGGCCGCCCCGATGGCGACCGTGTCGCCCAGCGCGAGCGCGTTGGAGACGAGGTAGAAGCCGATCCCGCCGACGATGGCTCCGGTCAACGTGCCGGGGATCCCGTCGAGGATCCGACTCTGCCAGATGTAGTCGCCACCGGCTCGCGGCATCGCCGCGATGAGTCCGGCATAGGCGACAGCCAGGAAGGTCACCGCGATCGCCGCCAGGACGATCGACAGGATCGGGTTTGCGCCCGGGACGTAGGCGAAGACGGCCAGGCTGTAGAACATGCCCAGCGTGACCAGGTTGACCGACATGAACGAGTACGTGAATGCGTCGAAGCCCGACCAGCCCTTGACCAGGCCGGTTGCGTTCCTGAGGAACAGTGATGGAGCCGCGCTCGAGCCGGGGACGGATGCCATGCTTCCTCCTCTCGCCAACCTTGACCGTTCAGCCGTTGATCAGCAGATAGCGCTTCACCGTGCCCTTCTTCTCATCGAGATCGACGATGGCCGCCTGGAGGACACCGTCCTCGTAGGAGCTGCCCGGATTGACCGCCAGGGTGGGGCCCATCCGGACCGCGCCCTTGCCTTCGTGGATGTGGCCATGCAGCGACAGCGGCGGGCCGTAGGCCAGGATCGCCTCGCGGACCGCATGGGAGCCGACCGGGATCAGTGCCTGTCCTCCCGACACGTAGTTCATGTCGGCATCCAGCTTGGGCGCGTTATCGAGGTTGGAGCCGTATGGCGGGGCGTGGAAGTTGAAGATCGCCCGGTGGGGGTCGGCGACCTGGGCGACGAGACCGTCGATCCGCTCGCGGAGCTCGGGCTCCTCCAGCTCCCGGAACGTGTGCCAGGGCGTCGTGTTGGCCCAGCCCGTCGAGACGAGCGTGAACCCGTCGAGCTCGATGATGTTCGCCTCGCCCAGCTCCAGGTGCTCGGCGCGCTCGATGATCGGGTCGATCTCGAACATGTCGTCGTTGGCCGGTGAGACCACGCAGCGGATGCCCGTCCCGGCCAACCGCTCGTCACCGAGCGCCATCCAGCGCTCGACACTGGCGAGCATCTCCGCCTTGAACCGCGTGTCGACCAGGACCGGATCGGCCGACCAGGCGTTGACCTCGTCGCGGGTCAGGCGGACCGGGTAGTAGCCGCGGTCGCTGATCCGCTTCTCCATGGCCCGCAGCTCATCCTCGGTCCCGAGCCGGTGGTGCTGACCCTGGAGCTCCAGAGTCCAGGCGCTCCCGTCGGCCACGATCGGGACCATCGCCTTGCCAGTCATGTCGCCGCCCATGATCAGGACGTCCGCCTTGTGGTACTTGCCGGCGTTGAGGAACTTGCGCCAGCACACGTCCGACCCATGGACGTCGGTGGCGAAGAAGATGCGCATCAGTCGTGTCCCATCAGTTGTGGCCCATCTCTTCGGGATCCTGGTACCACTGCTGCCGCTCGCCGACTCTCGAGCGCAGCTTCCAGCGGGTCGACTTGGGGGCATCGATGATCGCCGCCCGGAGTGCCGCGATCTGCCCTACCGGCTCGAACAGGACCTCCCGGCCGTTGTTGAGGTCGAGGTCCTCCGGGGCGAGCTCGACCACGAGGTACTGGTCGAGCGTGTCAAGGTTGCCGGTCACCGTCCGCCACCAGCCCCAGTCGTTCGAGGTGAACGACAGGATGCGCGGGACGTTGATCGTGCCAAGTCCATGCCGAGCGTCCGGTGCGCCGTCGTCGGGACCCAGCGGATGCTCGGCTAGCAGGACGAGCGCATCGAGGACGTCCTTGCGGTTGATCTTGACGATCTGGAGCTTGGAGAGGAGGAGCTCGGCCAGCGGCAGGGTCGGGCTCGACTTGGCGAGCCGGTCGCCGAACTCGAACCGGTGACACATCTCTAGGCTTTCGACCAGCACGTCCACCGGCCGGTGTCGCGGGACGTCCACGAAGTAGGCCTGTTTGCCACCGAATAGCGCGTTGTGACGCTTGTCGGCGGTGTAGCCCTCGGCCTCGAGCAGCTGATAGAACGCGCCCCGGTCCTTCGATCGGGTCGCGAAGTCGAGGTCCACCTCGACGCGCCGGGTGCGGGCCGGCCAGTCGGGCGCGTGGGCCCGGATCGCCATGCCGCCCATCAGCCGGACGAGCAGCCCTCGGGCATCCGCGAGGTCCACCACTCGCAGTGCCTCGGCCAGGGGATCCTGGAGCGTTCGCGTGTCGCCAAGGTCGCTGGGGCCAGCGGTCATCGACCGTCCCTCTAGCCATGCGCCTGCCCGGGACAGGCGCCGATCGTCAGCGAGTATAGGGTCGGCTCGTACCCGAGCGAGCGAGTTTCGTGTTGCGACTGAGACGCGTCGATGACTGGCCGTTAACAAAATGCTCGCATCCTCTTGACGGTTGCCCGACCGGGCTGTCCAATGCTCTCGAAGACCGGACAATGGGCCGCATCGTCCGCCACACTGGCGGCGGGACGGACCGGGGCGCTCAGCCCCAGGGGAAGAGGAGGTCCCCGGACGCGTCTTCGATGAGGCGTTCCAGCAATGCAACGGAGGATGGATAAGGTCTAGTCATCGCACGATGACCCGGATCGCGGGTCTCCTGGTCGTGGCGAGCTTTGCGTTCGCGGCCTGTTCATCGACGGGCGCATCGAGCGCTCCATCGGCCGGCGGCAGTGGTGCCGGCGGCTCGATGGACAAGCTCATCGCCGATGCCAAGGCCGAGGGCGGCCTCAATACCATCGCGCTCCCGCGCGACTGGTGCAACTACGGGGCGATCATCGACGGGTTCACGGGCAAGTACGGGATCCCGATCAACGGCCTCAACCCGGGCGGCGGCTCGAAGGACGAGCTCGAGGCCATCAAGGCCAACAAGGACAATCCCGGACCGCAGGCCCCGGACGTCGTTGACGTCGGCCTGAGCTACGGGCCGCAGGGCGTGACCGAGGGCCTCTATCAGCCGTACAAGGTCGCGACCTGGGACACCATCCCGGCCTCGGCCAAGGATGCCGACGGCATGTGGTACGGCGATTACTACGGTGTCCTCTCGTTCGAGGTCAACACCAAGGCCGTGACCAACGTCCCGAAGGACTGGGCCGACCTGCTCAAGCCCGAGTACAAGAACATGGTCGCGCTGGCCGGTGATCCAACAGCGTCCAATCAGGCGACCTCGGGTGTCTGGGCGGCCGGCTTCTCCGACGGCGGCAGCCTCGACAGCGCCGAGCCCGGTCTGCAGTTCTTCAAGAAGCTCAACGACGCCGGCAACTTCGTGCCGGTCATCGGCAACGCGACCACCGTCGCCTCGGGTGAGACCCCGATCCGCATCGCGTGGACCTACAACGCGCTGGCCGACAAGGATTCGCTCAAGGGCAATCCCCCGATCGAGGTCGTCGTCCCGACGACCGGCCGGTTCGGTGGACTCTACGTCCAGGCGATCAGCAAGTACGCCCCACACCCGAACGCGGCCAAGCTCTGGATGGAGTACATCTACTCCGACGAGGGCCAGAACGCGTACCTGAAGGGCTACTGCGTCCCGGCGCGCCATGAGGACATGGTTGCCAAGAGCACGGTCGACAAGGACGCCGAGGCCAAGCTGCCGGACACCAAGGGCGTGGTCCTGCCGACCCAGGAGCAGATCACCAAGGCCTCCGAAGTGATCACCAAGGGCTGGCCGACTGTCGTCGGGGTGAAGGTCCAGTAGACCTGCCCCGATCCACCCAGACAGTGCCACCACGGTGACTGTCACGACTGCACAGGGCGCGCCTCCGGCGCGCCCTGTCCGCCGTCGCCTGAGCTGGGCGTGGCTCGGGCTCCTCCCGTTCCTCCTCTTCGCGTTCGCGTTCCTGATCGTCCCGACGCTGTCGCTCGTCTTCGGCAGCTTCCAGAACGACGCCGGCCAGGTCACCCTCCAGAACTACGCCGACCTGAGCCAGCCCCAGATCACGAACGCGTTCATGACGAGCATCGAGATCAGCGTCGTGACTGCCGTGCTTGGCGGGATCTTCGGCTTCCTGCTCGCCTACGCCGTCATCGGCGGCGGGCTGCCTGGCCCCCTGCGTGGCGGGCTGCTGACCTTCTCCGGCGTGGCCTCGAACTTCGCCGGCGTGCCATTGGCCATAGCCTTCATCTTCACGCTCGGCCGGGTCGGGTTCGTGACCGGGATCCTCAAGTCGGTCTTCGGCATCGACATCTACGACAACGGGTTCACGATCTACTCGAAGCTCGGGCTGGAGATCGTCTACCTCTACTTCCAGTTCCCGCTCATGGTCCTGATCATGGCGCCGGCGATCGATGGGTTGCGGCGCGAGTGGCGCGAGGCCTCAGAGAACATGGGTGCGTCGAGCGCGCAGTACTGGCGCTACATCGCGCTGCCGATCCTGACACCCTCGTTGCTGGGCACGATGATCCTGCTCTTCGGGAACTCGTTCGGTGCCCAGGCGACGGCCTACCAGCTGACCGGCGGCACGCTCAACATCGTGCCCTTGCTGCTGAGCCGACAGCTCCGCGGTGACGTCCTGAACAACGTCGGTCTCGGCTATGCCATCGCGATGGGGATGGTCGCGATCATGGCCATCACCATCGTCGTCTACATCTGGCTCGGTCGCCGCGCCGCGAGGTGGCAGCGATGAGGCTGACCAGGCTCGGCTGGTGGATCGTCTTCATCGCCGGGTTCCTGTACTTCTTCCTGCCGCTCGTCGGCACCTTCGTGTTCTCGCTCGGCAACCCTCTTGGGGCGAACCAGGCCCAACCAAGCGCGGAATTCTACGTCTCCGTGCTGACCAGTCCAGGCTTCTGGGGCGGGCTCGGCTATTCGTTCGTCGTCGGCATCATCACCATCGTGGTGAGCGTCGCGATCATCATGCCGACGGCCTTCTGGGTGCGTCTGCGGGTCCCTCGTGCGCGGCTCCTGATCGAGTTCATCACCCTGCTGCCATTCGTCGTCCCGCCGATCGTGCTCGTCTTCGGCCTCATCAGCACGTACAGCCACCCGCCCTTCCCGTTCACCTACTCGGATCCTGGGAGCACGGCTCTCCTCACGTTCTCCTACGTCGTGCTGTCTTTCCCGTACATGTATCGTGCGGTCGATACCGGCCTCCAGGCGATCGATATCCGAAGCCTGACCGAGGCCGCCCAGAGCCTCGGTGCCGGCTGGCCAAGGATCATCAGCCGGGTGATCCTGCCGAACGTCCGGGTGGCGCTTCTGAGCGGCGCCTTCCTGACCCTCGCCATCGTCATCGGCGAATACACCATCGCGAGCTTCCTGGCCCGACCGGCGTTCGGCCCGTACCTCTCCGTCCTCGGCCAGACCAGGGCCTACGAGCCCGCCGCCGCATCGATCATCAGCTTCGGCCTGACCTGGCTGGCGATGATCCTCATCGCCGTCATCGGTCGTGGTTCACGAAGCCGCGTCGTCGTCGCCGGCGCCCGCTAGGAAGGACAAACACACGATGTCGTTCCTGACACTGACCGGGGTCCAGAAAGCGTTCCCAGGCGGCGTCGTCGCCGTCGAGGACTTCAACCTCGATGCGGTCCGCGGCGAGTTCGTCTCGTTCCTCGGCCCGT
>JBBQVJ010000064.1:0-11832 GCA_038211705.1 Candidatus Limnocylindrales bacterium | reverse complement strand
TGGCACTGTCGCGCTTCTTCTCGTCGAACAGCTCGTCGACCATCGTCCGAAGCGCACCGCGGTCGCCGAGGAACTTCTCGAGCGTGCGCGGGAGGCGGCCATCGACGTCGGCGAAGTTGGCACGCAACGTCCCCTCGAGCGCAAGCGCGGCCTTCTTGTTGACCGATTCGGCCTGGCGCATGAGCTTTTCGAACTCGGCCCGGACGACATCGACGTTGACCGTCACGCCGGCGTCCTGGAGCGCGAGCAGGCCGATACGCAGGCCTCGCTCGATAAGCGCGGGCCGATCGTCGACCGGGCGTTCGGCGAGGAATGCGGCGAGGGCCGGATCGTGGAGGACGATCCGCTCGATGACGATCCGCTCCCCGTCGATCCGGAGGCGCGCGCCCTGGGCGACCGGGTCATCGGCCGGCGGGATGGTGGTGATCGGGCGAACGGCGGCTTGCATGGGCCGAACGGTGGGGGGTACCCGTGACATCTAGCGTGTCACGCCGTTTCGCGTTCCGACATAGGATGGCGTCCGCCGAGTGATCGGTGGTGACTTCGCAGGACGCGCATTCGAGGGAGCATGTCCCGGGCCAGCATCCCCCATCGCTTGCTCGCGATCGCCGCGGCGGCCATCCTGGTCGCGCTCAGCGGCCCCCCGGCCCAGGGCGCCAGCCCCCATCCCGGCGCGCCCGACCCGCGGCCCGTGCGCTCGGCATGGGATCCGGCCGTCCCCGATGACCCCAGCCGTCTGATCGTGACGTTCAAGCCGGGCACGTCGGCCGAGGCCCGACGATCGGCATTCGCGGCGGCCGGAGCGGCTCGCATCGCCGACTTGCCCCACACGACGTCCGTAACGCTCAAGGCCCGACCGGGCCGATCCGAAAGCGCGTTGGCGCACTTGCGGGCCGATAAGCACGTCTCGAGCGTGAGCGTCGACCACCACCGCTACCGCGATGTCGACCCCACGAGCGAGCCGTACTGGCGCGAGGAGTGGGGCCTCGACAACACGGGGCAGAACGTCGGCGGTCAGCCCGATTCCGGCGGCACCGCCGATGCCGACATCGATGGCCGCCAGGCGATCGCCACGACCACCGGAAACGCGTCCGTGGTCGTCGCCGTCATCGACGACGGGGTCGACTTCAGCCATCCCGACCTGGCCGCCCGGGCCTGGACGAACCCCGGCGAATCGGGCGCGGGTAAGGAGACCAACGGCATCGACGACGACGCCAACGGCTACGTCGACGACGTTCACGGCTGGGATTTCTGCCACGACGACAACAGCGTCCACGATTTCGACGACGACTACCACGGGACGCACGTGGCGGGGACGCTGGCGGCCTCGCTCGACGGCTACGGGGTGGTCGGGGTCGCGCCAGGCGTCTCGATCATGGCCCTCAAGTTCATCGGCCGGGCCGTCGATTGCGGTGCCGATTCGCAGGCCATCGCGGCGATCGCCTACGCCAAGTCGTTCGGCGTCCGGATCGTGAACGCCTCGTGGGGTGGCCGCGGGCGACCGCAGGACGCGTTGCCCCTGTACGACGCGATCGCGAACTCGGGGATGCTCTTCGTCGCGGCCGCCGGGAACGACGGCGTGGACAACGACGCCGATCCGATGCCCAACCTGCCCGCCGGGTTCGACCTGGCGAACATCGTGTCCGTGGCGGCCATCGACAACAACGGCGGCCTGGCCGAGTTCTCCGACTACGGCGCGCGAAGCGTCGACATCGCGGCGCCCGGCGTGGCGATCCTGAGCACGCTGCCGGCCGATTCGACGTACCCGATGGGCTGGGGCTGGCTGAACGGGACCTCGATGGCGGCCCCGCACGTCAGCGGTACGGCCGCCCTGGTGGCCTCGATGTGGCCGACCCTGGCCGCCAACCCGGTCGCCATGAAGGCGCGCCTGATGGCCACCGGCAAGATCGACCCGATCACCGTGGGCGACACGGTCAGCGGCCGGATCGTCGATGCCTACCGGGCGCTCGACGGCGTGCCGCCGGTGGCCCAAGCGCCCGGGGCCTTCGCGTTCGTGGTGGGCGGCACGATGAAGCGGACCAGCATGGCCGCCATGGTCGGCTGGCCGGGCGCCACCGACGACCGGACGGGCGTCGTTGGCTACGGTCTCGAGACTCGCACCGGGAACGGACCATGGACGACGGTGGTCGCCTCGACCACATCACGGACCGCCATCCGGACGTTCTCGTTCGGGACGGCCTACGGTTTCCGGGTCCGTGCCCGTGACGCGGCCGGGAACTGGGGGGCCTTCAGCGGCGCCGCGACGGTCAGCGCGGCACGCTACGAGGAGACCAGCTCGAAGGTGACCTACAGCGGCACGTGGCGGCATTACAGCGCGCCATCCGCGCTGAGCGGCGGGACGCGCTACGCGACACGGCGCGGGGCGGCGGTCACGTTCCGGTTCACCGGCCGGGCGTTCGCGGTGATCGCGCCCAAGGGGTCGAGCCGGGGCAGCGCGAAGCTGTACGTCGACGGCCACTATGTCTCGACGATCAGCCTCCACCGCTCGACCACGGCACCGCGGGTCGTGGTCGCTGCGCGATCGTGGTCGGGCTCCGCGGCCCACACGGTCAAGCTGGTCGTGGTCGGTACCGCGCATCACCCGCGGTTCGACATCGACGCGTTCGCGATCCTGCGCTAGCGACCGGCGGCCGAGCCGGCCAAGCGCGGCCGAGCCGGCCAGCGGCGTCCGCGCTTGCTAGCTGCCGCGGTAGGTCGTCATCGAGAACGGCGCCAGCAGCAACGGCACGTGGTAGCTCCGTTTGACGTCGGTGACGCGGAGGTCGAGCGTCAGGCGCCGGAAGAATCGATCCGCGACCAGCTCGCCGGCCACCGCGTCCTCCGGCTCGAGGGCGAGGTTGAACTCGAGACGGTAGTCGCCGGCCGTCATCGGCCGGTCGAGGAGATCGCGGACACGACCGTCGGCGTCGGTCAGCGCCTGGGTGAGCCGCAGCGGCCGACCGTCGTCGGCGATCCGGTAGAGGGTGACGTGGACTCCGGCCGCCGGGAGGCCCCGCTCGGTATCTAGGACGTGGGTCGAGATGGTCGGGGCCGGGTGATTCGCGCCCTGCGTCACGCTATCCTCCGCGGATGGGAACCTTGCAGATCGTCGTCGGCGACCTCCACTTTAGCGCCCGCTGGGAGGCGGCCGCGCCGCGGACGATCGAGGCGATCCGGCATATGCTCCCGATCGAGTCGAAGCTCATCCATTGCCGCTGGACCGGCGAGTCGACCTGGATCCCGTTCGGTGACTTCCGGCCAGGGCTCGACTACGAGAACCACACCTCGCATCCGGCGCCGGGCCAGCTGGCGATCTACCCGGGTGGCATCAGCGAGTGCGAGATCTTCTTCCCGTACGGCGGCTGCACGACGACGTCCAGGGTCGGCCAGCTGGCGGCCAACCACTTCGCGACGGTGATCGCCGACGAGGGCTGGGACGACCGGCTTCGCGAGATGGGCCGACGCTGCCTGTGGGACGGCGCCCAGGCGATCTCGATCCGCGAGGTCGAGTGAGCGCATGACCGGGCGCGGGGCAGGCGCGGCGCGGTTCGAGACTTGGTTGATGCTTGATTTCGCCCAGAGGTGGCACCTCTCTTTTCTTGATGCCGATGGACGGCATCGCGATGGCACGCCGCGCGTGTGACTGACCTGCTCGTCCGCGGCGGGACCGTCGTGACCGCCGCCGCGTCTCGCATCGCAGACGTCGCGATCGATGGCGGGCGCATCACCTCGATCGAGGCTGACCTGTCCGGCCTCGCGGCTGGTGCCGACGAGACGATCGACGCGACCGGGCTGCTGGTCCTCCCCGGTGCCGTGGACGTCCACACCCACACCCGGGTCGCCTCGGATGCCGAACCCGACCGCTTCTTCCAGGACTCGGTCGCGGCAGCGTTCGGTGGCACGACGACATTCCTGTCGTTCAACAACCCGGGCACGGGCTCGTCGCCCGCCGCCGAGCGCTCGCTGTTGACGGGCGTGCGTGAGTGGCGAGCCGCCACTGACGGCGACAGCGCGATCGATGTCGGGCTGAGCCTCGCGGTCAGCGGGCGCTGCGACGACCCGCTGGCCGAGCTGCCGGCAACGATCGAGGCCGGGGTCGCGACCTCCAAGGCGTTCATGGTCTTCGACTTCCGGCTGCCCGAGGCGCGGCTGTTCGAGGCGATGGGCGTGATGGCGCGGCACGGTGGGATGCTCCAGGTGCACTGCGAGGACCCCGTCCTGCTCGACGCCGCGGTCAGCGCGGCGTTGCAGCGTGGTGACGTGGCACCTCGCTACCACGCTACAACGCGACCGAGCTACGTAGAGGCAGTCGCCACGGCCCGGGCGCTCGCCTTCGCGCGGATGGCGGAAGCCCCGGTCCACGTCGTCCACCTCTCGTCGGCGGCGGCGCTCGACGAGGTCCGCCGCGCCAAGGCGGCCGGCGTGCGCGTGACCGCCGAGACCTGCCCCCATTACCTGGTCCTGACCGAGGAGCGCTACGACGACCCGGATCCGGCCACGTGTGCCCGGTATGTGATCTCGCCGCCGCTCCGATCAGCCGCCGATCGCGACGCGCTGTGGGCCGGCCTGGCCGACGGCTCGCTCGACCTGGTCGCCACCGACCACGTCGCCGACCGCCTCGCGGTCGAGAAGGCCGAGGCGGCCCAGGGTGTGCCGTTCAACGAGATCAGCAACGGCGCGCCGGGCATCGAGACGCTCCTCACGATCCTCTACAGCGAAGGCGTCGCCCGCGACCGCCTGACTGTCGAGCGCATGGTCGATCTCCTGGCCACGACGCCGGCGCGTCGGTTCGGGATGCCGGCCAATGGCGTCCTCGAGCCCGGCCGCGATGCCGACATCGTGCTGTTCGATCCGACCGCCAGCCGGACGATCCGCGCGGCCGACCTCCATCACACCAGCGACTACACGCCGTACGAGGGCCTCGAGGTCGCCGGCGCGATCCGCGACGTCCTCGTTCGGGGCCGGCCAGTCATCCGCAACGGGATCTTCATCGGCCGACGCGGTGCCGGCGCCTACGTCGAACGAGGGCGGATCGCCGGCTGACGGCATCAGGCCGGGGCCAGGCGAACGGCCGGTCAGTCGAGCAGGGCGTACGCCCGGAGCGTCAGGAACTCGGCAAAGGGCTCGTCGAGCACGAGCCGGTCGAGCAGATCGGCGGCCTCGGCAAGCCGGCCCTCCCTTGCGCCACCGAGCCGCGCCAGCTCCTCGTCGCGGATGGTCTCGTAGAGCGCCGCGTCGAACACCCGCCCGTCGGCCAGGGCGACCGCGCGCGTCCGCCAGTGCCACAGCTGCGAGCGCGAGATCTCGGCCGTCGCGGCATCCTCCATCAGGTTGTCGATGGCGGCGGCGCCCACGCCACGCAGCCACGAGTCCAGATAGGCCAGGGCGACGCGAACGTTGGCCCGGATCCCGGCCTCGGTGACGGCGCCGCCCGGAACCCGAAGGTCGAGCAGCTCGGCCGCGCCGACGGCGACCTCCTCGCGCCGCCGCTCCTTCTGGTTGGGCCGGTGTACGAGGACCCGGTCGAAGACCTCCATCGCGACCGGCACGAGATCGGGATGCGCCACCCACGTCCCGTCGAACCCGTCGGCCGACTCTCGTTCCTTGTCGTCTCGAACCTTTCCGAGCGCCACCTCGGTGACCGCCGGGTCGCGCCGGTTCGGGATGAACGCCGCCATCCCGCCGATCGCGTGCGCCACCCGCCGATGGCAGGTCCGCACCAGCAGCTCCGTGTAGGCGCGCATGAAGGGAACGGTCATCGTCAGCTGCGAGCGGTCCGGCACGGCCAGCTCCGGCCACGAGCGCAGCTTCTTGATGCCGCTGAACAGGTAGTCCCAGCGGCCGGCGTTGAGACCCGCTGCATGCTCGCGCAGCTCGTACAGGATCTCGTCCATCTCGAAGGCGGCAAGGAGCGTCTCGATCAGGACGGTCGCCCGGATCGACCCGCGTGGGATCCCCAGCGCGACCTGGGCGTGGATGAAGACCTCGTTCCAGAGCCGCGCCTCGTGGTGCGATTCGAGCTTGGCCAGGTAGAAGTACGGCCCGCTACCGCGCGCGAGCGTCTCGGCGCCGTTGTGGAACAGATACAACCCGAAGTCGAACAGGCTGGCCGACACCGGGATGCCGTCGACGAGCATCCCCGACTCGACGAGGTGCCAGCCGCGTGGCCGGACCACGAGCGTCGCGATCTGATCGTTGAGCCGATACGCCTTGCCCTCGGGCGATTCGAAGGTGAGCGACCGACGGACCGCGTCGATGAGCGCGGCCTGGCCGCCGACGATATTGGCCCAGGTCGGCGATAGCGAATCCTCGAGATCCGCCATGAACACCCGGGCGCCCGAGTTGAGCGCGTTGATCAGCATCTTGGGCTCGGCCGGCCCGGTGATCTCGACCCGGCGGTCCTCGAGGTCGGCTGGTGCCGGGGCGACGGTCCAGTCGGACGCTCGAATCTCGCGGGTGGCGACCCCGAAATCCGGCCGGTCGCCCACATCGAGCTCCGCCTGCCGGTCGTGACGACGCTCGAGCAGCTCGATCCGGAGCGGCCCGAAGCGACGATGCAGGTCGGCCACGAACGCGAGCGCGTCATGGGTCAGGACCCGGTCGGCGCCGGGCACCGCGGCCCGGCGCAGCTCGACCCCGTCCGGCAGGCGACGGTCCGGCGTGTCCGCTACGTTGCGCATCTCAGCCGTCCCCGCGCCGGACGGTCGCCTCGATCAGGCCGTGCGGCTCGGTCGTCGGGCTGAAGATCTCGCCGTCGTTCTCGAGACCGAAGCGCGACAGATCGACCAGCCAGTGGTGGAGATTGGGCAGGACCATCCGGACCTCGGCGATCTCCTCGTGACGCTCGAGGATCGCCTGGGCCATGATCCAGATCGAGTTCTGGACCGAGGCGCTGTCGTGGTCGGCGAAGACCTCGAGCAGCGTCGAGCGAACCGCCTCGAAGGTCGCGTCGGCATCGACGCCGGGCGAGCCATAGCGCCAGATCGCGGTCAGCCGGGTGGCCATCAGCCGGTCGTTGGTGTCGGGCAGCGTCGTGTACCGATCGCGCGGAAAGCCGCTGAACGCCGAGCGGCTCGTCTTCATGACGACGAGGTCCTCGATCCCTGCCTCCACGGTCACCCCGGCCCGCGACGCGCTCACGGTGGCGAGGCGTGTTCCCTCGCCGCCACGGACGAACGCACCGGCCGCCGACTCGCTGCCGCCTTCGATCGCACCCCAGTGGTGGGACCGGACGTTGACCGTTGCGGTCTCGACCTGGGGCGATTCGAGGAAATGCTCGGCGAGCGCCCGGCCATACGCCTCGATCGAGCCGTCGAGATGGTCCTTGGCGAACACATAGGCGGTGTTCTTCATCGTGTCGGTGGCGATGACGTTGGCGTTGTCGCCGTCCGTGTGGGCCGCCCCGAAGTCGCCATCGAGCGCGATCGCGACGGTCAGGTCCCGGATCCGGTGGCCGGCCGGGTCTCGGATGACGCGCACAAGCCGGATCGCGGCCTTGCCATAGCGGTTCGAGGCGAGCTCGATCACGCACGCTCCTTCGCTGGGTGGGTGGTCAGCGTGCCATACCGATCGCGGGCGATGTCGATGACCGCCTCGAGTGCCCGAGCCACCTCGACATCCCGGTCGCCGTCGAGCGCGGCGGCCAGGTCGGGGAGCAGCGCCGCCCGCGAGCGCCCCGCCACGTAGACGCAGTATCGAAACCCGAAGTGCGCTTCGTAGGCGCCATTGAGGCGCTTGAGCTCGCTGCCGACGCGGGCGCGCTCGGCCTCTGCGGCGGCCACGATTTCAGCCGCCTCCGACGCGGCGCTTGCGGCGTCGCGCCCGAAGCCCTGCTCGACGAACGACAGCGTCGAGACGTCCGCCGGCGATGCCCCGAGCCGCGGATGCGCGTCGATCAGCTCGATCTGCTCGTCGCGGGGCATCGCCCGGGCGATCTCGCGGGCCGCGGCGAACATCGCGTCGACGGTGCCGAACGGCCGCGCCATCGCCAATCGACCGAGGAAGCCTCGCGCGCCCTCGAACAGCGGCGAGACCGCCCCCGCGAAGGCACCCGGCGCGATGACGTCGAGGCGATCGATCGACAGGTCGGCAGAGGGCGTCGCCGACTGCGGCTCGGTCATCACCAGCCACCCGCCTCGCGGATCAGGCGATGGAGGACGCGGGCCGCGACCAGCCGCCGGTACTCGGCCGTCGAGCGCACGTCGTCGATCGGCACCAGCTCGGCCGCCAGCGTCTCGGCCGCGAGATCCCCCGTCTCGGGCGTCGGTGGACGGCCCTCGAGGACGGCCTCGGTCCGTGCTGCCCGGATGGGCGTGGCCGCCACCGAGCCGAGCGCCAGCCGGACGTCGGTCCAGCGCGCAGCCGCGTCGCCATCACGCCAGCCAAGCGCGACCACGACCTTGCTGATCGACTGGGCGCGCCGCGTCCCGACCTTGCGGAAGCGCAGCTCGCGGCCGGGTCGGAGCGGGATCCGGACCCGCAACAGCAGCTCGTCGGGGGCGAGGGCCGTTTGCCGGTACGCCGGCCAGAACTCGCCGGCCGGGACCACCCGCTCGCCGCGCACCGAACCGAGCACGAACGAGGCATCGGCGGCCAGCAGCACGGGCAGGGTGTCACCCGCCGGCGAGGCGTTGGCGATGTTGCCGCCCAACGTGCCGCGGTTCTGGATCTGGGCGGCACCGATCGTCGCGGCCGCCTCGACCAGCACGGGGAGATGCTCGTGGCAGACGGCCGACCGCCGGATCTCGGTGTAGGTCGTCAGCGCCCCGAGACTGACCGCGTCGCCATCGAGCGAGATGCCGCGCAGCGCGTCGAGCCGCCACAGGTCGAGGATCCGGTCGGGCGGCTCGCCAAGTTCACCGGTCAGGGCGACCATCAGGTCGGTACCCCCGGCGATCGGCCGCGTCGGCCCCTCGGCCAGGACGGCGTAGGCCTCGGCAAGATCGCGCGGGCTGGTGACGGGCGGCTCGACGGGCATCGCGTCTCAGTCGCCGGACTGGCTACCGGACCGGCCACGCAGGACGCGGCCGGCCACGAGCACCAGCAGCGAGGCCACGATGCCGAAGCCGATCGCCGCCTGCTTGGGTGTGAAGGCGACCGACAGCGCCGCGTTCGAAGTGTCGTCGGACGGCGGATCGGCGGTCGGTGGCTCGCCGCGCAACGGGGCGAGCGGCGTGGTCAGCGCGGTGGGTCGGTGGCCATTGGTCGGGACGGCGATCCGATCGGTATCGGGACTCATGGGTTGCCTCCGGGTGGGATGAGCGGCGGATGGCCGCGGTCTGCGCTTGCGCCGGCCGCTTGGGCGATGGCCTCGACGATCTTGGTGTAGCCGGTACACCGGCACAGGTTGCCGGCGATCGCCTCGCGAACGGCGTCCTCGTCGGGTCCGCCACCGTCGTCCAGGTACGCGCGGCCGGCCATCAGCATGCCCGGCGTGCAGATCCCGCACTGGGCGCCGCCGGTCTCGAGGAAGGCCGTCTGGAGGGCGTCAAGACGGTCGAGGGCGGGCGCCAGCCCTTCGACCGTGGACACGACCGCGCCATCGACCTGGCAGATCGGGACCAGACACGAGTCGACCGGCGCACCATCGAGCAGGACCGTGCAGGCCCCGCACTCGCCCTCGCCGCAGCCCTCCTTGGTCCCCGTCAGCGCCAGCTCCTCGCGCAGGACGTCGAGCAGGCGGCGCATGCCGGGCACGTCGACCTCGACCGGCTGGGCGTTGACCGTGAACCGGAACGCGGTCATCGGCCGCGGTCCGGCGGGGCGGCCGCTGGTGCAGCGGCCGGCGGGCGGGGCGCGGCGGGTTCGGAGGCACCCGGCGGCAGCGGCGCGACCCCCGCCACGCCCGACATGCCGGCCAGGATCCGTTCGGGGCTGGCCGGCAGGTCGGCGATCCACACTCCGGTCGCATCGGCGATGGCCGCGATCACCGCCGGCGCGCCGACGTCCATCGGCAGCTCACCGACCCCCTTCGCGCCGTGGGGCACCCCGTCGAATGGCGCCTCCACGAGGATCGTCGTGATCCGGGGCGCGTCGAGCGAGGTCGGGATGATGTAGGTCGCCAGCCGGTCGTTGAGATAGCGCCCGTCGCGCAGCTTGATCTCCTCGATCGTGGCGTAGCCGACCGCCTGGAGCGTGCCGCCCTCGACCTGGCCCTCGGCCAGGACGGGATGGATGACCCGGCCCACGTCATCGGCGCTGACGACGTCACGGACGTGCACCTCGCCGGTATCGAGATCGACCTCGACGCTGGCGACGCAGGCCGCCCAGCCGAACGCCGGGTAGGCATCGCCGCGGTAGGTGTCGTCGTCGAAGCCCACGCCCGGATACGGCTCGAACCGCTGGTCGATACGGATGGCCCCGTGCGCCCGGGTGTGGTCACGGTAGGTGGTCGCGAATGGCCCGCCGGTGGCGGCCTCGACCTGCGCTCGCAGCCGCTGGGCGGCTTTGATGAGCAGCCCGCCGACGACCATCGCCGTGCGCGACGCGACGGTCGGCCCCGAATCGGGAACGAAGGCGGTGTCCTGCGGGGCGAGGATGACCCGCTCGTAGGGCACGCCCAGCGTGTCCGACACGAGCTGCGGGAAGATCGTCTTGGTGCCCTGGCCCATCTCGGTGGAGGCGGTCAGGATCCGGATCTCGCCCTCGGCGGTCAGCTCGAGCGAGGCAACGGAGGCGAGCTTGACCTCCCCGGAACCGGTGAATCCGGCGCCGTGCCACGCCAGCGCGAGACCGACGCCGCTGGCGACCCGTTCGGGGCCACTGCGGAGCGGCGAGCCCGGGACGATGGCGGAGCCGATGCGCCGGGCGCGTGCCGCATCGTGCCGTGCCCGCAGCCGGACGAACTCGCCGGCCTCCGCCGCCCGTTCGAGCACCTCCTCTCCGGCAACACTGTCGCGCAAGACCTGCCCGGTCGGGGTCGTGTCGCCGAGCCGGTAGACGTTCCGCCGCCGGATCTCGAGTGGGCTGAGACCCAGCGCCTCGGCGATCCGGTTGAGATGGGTCTCGGCGGCGAACTCGGTCTGCGGCGCGCCAAAGCCGCGGAACGCGCCGTTGGGCGGCGTGTTCGTGCGCGCGGCGCGCGCCCGGATCCGGACGTTCGGGCAGCGGTACGGGCCGCCGGCATGGATCGCGCCACGCGACAGGACGACCGGCGTGAGCGTGCAATACGCGCCGCCGTCCATCACCACCTCGATGTCCTGCGCGAGCAGCCGGCCGTCGCGGGTCACCCCCGTCCGGTGGCGGACGATGGCTGGGTGGCGCTTGGTCGTGGCCGCGAGGTCCTCGTGGCGGTCGTAGATCATCCGGACCGGGCGACCGGCGACCCCGGCCAGGAGCGCGGCGTGAAGGGCGATGACCGAGGGAAACTCCTCCTTGCCACCGAACCCGCCGCCGGTCTCGGCCTGGACCACGCGCGCCTGGCGGTCATCGATCCCGAGACCCCGTTTGAGTGCCGTGTGGACGTAGTACGGGCACTGGAGCGAGCCGTGAACGGTCACTCCGCCGTCCTCCGTCGGGACCGCGATCATCGCGTTGTTCTCGATATAGAGCTGCTCCTGGTGCCCGACCCGGTACTCGCCCTCGAGGACGAGGTCGGCGGCGACGAAGGCCGCCTCCGGGTCACCCGAGGCGAGTTCGTAGGCCGCGAAGATGTGGTCCGAGGTGAGCGGATCGAAGACCGGCGGCAACGGCGCGGTCCGGACCCGGACAGCGTGCCGGGCGGCTCGCAGGACGGCTCGATCCGGGGCGGCCAGCAGCGCCAGCGGTTCGGCGTGGTGCCGGATCTCGCCACCGACCGGGACCAGAATCGGCTGGTCGGCCTTGATCGAGCTG
>JBBQVJ010000063.1:0-11966 GCA_038211705.1 Candidatus Limnocylindrales bacterium | reverse complement strand
CGGTGTCCGTCGGGTTGCGCTGGACGGTGAAGGCCACCGACGAGTCGGTCTTCCACAGCTGCTCGACCCGGGCATTGGGGCCGAAGGCGATGCCGATCCCGCGGGACGACCCACCGGTGGGCAGGAAGCGCGAGACCGACTGCGACAGACCGATCAGACCGTCCTCGACGCCATCCCAGGCGCCGGCCAGAGGCGCCGAGGCGGCCGTCTGGGTGAGCACGTACGAGGCCAGCACCGTGGCCACGATGAACACCGCGCCGCCGCGCATGTAGACCGACGAGATGCTCGTCGGGTCGCCGATCCGCCGGCGCAGCCACTCCGACTGCTCCTCGAAGACGTGGGTGCGCACCAGGAGCAGGAGCGAGGCGAGGCTGTACAGCACGAGGAAGAGCAGCTGGTTGTTCTCGGTCAGAGCCATGTTGCCGATGAGGATCACGCCGACGACGACGACTGCGCTGATCGGCCTCCGGTGGCCGAAGACCGCGTACGAGGCGAACATCGAGGTCGCCCAGACGAGCAGGCCGAGGACCAGGATGTAATGGAGGAACTGGGTGGTCGAGGGTTCGTTCTGGATGGCGATGTCGATGTACGCCTGCACCGCTGACGAAGCCGTCGCGTGGTAGAGGCTGTAGAACGTGGCGGCCACCGGCTGGGCGGCCAGCCCGGCCAGGAGCGGCACGATGAGCGCGCCGAAGATAACGCCGATGACGTACGTCAGCCAGCGGCCCCAGCCGACCTTGGGTCCGATGAACCCGACAAGGACCCCGCCGATCGCGGCGACGACCAGGAAGTCGAGATATCCATCGTTGCCCAGGACCCAGCGCGCGTCGTCGATCGTCCAGGCCATCGTCAGACACATGACCAGGACGCAGCCGAACGTCAGCCAGCCCTCGGCGGGTGCGAGCGGGATGCGTCGTCTCATCGAGCCAGGACCTCCCCGAGCGGGCGACCCGGTGTGACGGTGTAGGAGCGCAGCTCGTATTCGGCCAGCGCATGGTGCAGCGCGCGGGCGCGCTTGGCGGCGACCTCGTCGGCCTCGGTGTCGGGCCGTGCCGTCTCCCCGTTGGCGGCGGCGGCGGCGTCGATCGTGAACCGCTCGTAGGCCGCCGCGTCGATGGTCACGACGACGCAGGCCACCCCTCGCGTTCGGAGCGCCGCGAGCGGCCGGACCCAGGCCGGGTCGAGCGACGCCGTGATGATCACCGCGGTCATCCCCCGTCGCAGGCGACCGACCGTGGCGATGAGCGTCTCGACGAGCGGGGCACTGCCGTCGGCCTCGACGGCGGCCAGGAGCTGCATGACCTTGAGGTGCTGCCGACCGCCGCGATCGGGCGGCAGGAAGGTGGTCCGACCGACATTGACGGTCAGTCCGACCGCGCGGTTCTCCTGGAGCGCCCGATCGGCGATCGCGGCCGCGGCCCGAACGGCCGCCTCGACCGTCGACTCGTCGCCACGACCCGCCTGGATGCCGCGCTGGAGATCGAGGATGATCCAGGCGTCGGCGGTCTGCTCGAGGTCGAATTCCTTGACCTGGATCTCGCCGTGGCGGGCGGTCGTCTTCCAGTGGATCCGGTTCATCGCGTCACCGGGCGCATACGGCCGCACCGAGGTCGCCATAGGGGTCGTCTGGAGCGTGCGGACGGGTGATGCATGGCTGCCTTCGAGGGCGGCCGCCGGCAACCGCCAGCGGGGCAGCGGCTCGATGCGCGGGTAGACGACGACCGAGATCCCCTGCCCGACCGTGGCCGATGCCTCGAAGAACCCGAACGGGTCGCCCGTCCGGATGTGGAGCGGCTCGATCCGGAAATGGCCACGGCGCGACAGCGGCGCCCGGATCAGCCATGACCGTTCGGTCCGGCCACCGAGCTTGATCGCCCGCCCGGGCAGCCCGCCGGGCAGCGTGGTCGGGTTGTGGATCTCGAGCCACAGCTTGGGGATCCGGCTGCCATTGCGCAACGTGTAGGTCACCCGCATCCGGTCACCGACGTGGCCGTGGAGCTGGCTGACGGCGTAGCCGGCTTCAAGGTCGGTCAGACCGAGCCGGACCAGGACATACGAGCCGCCGATGACCAGGATCGCGAGGTAGAGCAGGTAGAACAGGAACGGGAGCGCGGTGGAGAACGCGGCGACGATGAGCACGACGGCGACGATGAGCAGTTCGAGCTTGCGGATCATCGGCCGTGCGTCTCCGCTCGATCGTCTGAGTCGATGGGGCTAGGCGCTGGTCGCCGTCGATGAGCCCCGGCCGGCGGCCCGCAGCTCGGTCGGTCCCCCACCGCTCGGTCGGATGCCATCGATGGCGGTCGCTTCGAGCAGCTCGCGGACGACCTGCGCAGCCTGGACGTCGTGGATCGATGAGCTGGTCTTGATGATGAGGCGGTGCGCCAGTGCCGGCTCGGCGAGGGCCTTGATGTCGTCCGGGATGACGTAGTCGCGGCCGAGCAGCCCGGCCAGCGCCTGGCCCGCCCGGTAGAGCGCGATCGAGCCGCGCGGCGACGCGCCGAGGTAGACATCGGGGTGGTTCCGGGTGCCATTGACCAGCCGCACGATGTAGTCCGAGACAGTGGAGTCGATATAGATCTCGCGGACGGCCGCCTGCATCTCGCGCAGGTCCTCGACGCTCAGCACCTCATCGATATCCTCGAGCGGATGCGATCGCTTCTGCTCGTCGAGGATGACGATCTCCTCGATCGGCTGGGGATAGCCCAGCCGGAGCCGGAGCATGAACCGGTCGAGCTGGGCCTCGGGCAGCGCGAAGGTGCCCTCGTACTCGATCGGGTTCTGGGTGGCGATGACCAGGAACGGGTCGGGCATCGGGTAGGTCGTGCCGTCGATCGTGGCCTGGCGCTCCTCCATGCACTCGAGCAGGGCGGACTGCGTCTTGGGCGTCGCCCGATTGATCTCGTCGGCGAGCACGACCTGGCTGAAGATGGGGCCCGGTCGGAACTCGAACTCCTGCGTCTTCTGGTTGTAGATGGACAGGCCGGAGACGTCCGATGGCAGCAGGTCCGGGGTGAACTGGATGCGCCGGAAGCTGCCGCCGAGGCTCCGTGCGATGGCCTTGGCAAGCACGGTCTTGCCGGTCCCGGGCACATCCTCGATGAGGAGATGGCCACGGCACAGCAGGGCCACCAGGGCGAGGCGGACCTCATGGTGCTTGCCGACGATGACGCGCTCGACGTTGGCGAGGACCTTGTCGCCGGTTTCCTGGATCTTGGTCATCGGCCTCTCTCGCGGGCTCGGGCACCGTGGGGGTGCCGGGTTCGGGGCGGGGTCGCAACTGGGGTGACGGTCGGCCTTGGCGCCGCGTGTCAGGTGACAGATAGTACGCCGCGACCGTGATTCCGGTTCCCGCCCTCCCTTGTGAAGACGTCGGTCGGCGGCGAATCGTTCAATCTTCGATGTGTGAGGACCCCATGAGCCGCGTCAAGCCCGATCTCCCGCCCACCGCCGAGCGCCTGCGACTGGCCGAGCGGGAGGCCGGTCTCGCGCGCTGGGACCGCTGGGGACCCTACTTATCGGAGCGCCAGTGGGGCACGGTCCGCGAGGACTACTCGGCCGACGGCGACGCCTGGGGCTTCTTTCCGCACGACCACGCTCGCTCGCGCGCGTACCGCTGGGGCGAGGACGGGCTGCTCGGCATCAGCGATGACGGTGGGCGGCTGTGTTTCGGCCTGGCCTTGTGGAACGGCGTCGATCCGATCCTCAAGGAGCGCCCGTTCGGGCTGACCGGCCCCGAAGGCAATCACGGCGAGGACGTCAAGGAGATCTACCACTACCTCGATGCGACGCCGAGCCACGCGTACCTCAAGGCCCGATACCGCTACCCGCAGCGGGCGTTCCCCTATGCCGAGCTCGTCGCCGAGAACGCGCGGCGCACCCGCCTGGACCCCGAGTTCGAGCTGGTCGATACGGGCGTGTTCGCCGACGACCGGTTCTTCGACGTCGTGGTCGAGTACGCCAAGGCGTCCGCCGAGGACATCGTCATCCGGATCTCGACGACGAACCGAGGACCGGACACGGCCGACCTCGACCTCCTGCCCAGCCTCTGGTTCCGGAACACGTGGTCGTGGGGCCGCCATCGGACCCGGCCGAGCCTGGCCGCCGGAGAACCGCTCGACGGGGCGGGCGTCGTCCGCGCCGAACATCCGCAGCTGGGCATCCACCATCTCGTGGCGGCCGGAACGCCGACCCTGCTGTTCACCGAGAACGAGACGAACACCGAGCGCCTGTGGGGCGTTCCCAACGCCTCGCCCTACGTCAAGGACGGGATCGGCGCGGCCGTCATCGACGGTGCGCTCGACCGGGTCAACCCGGACCTGACCGGGACCAAAGTCGCGGCGTCGTACCCGCTGACCATCGCGGCCGGGGCGACCGAGACGGTCCGGCTCCGCCTGACGAAGGGCGAGCCCATGGCACCGACGCCGGACGCCGACGTCATCCTGGCCGTGCGAGCCGCCGAGGCGGACGCGTTCTACGCGACGCTGACCGGTGGCACGCTGAGCCCGGACGAGGCGCTCGTCCAGCGCCAGGCATTCGCCGGGCTGATCTGGTCGAAGCAGTCCTACCACTACGACGTCGCCGAATGGCTCGATGGCGATCCGGGCATGCCAGCGCCGCCCGAGAGCCGTCGCAACGGACGAAACAGCGACTGGCGTGAGCTCAACAATGCCGACGTCCTGGCGATGCCCGACACCTGGGAATACCCGTGGTATGCCGCCTGGGACCTCGCCTTCCATTGCCTGCCGCTCGCGGTCCTCGATCCGGCGTTCGCCAAGGACCAGCTGCTATTGCTGACCCGAGAGTGGTACATGCATTCCAACGGCCAGCTGCCGGCCTACGAATGGAAGTTCTCGGACGTCAACCCGCCGGTCCATGCCTGGGCCGCCTGGCGGGTCTACAAGATCGACCGGCGGATCAGCGGTGTGGCCGACCGGGCCTTCCTCGAGCGCGTCTTTCACAAGCTGCTGCTCAACTTCACCTGGTGGGTCAACCGCAAGGACAGCGAAGGCCACAACATCTTCCAGGGCGGCTTCCTCGGGCTCGACAACATCGGCGTGTTCGACCGGAGCGCGCCGCTGCCCGTGCCGGGCCACCTCGGACAGGCCGACGGCACGGCCTGGATGGGCATGTACTCGCTCAACATGCTGGTCATCGCCCTCGAGCTCGCGACGGAGAACCCGGTCTACGAGGACATCGCGACCAAGTTCTTCGAGCACTTTCTGTACATCGCGGGCGCTCTCAACGGGGTCGGCGTCGAGTCGGTCCCGCTGTGGGACGAGACCGACGGGTTCTTCTACGACACGCTCCATCTCGACACCGGCGAGTTCATCCCGCTGAAGATCCGATCGATCGTCGGGGCGATCCCGTTGCTCGCGGTCGAGGCGCTCGAGCCCGACCTCCTCGAGCGGATGCCGGCCTTCCGACGGCGGCTCAACTGGTTCCTGGCCAACCGGCCCGA
The DNA here is from genome assembly GCA_038211705.1 of Candidatus Limnocylindrales bacterium. Classification (GTDB taxonomy): domain Bacteria; phylum Chloroflexota; class Limnocylindria; order Limnocylindrales; family CSP1-4; genus SPCO01. The sequence goes on along the minus strand of JBBQVJ010000063.1, from coordinate 6,505 downwards.
GCTGTCCAAGCTGGTGGCGTCATGGGAGGATCCGGGCGTCGGCGAACGGCGGCTGCTGGCGCTCGTCCACGGCCACCGGATGAAGCTCCTCCTGCACCGGCTGCTCGACGAGAGCGAGTTCCTGTCGGCCCACGGCATCCGGTCGCTCAGCCGGGAGCACCTTGACCATCCGTTCGTTCTCGAGCTGGGTGGCGTGCGGAGCGTCGTCGATTACGAGCCGGCCGAGTCCCGGTCGGGCATCTTCGGCGGCAACTCGAACTGGCGAGGGCCGGTCTGGTTCCCGATCAACTACCTGCTGATCGAGGCGCTCCAGAAGTTCGATCACTACTACGGGCCGGAGTTCACGGTCGAGTGCCCGACGGGCTCCGGGACGTCGGTGACGTTGGGCGCCGTGGCGGACGATCTCGGCGCTCGCCTATGCGCGATCTTCCTGCGTGACGACGCGGGGCGTCGGCCGGTGTTGGGGGCGGCGGCGCCCGGGGGGCCGGGCGACGACGACCCGCTGTTCCACGAGTACTTCGATGGCGAGACTGGGGCCGGGCTCGGGGCGAGCCACCAGACAGGCTGGACGGCGCTCGTGGCCAAGCTCCTCGAATCGACCGGGCGGCGGCGGGCCGAGCGGTAGCGTGGGGCGCGGGCGGGTGGGCTGCGGGCGTCCCCGTTCGCCGTGGGGGGTGGGCCGCGGGCGTCCCCGTGCGGCGTGAGCGGGTGGGCCGCGGGCGTCCCCGTGCCGTGGGCGTCCCCGTGCGTGTTGGTGCGTGCCCCGCGCGCCGTGGCGAGCCTCTCGCGTCGTGGACGTAACCCGACCGAATATGCGTATGAGTCTTACCTGTGGGCTTTCGGGGCCATAACGCTTCCCGACCTGGTCCTTTGATGCTCAGCCCGGCTCGCTCGAGCATACGGTGACGCCATCGACCGGCGGTATCGGGTCCGGAAGCCAGTGCGTAAGACTACGAGTCATAACCCGGACCGTAACGGTGGCCCCGACGATTCGACCGGCAGGCTGTCGCCGTAGTGGCAAGATCCCGCCTGGGAGCCCGACGCGGTGGGCCGCGGGCTAACCGCGGATGAGCGTCAACGCACCGACCCACACGGTCATCACGCAGCCGACGGCGCCCATGACCGCGAGGAAGAGCTCGCCGCCGAACCACGACGCCGCGGCGACACCAAAGAACAGGACGGCCAGGACGAACGCGACGGCGGCCAGACCGATCCGCTCGATCCAGGGGCGCGGCTCGCGACGCTCCAGCGGCTCGCTCGCCTCCTCGCCGCCGGGCCGGACTTCGGTCAGCGCCGGCGACTCGTCGGGCCCGCTCCGCCCGGCGGGTTCGCGCCCCGGCTCGCCCCGGTCGTCGCTCACAACCCGCTCTTGAGGTAGAGCGACATCAGGTCGCCCGCGATCGGGGCCGCGACCTCTGCGCCGCGACCGGCTTGCTCGACCAGCACCGCGATCACCACCTTGGGCGCCTCGGCCGGCGCGAAGCCGATGAACCACGAATGGGGCTCGCCCGTGCCGCCCAGCTCGGCCGTGCCCGACTTGCCGGCGGTGGTCACGCCCGGGACCTTGGCACCGGTCGTGAACTGGCGGCCGAGCGGCCCCTCGACAGCTCGCACCATGGCCGCCTTGAGCGCCTCGGCGTGGGCCGCCGAGATGACCCGGCCCATCCCCTTCGGCCCGATCGTCCTCGTGCCCGCCTTGCCGGTCATCGCCGTCACCAGCCGAGGCTGCATGAGATCGCCACCATTCGCGACGGTCGAGGCGACGAGCGCCATCTGGACCGGCGTGACGAACGTCTCGGCCTGGCCGTACGACGCATTCGCGAGCTCGACATCGTCGGTGAAGCCGCCGGGCTGCTTGCCGTCAGCGTTGGTCACCTGCGAGGCCACGGTCGGCAGGTCGAACGGCAGCGGCGCGCCGAAGCCCATCTTGCTGGCGAACCCGACCAGGTCGGCGCCACCGGTCGCCAGACCGGTCAGCGCGTAGTAGATGTTGCATGAGACCTCGGTCGCCTCGACCAGGTCGAGCGCCTTCGAACCGGTGACCGGGTGATGGCCGTCGCGGATCCGGAAGCCGTCGACCAGCAGCCCGTTCTTCTCCGCTCCGGGCTGCTGCTTGTAGGTCGTTTCGGGCGTGATCGAGCCCGACCCCAGGCCGGCGACCGCGGTGACGATCTTGAACACGGACCCCGGCACGTAGCGGCCGAGCGTCGCACGCGGCAGGAGCGGCTGGGTCGGGTCCGCCTGGAGGTCCTCGAACGTATTGCGGGCCGTACTCGGATCGGCGATCGCCGATGCGTCGTAGGTCGGCGTCGAGGCCAGGGCCAGGATCTCGCCGGTCGCCGGATCCAGCATCACGACCGCGCCGCGACGCTTCCCAAGGGCCGCCACGGCGGCCTTCTGGAGATCCCACGAGAGCGACAGCGTCAGGGTCTTGGGGTCGTACCGGTCGGCGCCGAACTTGGCGAAGACATCGCTCAACGCGTCACCGGCCAGCCCCGCAAGCTCGGCGTCATAGGCTTTCTCCAGACCGGCTCGGCCATAGAGACTCGAGGCGTAGCCGACGACCTGGCTGATCTGCCGCCCGGCGTACACCCGGTAGCCCTCGCCGTTGGCGTCCTTCTTGTTGTTGGCCAGGATCTTGCCCGTCCGGTCCTTGATCAGGCCGCGTGGCACGGTCCGGGCGGCCGCGATGACGGCGGCGTCGTTTGGCGAGCGCACGAGATCCGGCGCCTCGACCACGCCCCAATAGCCGGCCGCCGCGGCCAGCGACCCGAAGGCGAGTGAGAGCACTATCGCGACGTGGATGGTCGTCCGCCCCAGTGACTGGCGGCCCGCGCCCGCACCGGTCATCACGCCGTCGCCCGCCGGCCGATCCGGCGCCAGCGTGCGCCGACCCGCGGCGCCGGCGGCGCCTCGACGCCCTTGTCCGAGAGCGCGAGCAGGAGCCCGATGACGAGGGCGTTGGCCAGCAACGACGATCCGCCGTAACTGATGAACGGCAGCGTCACGCCGGTCAGCGGCAGCACCTTGAGATCGCCCGCCGCGATGATGAACGCCTGGATCCCGATGACCAGGGCGAGACCGATGGCCAGCAGCGAGCGGAAGTCGTCGGCGGCGGCCGCCCCGATGCGCAGCCCACGCTCGACCACGACGAGGTAGAGCCCCAGGATCGCCACGACCCCGACGATGCCGAGCTCCTCACCGAGCGCGGCAAGCGGGAAGTCGGTGTGGACCTCCGGGATCGGTGGCCGGCCCGCGATCTCGGGCAGACCGGCCCCGAGGCCCACCCCGAGCAGCCCGCCGCGGGCGAAGGCGTGGAGCGCCTGGACGATCTGGTAGCCCGCGCCGAGCGGGTCGGCGAATGGATCGATCCAGATGTCGACCCGGGTCCGGATGTGGTCGAACAGCATCGCCATCAGGGCGCTGCCGAGCAGGAACAGGACGAAGCCGATGATCACCAGGCTGAGCCGTCCGGTCGCCACATACAGCAGAGCGAGGAAGACGCCGAAGAAGAGCAGCGCCGCGCCCAGGTCGCGCTGGACGACCACGATCCCGAGGGCGATCGCCCACATCGCGACCATCGGGGCGAGATACGCCAGCGGCGGCATGCGCAGCGGCCCCAGCCGTGTGTCCTGCTCCATCAGCAGGGTCCGGTTCTCCGAGAGGTAGCCGGCCAGGAAGACGACGAGGATGACCTTGAGGAGCTCGGTCGGCTGGCCGCTGAACGGTCCGAGCTGGAGGGTCAGGCGCTGGCCGTTGATCTCCGTGCCGAAGACGAAGGTGAGTAGCAGCAGCCCCACCCCGGCGGCGGCCCAGGTGTACTTGTAGCGGCGGAGCCAGCTGTCGGACCGGACGACGATGCCCAGCGTCGTCGCCAAGCCTAGCGCGAGCAGGAGCCAGATGAGCTGGACCTGGGCCAGACCAAAGGTCGTGCCGAAGAAGGTCTGGCTGACGAGGTCCTGCGGGAGTCGCTGCATGAGCAGCAGCGAGATCCCGCCGAGGAAGGCCACCGTCGGCAGCAGGACCTGGTCGGTCCGGCGCCCCGAGACGACCTGGGCGAGATGGGCGCCGAACAGCGCGACGACGTAGATCGCGAGGCTCTGCGGGTCGTGCAGCGCGAGCACGCCGTTGACCGTCGCCTCCAGCGAGAGGCTGCCGACCGCTAGTGCGACCGCCACGAGGGCGAGGAGCTTGAGCTCAAGCCAGCGCGGTCTAGGCCGGATCCGGCCCAGGGCGCGCGGCAAGGCACCGATCGTGGACGAACGCGTGGCGCGGGCGGCGTCGGTCATCCGAGGGCGCGCTCGAGCCGCATCCGGACCTGGCCGATCTGGAGTTCGTCGCCAAAGCCCATCGGCGCGACGCCGTCGACCCGCCGGCCGTTGATGTACGAGCCGTTGGTGCTGCCAAGGTCCTCCAGGTACCAGCTCCGGCCGCGGAAGGTCAGGATCGCATGCTCGGCGGATGCGAACGGGTCGTCGATCACGATCGCGTTGTTGACGTCGCGACCGAGCGGGGTGATGACATCGAGCCCGAACGAGTGCCCGGCCGCCGGCTCGCCGCTCGGCGATTCGAGAACGACCAGCCGCCCCGGCCGGTCGGCCGGCTCACGGGCGGCGGCGCGCAGGTCGTGGAGCAGGGCTCGCACGACGCGGTACAGGAAGAGGTAGATGAGGGCCAGGAAGAGGAGGCGGACGGCCCACACGACCAGCAAGAAACCGTCCATCAGTCGGACGCCCCGGCGACCTCGACGACGAGCACCGTGTCCCCCACTTCGAGCCGGTCACCGACCCCGAGAACGACCTCCGTGACGGCCACCCCGTTGACGCGTGACCCGTTCGTGCTGCCAAGATCGGAATAGACGAGCGTGCCGCGCCGTCCGACGATCCGCCCGTGGTGGCGCGACACCCGCCCGTCGAGGGCCACCAGGTCGTTATCGGTGGCTCGGCCGATGGTCAGCTCGCCGCCTTCGACGATGACCTCGCGGGTCCGGCCATCGGGGTCGTTGACGCGGAGAACCGCCCGCGGCGTCCTTGGCTTGGGCACGGTGTAGACCCGGGTCTGGGTCGCATCGATGCCACCGGGGGTGATGTCCCGCTCCGGGCTCAGCGCGACCGGTCCGTGTCCGCCCCGACCAGCGACGGCCTCGGCGAACTTCGCGTCGACCCGGATGTCGGTCCGCTCCACCGTGCTGTCGGCGAGGAGATCGACCCGCGGGCGATCGACCACGGTGTAGCGGTGGGCCCGCGCGAATGAGAGCGCGCCGTCGGCGAGCTCCGACGCCAGCGAACCGGTCATGTCGCCGAATTCGGCCAGGTCGGCTGGGTTGAGGTGGATCACGAACCGGTTCGGGACGAGCGTCCGATCCGAGGTGCTCAGGCGTTCCGCCTCCATCGCGCGCTCGATCCGACGCTGGAGCTGGACCGGCTGGACGCGCGCGCGGAAGAACCGAGCCGACGGGCGCTCAAAGAGTCGTTCGAAGAACCGCTCGATGGCGGTGAGTGGCGGCATGGTCGGTCGCGGAGTCTACCAGAGGGTCCCCGCGAGGCCCGTGAGGACCCGCTTCCGACCCTGACGTTCGGCGCCGCACGAAAGTACACCCGGCGGAGGGGCCGCTGGAGGCGTGCGGTATACTCTCGAACCGCCCGAGCGACGTCGCCGCCCCGGGCTTCGTCCGCGCGGCACTCGGGGACCCGATGACAGAGATCCTGACCGAATCGTTCTGCGAACGGTGTGGCACACGCTACACCTTCGAATCGGCGCGCCCCCGCGTCCGTCTCAAGGGCGTCAAGGTCCTTTCGCGCGGGCTCAAGAACTTCGTCCTGTCCGACGACTCCTCGATGGACGAAGCGATGGCCACGGCGCGCAATGAGACCGACCGCGAGGCGACCTCGCAGCAGCTCGATGCGTTCCACATGACCTTCAACTTCTGCATGTCATGCCGGCAGTACACCTGTCCGAACTGCTGGAACGAGGCGGAGGCGCGCTGCCTGACCTGTGCCCCGCATCTCGGCCACGACGTCATGCCCGCCCCGTTCCCGGATCTGCCTGCGGCGTTCCCCATGAACGGCGCGAACGGATCCAATGGCGCGCACGATCCATGGCCGATCGAGGCCGAGGCGGCCGCTCTTGCCGGCCCGAGCGCCGCGGACGAGGAGATCGATATCGCCGCGCGGCTCGATGCGCTGATCGCGACCACACGGGTCGCGCCGTCCGTCGAGGCCGTGCCCGAGGTCGAGGCCGTGCCCGAGGTCGAGGCGATGGCCGCGGTCGAGGCGATCGCCGCGGTCGAGGCGCCGGCCGAGGTTGCGGCCGATGCCGATGCGGACGCGTTCGTCGAGGCCGTCGCAGATGACGAGCCGCCGTCCGTTGCCGCCGCCGCCGCACAGGCCGTCGTCGTGGGGTCCACCGAAGCCGAACCCGCATCGACCGCCATCCCGAGCAGCCTGCCGGACGCCTGGATCGTGAAGGACGCCACCGCCGAACCTGGGCCCGTGGTCGATCTTCC
>JBBQVJ010000062.1:0-11972 GCA_038211705.1 Candidatus Limnocylindrales bacterium | reverse complement strand
TCAGGCAGCCAGCGGATGGCGGCGCGAGCACCGAGGAAGCGACCGGAATGGCCGAGGGTCCGGTGGCCGGCGATGGCGACGGACTGGACGCCGAGGCCGTAGGCGATGCCCGGTTTGTAGGCCGCGGTGCGGGCGACATCGGCGACCATCGCGTAGCGGGACGCTGCATCGAGCGCGTCGCCGCCGTACAGGGCACGCGCCCAGTGGGCCAGGTCGATCGAGGTCGAGGCGATCGAGCCGGCCGCACCGGCCGCCGTGACGACCGAGGTGAAGGGCGCAATCCGGCTGCCGTCGGACAGGTCGATGGCCGGCAGCGTCGGGTCCGTCCCGGTGAACCGGTAGCTGTGCACGAGCAGACCCTTGGGCGCCTCGGCCGACTGGTAATACGTGTGGCCCAATCCCAACGGAGTGAGGAACCGAGCGCGCAGTTGGTCCGCGACCGAGCCGTCGCCCGCGGCCTCAGCGAGCAGCCCGAGGATCAGGTAGTTCGTGTTGGAGTAGTGCCACGAGACGCCGGGCTTGGCATACGCCTTACCGAGGTAGCCGAGTGAACGGGCCGCATCCCAGACGCTCGATGGCTCCACCAGGAGGGCATGGTCGATGCGCGGATGGAAGAAGAAGTCGCGCAGGCCGCTGGTGTGGTCGAGCAGCTCGCGGACCGAGATGGCGGCGTCGATCTTGAGCGTCGGCAGATACGACCGGACGGGCGCATCGAGGGCGAGCCGACCGTCCTCGACCAATGACATGATGAGCGCCGCCGTGAACGTCTTGGAGACGCTCGCCACCGGGAACGCCGTGTCGTTCGTGACCGGGCGGGCCGCGACAACGTCCGCCAGCCCGGCCGAGCCCTGCCAGACGGAGCCATCCGCGAACACGATCGACGCCGAGATGCCGGGGATGCCGACCTTGGCGCGCAGGCGCTCGAGTCGCGCCGCGAGGGCGGCGCGGAGCATCGGGGTGGCGCTGGCCGTGCCGTGACGGACCCGTGCCGGGCCGACGATCGGACCGTGAGCGATGCCAGACGGCGCGGGGGACGGGGTCGTCGCGACGGACGCCGCCGGCGTCACGGATGGTCGGGGCGACCCCGGAGACGCCACGGCGACGCCGGTCGGGCCCGCACTCGGGCTCGCGCCCCCGGCGACCGCGTGTGGCGCCAGCGAGGGTCCCGTGACGGCCTCTGGCGCGGCGGGGGCAGCCACCAGCGGCGCGCCAAGCCAGCCGCCGACGAGCACGGTCACCACGACCATCGCCAGAACGGGGCGGCGAAGGCCCCGATTCACGAGGGCTGACGGCTCGGCATGATGGCCGCACCATAGCGCGGGCGCGTCACCTGTACCATCGAGCGATGACCCACGACGTCAGCGCCCCCGCTCTCCTCCGATCCGTCGGTCTGCTGGCCGACGGTCCAGGCGTCTGGGGACGCCCCGTCCCCGCCCAGGGACCGGGGGTCTTCGTCATCGAGCTGCCCGCCCCGCTGGCGGCCGCGCCGATCGAGCTGACCCGGGTCGGCAAGTGGCTCGAGCGCGTCACGACGTTGCGACTCGATGGCGAGGTGCCGACGTCGAAGGCGCTGGCCGCCCGGCTCGGCTCGTTCTGGCTGCCGTCGCAGACCGTCGTCTACATCGGCGCGTCCGATGCGTCGGTCGCACGCCGGGTGGCCGCCATGGCCCGGACCGAGCTCGGCGACCGACGCCCGGCGGCCGGCGGGCACTGGCTCAAGACGCTCCGCTCGCTCGACGGCGTGAAGCTGTGGTGGTCGGCGACGGACGCGCCGGTCGAATACGAGGACGCGATGCTGGCCGCCTTCGCGGCCGGCGTCCCCGACGCGAATCTTGCGGCCCTCCCCGATCGGAGCGTGGTGCTGCCATGGGCGAACCTGCGGCTGCCGACCGGCGAGCGCAAGCCGAGCGGCCTGACCGGGGCACTGATCGCCGAGCCCGTGGTCGCGCCACCACCCCAGACGCGGCGGGTGCACGTCCCAGACGGTGACGCCGATGGCGCGAACGGCCAACCCGCCCCGAAGCGTCGACCGGCCGCCCCGCGGGCGCCCAGGGCTCCAAGGGCGGCCGCGACCGGCGTCCAGGCACCGGCCGTCGTGGCGGCGCCGGTCGAGCCGATCGTGGCGGCCGAGGCCCTGACCCCCGATGGCGAGGCGCGGCTGCGCGCCGAGCTCGACGAGCTGACGCGGGTCAAGCGCCCGCAGGTCATCTCCCGGATCCGGACGGCCAAGGAGCACGGCGATCTGAAGGAGAACTCGGAGTACCACGCCGCCCGCGAGGAGCAGTCGTTCCTCGAGGGCCGGGTCCAGGCCATCGAGGCGCGCCTTCGATCGGCGGTCATCGTCGAGGCGCCGGCTGCCGGCTCACGGGTCGGCCTCGGGTCGGTCGTCACCGTCGACGACGACGGCGAGACCTTCACCTACATGATCGTCGGTGCCGATGAGTCCGACCCGCCCCGCGGCCGGATCTCGTCCTCATCGCCAGTCGGCCGAGCGCTGGTCGGGCGCGACACCGGCGACTTCGTCCTCGTGGCCACGCCGGCCGGCGAACGACGCTACCGGATCCTCGAGATCGGGTAGGCGCGGGCCGAACGGCCCGTCGCACGTGCTAGCTGTGATTCCCGGACACGTTGTTGACCAGCACGGTCAGCGGCGATCGTCCATCGAGTGAGCCGTGCGGGCGATCACGGTTGTATCCGTCGACGAAGCCGGGCAAGGCGTCGAGCCGCGCCTGATTGGTGTCGTAGCGTCGGACGTAGGCCCACTCCGCCAGGAGCGTCTTGTTGAAGCGCTCGGCCTTGCCATTCGTCTGCGGCCGGAACGGCCGGGTCCGCTTGTGCCGGGCGCCAATCTCCTCGATCGCCGCAGCGAACGCCCGCGAGACGGTGTAGTTCCGGGCGTTGTCGGTGAGGACTCGCTCGGCGATCCCTGGGGCGACTTGCAGGCCCGCATGCGCTCCACCGTCGCCTCACTTGACCTCATGTAGCATACGTACTATTATTCGAGGCGTCTAGACAATCACATGGAGTCGCACCGTGATGGTCACACCCGCCTCGCTCTACCGGGGTCTCCCAGCCACGCCGCAGGCCACCCGCCGGATCCTCGTCCTGGCAGCGTTCCTCGGCTACCCACTGCAGCAGATCGGCTACTACGTCCTCGTCGCCAACGGCACGCTCCCGACGCTCCTCTGGGGCGTCATCGGCGTCGCCCTGTTCTCGGCATCCGTGATCGGCCTGGTGGGCGTGTACGGCTACGGCCAGGGCCGGATAGACGCGCGGGGCCGGCTCGACGAACGCCAGCGACTGGTGGTCGATCGCGCGATGATCGTCAGCTACAGCGTCCTGACGACGGTCATCGTCCTCATCGCCGGCGCCCTGGCGATCTACCTCAGCTTCGTCGGGCCGCTCGAGCTCGAGATGACGATCCTCACCCCGTGGTTCATCGCGATCGGGCTGTACGTCCCGTTCCTGCCGTTCGCGGCGCTGGCCTGGTCCGAGCGCGACGCACCCGCCGACGACGAGGCCTGACGATGGCGTCCCCGGCGCGCCCGGCCCAGCGCGAGATCGTCCACAACCGGCTGCCGACCCTCCGCGCGGATCGCAGCATCTCGCGTGGCGAGCTGGCCGATGCGCTCGGCATCCATTACCAGACCATCGGGTACATCGAACGGGGGGAGTATTCGCCGAGCCTCCATCTCGCCCTCCGCATCGCGCAGTTCTTCGACCTGCCGATCGAGGCGATCTTCGCACTCGAGCGGTTCGGCCTGCTGCGGGCCGAGGCGCTCACCGCGCGACGCGACCCAGCCGCCGACTGACGAGGAGACCCATGCTCGAGATCATCGACCTTGCCAAGCGCTACGGCTCCGTGGTCGCGCTCGACGGCGCCAGCTTCAGCGCGAACCCCGGCCGGATCGTCGGCTTCCTCGGACCCAATGGCGCGGGCAAGACCACGACCATGCGCTGCATCTTCGGTCTCGCCCGGCCCGATCGCGGCGAGGTCCGCTGGAAGGGCGCGGCGGTCGATCGTGACGCCCGGCTGCGCTTCGGCTACAGGCCCGAGCAGCGCGGGCTGTACCCGCGGATGCGGGTCGCCGCTCCGCGGGTCTGGCAGATCGGGGCCTCGGCGATCATCACGATCTGGATCCTCTTCGTCATCGGGGCGCGGGTGTACGCCGGGGCGGTGCTCCAGGTAGGCGGGCGGATGAAGCTGCGCGACGCGTGGCGGTCGGCCGGGGAGTGACGGTCGGCACGAGGAGTGACGGTCGGTATGGGCCGCGCCGTCAAGGGGTCAGTGGCTCGAACAGCCCGGGCGTCCCACCGGCGTGCCAGAAGACGACGCGGTGGCCGTCGAGCTCCCCCGACCGGCTCAGCGCGATGAGCCCGGCTAGCGCCTTGGCGGTGTAGATCGGGTCGACGAGGATTCCCTCGGTGCGGGCCAGGAGCGTGGTCGCCACGGTGGCCGCAGCGGTCGGGCGGCCGTAGCCCTCCCCGAGCAGGTCGCCTTTGATCAGGATCTCGTCGGGCCCGACCTGGGCAAGGCCGGCCACAGCGCCCAGCCCGTCGAGCAGCTCGGCGACCGCTCGTCGCAGGTCGTCGGCCGGGGTGACCGCCACGCCCCGGACCGTCGTCACGGCACCGCCCGTGCGGAGGCCTACGAGCAACCCCGCCTGCGTCCCGCCCGTGGCGCTCGGCAATACCACGGCATCCGGCACGAACCCGGCGGCCGCCGCGCCGTCCAATAGCTCCAGCCCCGCCAGCACCTGCCCGATCGCCCCGCCCGTCCCCGACCCACCGATCGGGATCAGGCTCGGCCGCCCGCCCGCGGCATGCAGTTCCGCGACCACCCGCTCGACGAGCGCCGCTCGCTCGGCACGGTCGTCGGTCAATGCCTGATGGACAGTCGCGCCAAGCAGCTCGTCGAGCCGGACGCCCGGGTTCGGCGGGTCGGTGGCAGGGCCTGACAGCACGAGGTGGACGGCCAGTCCGGCCTTCGCACCGGCCGCCGCGGTCAGGCGCGCGTGGTTGGACCAGCGCCGCCCGGAGGTGACCAGGCTGTCGGCGCCCTCGGCCAGCGCGGCGCCGACCAGGAACTCGAGATTGCGCAGCTTGTTGCCCCCGAACGCGAGCGGCAGGAGGTCCTCGCGCTTGATCCACACCTCGACCCGGCCGCCGAGCGCGGCCGAGAACCGCGCCAGCGGCGCGAGCGGCGAAGGCCCGTCGAGCAGCGCGAACCGGGGGAAACGGCGCGGATCCGGGGTCCAGGTCGGCACGCGCCCGATGGTACCCGCTCGTATCATCGGCGAATGGCCACCCGCATCACGCCCGCCGACCGCCGCACGACCGTGGGCCAGCACGCGGGCATGGAGCGCTCGATCGCCATCTCGAAGCCGGCCGTTGGGTCCGACCGGCTGTATTCGTCGATCGTCTCGACGGCGCCGGGCGACCGGACGCGGGTCCACCACCACGGCGACTGCGAGACCTCGATCTACATCGTGTCCGGGGCGGCTCACTACACCTGGGGCCCGACCGGGCTCGAGCAGGCGATGGACGCCAACGCGGGCGACTTCGTCTTTATCCCGGCCGGCGAGATCCACGTCGAGGCGAACGCGTCGGCGAGCGAGCTGCTCGTCGTCGTGCTGACCCGCAACTGCCCCGATTCGCACGTGGTCTATCTCGATGGCGGGCCCGACGGTGCAGATGACGTGCCCGCGCCGTGCTGAGGACCTAGGCGACGCGCTCGCTCCGACAGCTCCTCGAAGCGAACGGGCTCGACGGCGTCCCCGAGACGCCCTTTCCCAACGACGGCTGGTCGGGATCGACGTTGACTGCCCTCGAGCTCGGGGGCCAGCGGTTCGTCATCAAACGGACCTCACCATCGATGGACTGGATCGTCCGCTCCACGCGCGACATCGCCGTTCGCGAGGCGTTCGTGGCCAACAAGGCGATGCGCCTGGTCGAGCCGCTGACCGCGCCATACCTCGGGGCGGGCTCCGATGGCGAGGCGATCGCCATGCTGATGCCCGACCTCTCGGACGAGCTGATCGCCTGGGAACGACCGGGTCGCGATGCCACCGTCGGGCCGGCGACGCTCGCCCGCGTCATCGACGCCGTCGCGCGACTGCACGCCATGCGCTGGGCGGACTACCGGCCGACGACCGCCGACTGGGGCTGGCCGTGGTGCCCGCTCCGCGAGCGGCTGCTCCTCCTGTCGCGCCCGGCCGCGGAGCGCTATCGCGCCGAGGGCCTGTCGGTCGGTCAGCGGTTCCTCGATGGCTGGGATGCCTTCGATCGCGTCGCCTCGCCGGAGGCGCGTGCCTTGATCGCCGGTCTCATGGCCGATCCCGCGCCGCTCCTGGCAGCGCTCGGCCGGTTGCCGGCGACCGGTCTGCACGGCGACCTCAAACTGGCCAACGTGGCCCTGCTCGACGACGGGCATGTCGCGCTCATCGACTGGCAGATGATGTGCCTGGCGCCGATCGCCGTCGAGCTCGGCTGGCTGATCGTCTCGAACTCTGCGGTCCTGCCGATCGGGCCCGAGACGGTGCTCACCCGCTACCTCGATGCCGCGACGCGTGCCGCCCGCGATCCGCTCCTGGTGGGCCCAGCCTGGACCGACCGCGACACGCCGCCTGAGCCTGTCCTGACCCTGCCACCGCGCGGCCTCGGTCCGACGATCGGCGACTGGGAGGCCCAGCGCAACCTCGTCTGGATCGTCGGCCTGCTCATGCGCGGCTGGCGCAAGGGACTCGATACCGAAGCGGGCGCGACGCTCGGCTCGGGCGTCGCGGCGGCGGACGATCTGGCCTGGTGGTGCGAGCATGCCGTCGAGGCGGCAAGGCGGCGGCTCTAGTTGGGGGACAGTCCGCGTTCCTGCGTCGACGGATGCATGCGTTGTCAGGATCCACAGCCCGAACCCCTCTCGTGCATGGCACCTGGGTGTATAGGCCTCCCGGTCCGCCGAACGAACGGGTCGATGCAACTTTTCTGCGCGCACTCCTTAACGGTCGACGACGATGGCGACCTGGCCGATCCCATTGGCGGGCACAAGCACGGAGCGGCTCTTTCGAACGACCTGGCCTTTGTGGTCAACGAAGCCGATTTCGAGCTCCCATTTCACGGCCGGTGTGTCAGGGAACTCACAGATACCGTTGTCATCGGTATAGAGCGGATCATCCTCGACGCTGACCGTCGGATCGAGCGATCGATGGATGCACCATGCGGTCACTGGACGACCGTCGCGATCGACAACCATGCCGCGCAGGATCCCCCGAGGCCCGGTCCACGGCAACGGCCCCGCCCACTCGGCGGTCAACCAGTCCGGATGACCGAAGTGTTCGAGGATGAGGGGTTCGACGACGTCCTTGTTCCCAAGGTACCGGACGCGCACCGTGTTGGTTGCCGTTGGGCCGGCCCTCAGGACGAGTTCGGCATGGATGGTCGAGAACCAATCCCTTTCTGACTCGACCATTCCCGCGAATGCCTCGAGATCCTTGATGGTGTATCGAGCGGGGCGGACCTCCATGGGGGCGTGCGGCCCGAAGATCGAGGCAAGCTCTGATCGGTGTGCGTCCAGGTGATCAGTGAACTGGACGATCACGTTGGACTGATCGATGAAGAGCCCGGCATAGTCATCTGGAAAACCGATGCCGTAACCCTCGAGTGCCGGCGCAAGATTTTGGACGCTGAGATTGAATGCGGCGACCCGGTCGATCTCTGCAGTCAGGAGTGGCACTTCGAACTCGTTCGTGGGGTCCGGTTTGCGCGCGACTTGAAATACCCAGTCGACGTCGGAACGGAGACCGTAAGCCTCACGGAAGCGAATCCAGCTTGCGACGAGAGCCGGATCGAATGAAGCGAGAGCTGTAGTCGTCGCGGTAGGACCTGAAGGTGCGACCGAAGGGTTAGTCAATCCCTCGCAGGCGCCGAGCATGCCAACGACAAAGCAGAGGAACGCGGCTCTCGTGGAACTGCCGACTGTAATTTGCTGAGTCATAGATTTGTCGCCGCATCCCCTCGGTTAATCTGGTCGAGTTGGAGCCACATCGTCAGGAGAGACCACGCAGCATCGTGCGTCCGTTCTGGTTGCTGTCGTCTGTCTGGCCATCGCCGCTACCGCCGGGACTCCGCGATCCATCGAAGCGGGAAGCAGCAACGCGGTGCTGGGCGATTCCCAGCAGCGTGCCCTTGAGTTTCGGACTACGTTCGGACTCGACCCTGACGACATCCTAATCGTCGCTGCCGAAAAGGACCCTTCGTACTCATCTGCAAACTATGGAGTGCCGCTGTCGGTGGCTGAGGAGAGCGAACTCCAACGGCGAGTGCAGCTTGAGCTGGATAGCCACGCCGCGGTCGACCTTGCAGCGAAGCAGCCGACGTGGGGCGGCTACTTCATCGACCAGCATTCGCAGGGGGCTCCGGTGTTCATGTTCACCGCTGACGAGGAGTCCATGAAAGATGATCTGCAGAGGCTACTGCCGAAGGACAGCGGCTTCCGGACGATCCGAGTCGAGCACACCTTGGCGGACCTCCAGCGCGTCAAGGATTCGATTGTTGCGGCCTGGGATGAGCTACGGGCAGATGGAATCAAGGTCACGCATACGGGCATCGACTTGATCGGCAACGCGGTCACCGTCGGAATCGATGGGCTGACTGATGAAGCCACCGCGAAGATCGTCGGGCGATTTGGGCCCAACATCAAGTTCAGAGACGCGCCGCCTGCAGAAGGCGACGCGTGTCCGCACTCGAGTTGCCGCCCCTTCAAGGGCGGAATGGACATCGTGGGGGCGTTCGGTCATGCATGCACGTCCGGTTTCATCGTCAGGCGGGACCAACACGGCGCCCCCTTATCGATCGTCACGGCTGGGCACTGCATCTGGGTGAATGGACAGGCAAACAGCCTCAATAAGAGGTGGTATCACCTCACCGGCACAACCAAGGACTGGTTCGGAGACAGCAAATACCACACGTTCTTCAACAACAGCAACGCCGATGTCGGCCTGATCGAGCTAGATCCGGATGAGTTTCCGGCCCAGGCCAACAAGCTCTACATCAACAACGGCTCGTCCGGCGCGATCTACACCGTGACGAACTGGATAAATTCCTCCTATCAGACGGTTGGTAGCCAAGCCTGCGCTTATGGCGCGTATAGCAATAACTCAGCTTGCGTGACAATCGTGGACGCAGACGAGGACAACTTTAGTTGCGTCCTGAACAACACCGTGTGCTACACCATCCGCCATACCAAGGAATACGGATACAACTTGATCGACGGTGATAGCGGAGGGCCTATCTATCAGGTCGGAAGCAGCACAAATCGGTACGCATTGGGCACGCATGTCCACTCACAGAGCGGGGGCGGCTCGGGGATAGGCTGGTACTCGACCTACTTCGATGGCAGGGTCGCATACGGTGCGGCCAGTGGCGGGGTTGATGATTACGTGATCTGCATTACGGCAAGCTGTTGATGCTCCTCGACGGCGGAATCGAAGCGCCCCCACAGGCATGGCTGGTTTGCTCTCATAGGTTCGCGCGCCCTAAGACGTTGTCGGTTCAGGACGGACCGGTCTCACCACCGGCGATCGACCGGGACGATCGATCCAGCTAGAACGCGCCCAAGGCCGAACCACACTGGCGCACCGTCAACGAGGAGACACCCGTGCCCAGGACCGTCCCGAACCTGCCCGGCATCGAGGCAGGCAGCTACCCCTTCTCGCAGGTCGTCGAGGCGAACGGGTTCGTCTTCCTCGCCGGTCAGGTCGGCGAGGCGCCCGGCGGCCACGGCGCCGTGCCCGGTGGCATCGAGGCCGAGACGCGCGCGATGCTCGACAACGTGGGCCGGCTGCTCGAAGCGGTCGGTCTCGGCTTTGGCGACGTCGTCAAAGCCACGGTCTACCTGCGCGATTTCGCCGACTTCGCGGCGTTCAACATGGTCTACCGCACGTATTTCCCGACGGAGCCCCCGACCAGGGCGACGGTGGGCGTGACCGCGCTGGCCGAGGACTTCCGCGTCGAGATCGAGGTCCTGGCGACCCGCTAGTCGGCCACCGTGAAGCCGTCGATCGCGACGTACGGGTGACCGGCGGTCCCGACGACCTCGATGGTCAGGGTGTGCTTGCCCTTGACCAGCCAGCTTCGCCCGAAGACCGCCTTGCGGGCGACGAACGCGCTGCGGTACAGGTCGATGGTCTTCACGTACGTGCCATCGATCAGGATCCTGGCCTTGCCGCGGGTGGGACCGACTGGGCCATACCACGTCACGCGCTTGCCACTGAACGTGAACGTCGCGGTGGCGCCCGCCTTGGTCGAGTACCTGGCGGCGCCGCCCGCATAGCCCGGGTGACCCGCCGACTTCCATGTCCCGGCGTAGGCGATCAACGAGCTCCGCTCGGAGAAGCGGCGGATCGCGGCGGTGGGCGCCTTGACCGATACGTCGGGGGTGCGGTTGTAGTAGCCCATGACCCGGCGGACATAACTGGTCGCGTAGGTCGACCAGCCGGTCGTCCGGCTCGAGCCCGTCAGCCACGAGTAGGCGACCCGGCGCCAGCTCAGGAGACCCTTGTACAGGGCCTTGACCTTGGCCGTTGCGACGATCTCTTGGTTGGCCGGTGTCGGCCGCGCGTTCGGGTCGCCGAGGTATCGGTCGGCCCATGCCCGCCAGCTCGACGGCATGATCTGGTACTTGCCGTACGCGCCGGAGCTCGCGTTCCTGGCGTGGTAGTTGCCGCCGGACTCGACCTCGCCGAGGGCGTGCATGAACCGCGCCAGACCGGGCGGATCACTGGCCAGGGCGGCCGCAGGGGCCAGGACGCCGATGAGGATGATCGTCGCAAGGGTCGCGACGAGGACCGCCTTCAGGCGGCCTGACAGCACTCGCAATGTGGCTCCTTCCTACCGGGACGGCGCGGTGAGCGCGCCGAGCGTCGGCCGGGCCGCGATCGGGGGGAGGGTCGCGCGCTGGGTGGCGCGACCGCGGGCATCCCGATGACGACGTGGGTTGGGGGCGGGCCTCGCGATCGGTCGTTCAGCCCGTTTGGGGGACGGTCAGGATAGGGCCCCATCCCGCGCGAGGCAAGGGGTTATCCACACGTTGTCCACCGGGACCCTGGTGTCCGCACCCGGCCCCGACCCGCGGATCAGGCCTCTGGCAGCCCCAACAGGAAGGCCGCCGCGCGGTCGAGCGCGTCCTCGAGGACGGGCTTGAGGGTGTGGCCCAGACGAGGATACGTGACGAGCTCAGCGTGCTGGAGCATCCCGACCGACGTACGCAACAGCTCGATCCGGGCGAACGGATCGGACTCGCCCGAGAGGAGCAGCACCGGACACGTGATGGCCGGCCAATGGGCGATCCGCGCCTCGGTCCGTTCCGGTGCACCGGGCGGGTGGAGCGGATAGCTGAACAGGACGAGTCCGGCGTACGGTGCGTCGGGCTCGGCCGCGGCCAGGCTCGCGACGCGGCCCCCATACGAGTGGCCGCCGACCGCGACATCCGGCGCCGAGGGGACCACCAGGTGGAAGGCCGGCAGCGCGTCCTCCGCCTTGCGCCGCGGCAGATCGATGGCGGTCGCGGTCACGCCCCGAGCCCGAAGGCCGTTGACGAACGGGGCCATACTGGCCGCCGTCCCGCTGGCGCCATGTCCGAGAAAGCAACGCACGCGCATGGTGTCAGCGTAGCCCGCGCTGGGCCCTTCGGGTACGAGCGCCATGGTCCCATCCGGTCATGGTCGTTCGGCTACCGCTGCAGCCATCCTCGGGAAACGCCCCGTATCGAGAGATCCATGCCGCCCCGCCCCATCGCCGGCCACGCCCCACGGCCGGCACCAGTCTCGCTCGTCATTGCGCTCGGCGGCGCGCTCCTCATCGCGCTCATCGGAAGCCTGGCCGGTGCGCCGCGCGCGGTCCTCGGGGCGGATCCGGTCGCAAGCGCGGCGCCCAGCGCAACACCCAGCCCGACGCCGACACCGACCCCGACCGCGTCG
>JBBQVJ010000061.1:0-12003 GCA_038211705.1 Candidatus Limnocylindrales bacterium | reverse complement strand
TACTGCCTAAGCAGCGAGAGCGAGAGTCGACTGGCGGTTGCCAGGTACTTCTTTTTGCCACCTGATTAACGAGGCCCAGTGGCGTCCTCGGCTCGCGTTCTCCGGTAACCAGGCCCTGTCGAAACCACACATCCCCACAGGTCCGAGAACCGGCTCGGACGCGGGATGGTAGCACCGATGTGCCGTTCGCGAGCCGCGGCGGATGTCGGTCGCGCGCCTCGAAGAACCGCGCAGAGCGGATGCACCTGTAATCCGGCCGGTCCCAGTCTTCGAACCATCGACGCCTGGCCAACGACGCCAACCCAGTTGAACGGAGTTACGGTGATGGACATCAGATACGAACGACAGGCGACCACCGAGCCACCGACCCGCCGCGCCTGCCTCGTCCCCGGCTGCACCTGCAAGGACGCCCGAATCGTGTCGCACCGTCGGGCCGCATTCCATGCCGCCCTGGCGCGCGACAACGGCGAGACGGCCGACCGGATCCTCGAGCCCGACCCCGACTGGCGCCTCGTGATCAGCCCGACCGGCGCCGACTGACCGCGACGCGGGCGCGACCGGCAGGACGGTCGCGTGATCGGTTCGGGACGATTGGTCCATCGCCTCGAAAGCGTCGTGGCTGATATCGTACGAGGTGGCCGAACCTCCTCGGAGGACGGGGGACCCACGTCCCAGGGGCAAATCGCGAACGCGACGGCGAACCCACGCCGAGCCCGACAGCTCACCTCGCAGGCCGGACGGGCTGCTTCGAGGTACGCGTGTTCCGGCCGTCACTGCCATCGACATCCCCGCATCAACGCGCGGTCGGGCGAAATCTCGCCCTTGACCTGGTCGCGTCGATCGGGGTGGGCGTCTCCGTGGCGCTTGTCACGACCCTGCTCCCGACGATCGCCCGCCGCGGCGGTCTCGAGCCGATCGGCCTGGCCGCCCTGGCCGCCGCGCCGTTCATCGCCAACCTGCTGGGCGCCTTCGCGGGTCGGGTCGGCCCGCGGTCGCGACGGCAACTGGCCCTGATCCGCGGCACCGGCGCCGGATCGCTGCTCATCCTCGCGGTCGTTGCCGCGGCGCCGGTCATGATCGCGGTGTCGATCGTCTTCTGGCTCAGCCTCTCGCTCAGTGGCCCGTTCTATCTTCGGCTGTGGGGCTCGATGTACCCGCCACGCGTGCTGGGGCGCGTCGTCGGCTTCCTGGGGTCGGGTCGGGCCGCGGCGGCGTCGGTCGCCGCACTCGTCGGTGGTGTGCTGGCCGCCGCCCTCGGCGGCGAGATGGCGGTCGCCCTTGCGGGACTGGTCGGGCTCGTATGCGCCCTGGCCTACGCCGGCCTCCGATCGCCCGACACGGAACGCCCGCCGGTGTATTCCGCCCGCGATTCGTTCCGGGCCTTGCGCGAGCGCCCGGTCCTGACCCGGATCGCGATGGCCCAGGGCTTCTATGGCGGCGGGCTGATCGCGGCCGTGCCGCTCTACGCGATCGTCAATGTCGACCGACTCGACCTGTCGTTGTCGGATGTCGGGATCATCGGGATCCTGACATCCGGGGCGACCACGCTCTCGTTCCTCGTGTGGGGCGCCGTCGCCGACCGACGCGGTCCGCTTGTGGCCATGCGGGTCGGTAGCAGCTTCGGGCTGGCGGCCCTGGTCGCCTATGCCCTGGCGCCCGATGTGGCCGTGCTGTGGGTCGCGGCGGTCGCCGCCGGCGCGAGCAGCGCCGCGATCGATGTCGGGATCGCATCGATCGTCAGCGATCACACCCCGCGATCACCGGGGCGCGCGGCATCGTCGCCGCGTTCACGATGAGCATCCTGCTCCAGCTCGGGGTGGTGAACGTCACCAACGGGCTCCTCATGTGCTCGGTCGTCTCCGCCATCGGGGTCGTGCTGTACCTGCGAGCGAGCACGGAGAGCCCCATGGCCGTCGCGGACGCGGCCCACGTGCCGGTGGCACCCGCGACGGTCTCGCCCGAGCGCGCGCGCCACGCACACGCTGCGTGACCGCGCTGGCGCCGCGATCGCCGCGGGCCGCTGACCACGGCCGCGTTGGGCGCGAGACCCAAACGCGGTGGACGCGACTGCTCGATACGATGGCGTCGATGCGCCTCACGCCCTGGGAGGAGGAGCGACTCCTCATCTTCACGGCCGCCGAGCTCGCCCGACGGCACCGGGCGGCCGGACTTGCCCTCAACGCGCCCGAGGCGATCGCGCTCATCTGCGACGCCATGTTCGAGGCGGCACGGGCCGGGGGCGGCTATGCCGACGTTGAGGTCGCGGCGCGTTCGGCGGTCACCCCGGCCGAGGTGATGCCCGGTGTTCGCGAGCTGGTCGAGGACGTGCGCCTCGAGGTCCTGCTGGATGACGGGACGCGACTGGTCGTCGTGCTCGACCCGCTCGGTGGTGAGGGGCAGGTGCCGGGGACGGATGGGCCGGGCGCGGTGCGGCTCGCGAGCGCGGGTTCGGACGACGCGGGCGCGGACGTCGAGAGCGCCCGGGACACGACCGACGCCCGCCCGCCGCGCTCGACCATCGAACTGACCGTCCGGAGCGAGTCGCGGCGGGTCATCCGGGTCACCTCGCACTACCCGTTCGATCGGGTCAACCCTCGACTCGTCTTCGACCGCCAGGTGGCTCGCGGGTTCCGCCTCGATCTGCCGGCCGGCGCCTCCGAGCGCTGGTCACCGGGCGAGACCCGGACCGTGCGACTGGTCCGGTTCGCGGGCACGGGCGAGCCGGCATGACCAGGCTCTCCCCGAGCGATCGCATCGCCCGCTACGGCCCCACGACCGGCGACCGCGTCCGGTTGGCCGACACGGACCTGTGGGTGCGCGTCGCCGAGGACCGCCAGGCGCCCGGCGACGAACCGATCTGGGGCTACGCCAAGACGCTTCGGCCGCGCTCGGCCCAGGGTGGGCCGACCCCGAGCGAGCTCGACGTCGTCATCGCCGGCGCGCTCGTCCTCGATCCGCTGCTCGGCGCGGTCAAGGCCGACATCGGGATCAAGGATGGCCGGATCGTCGGTGTCGGTCGGGCGGGCAACGGGGCCATCAGCGAGGGGATCGAGCTGCCGATCGGGCCGCACACCCAGCCGATCATGGGCTACGGCCTGATCGCCACGCCCGGCGCGGTCGACAGCCATGTCCACGCGATCAGCCCGGCGCTCCTGCCGGCGGCCTTGGCCGGTGGCGTCACGACGCTCATCACGGCCGGCTTCGAGGAGCCGCCGTGGGCGATGGAGCGGACGCTGCTGGGGCTCGATGGCTGGCCGGTCAACATCGCACTCCAGCCCAACGCTCGCGCCGAGGACGACGCCTCGCTCGAGGCCCTCCTCGATGCCGGTGCGATGGGCTTCAAGATCCACGAGGACTACGGTGCCTACCCGGCGCTCATCGATCACGTCCTGCGCTTCGCCGACGCGCATGACGTCTCGGTCTCGCTCCACACCGACGGGCTCCACGAATCAGCTGAGCTGGAGGACACGGTCGCCGCGATCGACGGCCGGACGGTCCACGCCTATCACGTCGAGGGCTCGGGCGGTGGCCATCTGCCGGACCTGCTCGGGCTAGTCCGCGAGGCGAACATCCTGTGCTCGTCGACCACGCCGACCGTGCCGTTCGGGGTCAACGCGGCCGCCGAGGGCGTCCCGATGATCGTCCTCAACCACGGCTCGTCATTCGCCGTGGCCGACGACATGGCCCTCGTTCGCGAACGCGTCCACCCGGCCACGATGGCCGCCGAAGGGCCGCTCCACGAGCTCGGCGCGATCGGCATCGTCAACTCCGACTCACAGGGGATGGGCCGGATCATGGAGACCGTCCGCCGCACGTTCCAGCTCGCCCACGTCATGCGCGCGTGGCGGGCGACCGAGGCGGGTCAAGGACACCCGGACTTGCCGGACGACGGCGACGACGACTTCGATTCGACGGCACGCGTCCTGCGCTACCTGGCCAAGGTCACGATCGAGCCGGCCATCGCCCACGGCGTCTCGGCGCATGTCGGGTCGCTCCGTACCGGCCGTCTGGCCGACATCGTGCTGTGGAAGCCGGCCTATTTCGGGGTCAAGCCGGAGCTCGTGCTCAAGGCCGGCTTCGCGGCATGGGCGCCGCTCGGCGAGGGGAACGCGACCGTGGAACGGGCGGAACCGACTCGGTACCAGGCGGACTGGGGTGGGGCCGGGCGGGCGGCGGCAAGCCTGTCGGTCACCTTCGTGTCGGCGCGCGGGGCGGCGGATCCGGGGCTCGTCCGTCGGCTGGCGGCGGGCGGTCGTTCCGTGACCGCGGTCCGTAGCGTGCGCGGCCTGACTCGCGCGGACCTGGCTCTGAACCGGGCGATCGCGCCGATCGAGATCGACCCGGGTGACGGGCGGGTGGCGCTGGCCGGCCGCGCCCTCGAGGTCGAACCGGTCACCGATCTCCCGCTCAACCGCCGCTACTGGCTGCGCTGATGGCCGGTCTGACGGACCCCCGTGGCTACGCCCAGATGTCGCCGACCGTGAAGCCGTCGGGGAACGGGTCCGTAGGATCCACGACGTAGGTCGCGAAGCCCGTGATCCAGGCCTGGCCGGTGATGGTCGGAACGATCGCCCGGTACTCCCCGACGGTCGTTTCCTCGACCACGCGACCGGTGAAGACCGTGCCGAGGATGCCCTCGTGACGGAACTCGTCGCCGACGCTGAGGCGGCCCCTGGCATGGAGCGTCGCCATCCGGGCCGAGGTCCCGGTCCCGCACGGCGAGCGGTCGATGGCGCCGGTCCAGGTCGCGGGCCGGTCCCAGTCCAGCGTCCCGGTCGAAACGGTCACCACGTTCCGGAGGCTGTTGGCCGGGTCGTGGGCCGGCCCGGACAGCTGCCCGATCGTGATCCCGGCGAACCCGGGCTGGTCGGGATGGACGACCGGCAGCTGCTCGTTGGCGGCCGCCTTGATCATCTCGGTGATGCGCACGATGTCGGCGCCCTCGTCCGGCGTGAGGCGCAGCCCGAACTGCCCCGCGTCGGCGATGACGTAGAACATCCCGCCGTAGCCCACGTCCACGCTGACCGTACCGAGCTGCGGCACCTCGACCGGGGCGTCAAGGTGGGTCGCGAATGCCGGCACGTTCCGGAACGTCACGGCCGTCACCTTGCCGTCGCGGCACTCGGCGCGGACGCGGATGAGCCCGGCCGGCGCCTCAAGGGTCAGCTCGGTGACCGGTTCGGTCATCGGCAGCATCCCGGTCTCGAGCAGGACCGTCACGACGCACATCGTGTTGGTGCCCGACATCCCTGGGTACTCGACCTGCTCCATGATCACGTAGCCGGCGTCTGCCTCGGGGTGCGCTGATGGCAGGATGAGGTTGCAGTTGGCCGCCGGGTAGCCGCGCGGCTCGCGGAGCATCCGGAGCCGCAGGTCGTCGCGATTGGCTCGCAGCCAGGTCATCGCCTCGAACATCGTCCCGCCCGGGACGCCCTCGACTCCACCGACGATGACCCGGCCGGGCTCGCCCGCCGCATGAGCGTCGACCGCCTCGACGACGGGCCCGATCCGCAGGCGCCCGGGGATCTCCGTCACGACGCGACTGGTTATCGACCGCGCTGCGCGTCGGCCAGCTCGCGGGCGACATCGCGTCGGGCGTCGCGCTCGGCGATATCGCGGCGCCGGTCGTGGAGCTGCTTGCCGCGCGCCAGACCGAGCTCGATCTTGGCCCGACCCTTCTCGTTGATGTAGAGCCGCAATGGGATGACCGTCTGGCCCTTGGCCTTGGTCTTGCCCAGCAGCTCGTCGATCTCGGAGCGATGGAGGAGCAGCTTGCGCGTCCGCTTGGGCTCGTGGTTGTACCGATTGCCACCCTCGAATGGGGCGATGTCGGCGCCCACCAGCCACGCCTCGTCGCGTTCGATGCGGGCATAGGCGTTTGACAGGTTCGCCTTGCCGGCGCGCAGCGACTTGATCTCCGTCCCGGTCAGGACGATGCCCGCCTCGAACGTCTCATCGATCGTGAAGTCGTGGCGGGCTCTTCGGTTGAGTGCGACGGTCGTCTCGTCGCCCATGGGTGGCTCCTCTGAACGAGCTGGATGCTCCGGACGCACGAACGCCGGCCCTATGCGGGCCGGCGTCCGAGTGCTTAGCCACCCACAGGGTGTCCGACTAGACGGCCATCTCCTGCGAGGTGGTGCAGCTAGTACTGTCGATCACTGCACATCACCTCCTTTCGTTCCCGGAAACCGTACCCGATGCGCGAACCGAGCGCAAGACCCGCAGCTGATCAGGCCGCCGCGTCCAGAACGGCACCGGCCGACGGGGTCGCGCCGAGCACCTGGAGCGCCTTGTCGAGGGTCGGATCGCTCCCGGCCGGCAGCGGATCCGGGGGCGTGACGACCACGTCCGGCGTCAACCCGACGCCGTGGATCCAGCGCTTCTCGGGCGTCAGCCAACGGGCGATGGTCAGCTTGAATGCGCCGCCCTCGCCACCCAACTCCTGCCATTGCTGGACGGTCCCCTTCCCGAACGACTGCTGGCCGATAAGCTGCGCGCGTCTGGTGTCCTGCAGCGCGCCGGCGACGATCTCGCTGGCCGATGCGCTGCCGCCGTCGATCAGCACGACCAGCTGGATGTCGGGGTTGGTCGCGACCCCGTCGTCGAGCGCGTTCGTCGCGACCTGCTTGGCCTGCGCGTCCTGTTCCCAGAAGACCGGCCCCGAGGCGATGAACTGGCTGGCGATCTTGCGCGCGGCCGTGACGAGCCCACCGGGGTTCCCGCGCAGGTCGAGCACGAGCTTGGCGCGGCCGGCCGCGAGATCCGCCGTGAGCGCCTCGACGACGGCATCGGCGGAGGCGTCCGAGAAGCCCGCCAGCCGGATGTAGCCGACCGACCCGGCGGCAAGCGTCTTGCTCTCGACCTCCTGCGTCTGGACGATGTCCCGGGTGATCGCGAGCTTGACGGGCGCCGCGCCGCCACGGACGACCGTCAACGTCACCACCGAGCCTTTCGGCCCTCGGATCTTGTCGCGCGCGCCATCGACGGTCAGCCCATCGAGCGGGGCGCCATCGACGGTCACGACGATGTCGCCGACCTTGACGCCGGCCTTCTCGGCCGGCGAGCCCTCGAGCGGCTTGGTGACGACCAGCCGACACGTCGCCCCGAGCGGGCTGCAGCCCTCGGTCCCGTCGATGGCCTGGGCCGCGATCTCGGCGCCGATCCCCTCGAACTGGCCGCTGATCCCGAGCAGGCTCTGGCGGTACTCATCCGAGGTCAGATAAGCCGAATACGGATCGCCCAGCGAATCGATCATCCCGCGGATGGCGCCCTGGACGACGACATCGCGGTCGACATCGCCGCCGGCATACCGGTCGCGGATGGCGTGATAGGTGTCCCAGAACGGCTGGAAGGCGGCCGACTCGGAGATCGGCGTTCCGGGTTCGGCATCGGCCTGGCGACCCATCGTGTAGCCCGACAGGAAGAGCGCGGACCCGGCAAGGATCGCAACCAGGGCGACCGAAACGGCGAGGAACGGGATGTGGCGCGGCGCGCGAGCTGGATTCGCGAGCGGCGGCGCGCTCAACGGCGGCTCACCTGTGGTCGGGGCCGCGACCGGGGCTGCAGCGAGGGGCGGTTCGGCGGGGGCCGAGTCGGGCGCGTGATGATCTGGGTCGGCGGGAACCATCGCGTGGCAGTCCTAGGTGCGGCGTCCGTGACGGGGCGACAAGCGTACAACGAGCCTTCCCGGGAGGCCGCCAGGGCATTCGCGACGGGCGCCGATCAGCGGATGAGGTATGTCCGCACCGACAGCCATGAGCCGAGGATGCCGAGCCCGACGCCCGCGCCCATGACGAGCGCGACCAGATCGCGGGTCAGCGAGCCGAATTGGAGTGGCAGGACCCGGAAGAAGTCGGCCATGAAGGCGCTCAACGGATCGGCCACCGCCAGCAGGATGGCGAGCGTCGCCACCGATCCCAGGAACCCGACGAAGGCGCCCTCGAACACGAACGGCCAGCGGATGAACGCGTCGGACGCACCGACCAGGCGCATGACCTCGATCTCCTCGGCCCGGGCCAGGACCGCCAGCCGGATGGTGTTGATGATGATGAACAGGGCAATCACCCCGACGATCACGAGGACCACCGTGCCGGCCGTCCGCAGGATGCTGGTCACGGTCAGGACACGCTCGACGAGGTCCTCGATGTTGATGACGTTGCGGACGCTCGGATCGCCGCGCAGCGCGTCGCCGACGACGCGGACCTGCGACGGGTTGACCATCTTGACCTCGATGCTCGCGTAGAGCGGGTTGTTGTCGAGGTAGCGGGTCAGGTCCTCGCGGCCCTGGGCGGCCATCGAGGCCCGGAAGCGAACCAGCGCTTCGGCGCGACTGACGTAGGCGACCGAGGCGACCTCGGGCATCGCCTTGAGGCGGTCCTGGAGCTCGGTCACCTGGGTGTCGGTGGCGTTGGTCTGGAGGTATGCCACGACTTCGACCTTCTGCTCGGTGAACTGGAGGCCGGCCAGGAGCCCGGTCTGGATGATCCAGAACCCGGCCAGCAGGAGCAGCATCAGGACCATCGTGGCCGTCGCGGCGAGGCTCATCACCGCGTTGCGCCAGAACCCCTGCCAGGCACGGGTCAGGCTGAAGAGGACGAACGTGATCAAGCGCTAGTCCTCGCGGTGGTAGGCGCCACCGATCTCGTCGCGGATGATCCGACCCTCTTCGAGCGCCACGACGCGCTTCCGCAGCGCGGTCACCACCTCGGCGTTGTGGGTGGCCATCATCACGGTCACGCCCAGCTCGTTGATGCGCAGCAGCAGCTGGAGGATCTCCCAGCTGATGAGCGGATCGAGATTGCCGGTCGGTTCGTCGGCGATGATCAGCCGCGGGTCATGGACGAGCGCCCGGGCGATCGCGGTCCGTTGCTGCTCGCCGCCGGACAGCTGCGAGGGCGTCTGCTTGGCCTGGGCGGTCAGGCCGACCAGCGCCAGCACCCGATCCACGGCGGGCCGGATCTTGTTGCGCGGCGTGCCGGTCACCTCGAGCGCGAACGCGACGTTCTCGAAGACCGATTTGGACGGCAGCAGCTTGAAGTCCTGGAAGATGATGCCGATCTTGCGCCGCATCTTGGGGACCTGGCGGCGGCCGAGCTTGGCCACGTCCTGGCCATCGAGCACGACCTCGCCGCGGGTCGCGACCTCGTCGCGAATGAGCAGCTTGATCAGCGTCGACTTGCCGGCTCCGGACGGACCGACCAGGAACACGAAGTCGCCCTCCGGGATGACCAGATCGACGTCGCGCAGGGCGAGCTTGCCGTTCGGGTACAACTTGGTGACGTCGTGCAGGACGAGGACGGCACGATCGATCTTGGCCTGATCGCGCGTCCGGCCAAGGACCCGGCGTCGGATCGAGCGAGTGGCGCTCGGGGTTGGGGCGACGGTCACATTCGACTCCGCGGACAGTGCCGGCGGCGGGGACGGTCACACGATGTGTGGATCGCTCGACTCCGTCCGCGGGCACTGCAAAGGGGAGTCACATCACCTCCGAGGCTACCACCGGGGCCGTCCTCCGGCAAACGTGACGAGCGGTGCAGCGGGGCACCGGAAAATCGTCGGGCCCGGCTCCCATCACAGCAGACCCGGTGAGATCGGCAGATATCGCGAGAAGTCCGCGAACGGGCGGTCCCAGCACAACAGGACAGGGAACGGATCGAGCCGGAAGCCGGCCGCCAGGGCGGACATGATGGCCCGGTCCGCCGCGCCCCCGATCCAGATGGCGAACGCGCCGCGTGGCTGGACGGCGGCCGTCAGGTGCCCGAGGACCGGGGCCAGGAGGGCCTCGTCGCGGACGGCCACCGGGCCCACCCGTCCCGCCTCGCCCGCGTAGCCATAGCCCAGGGGTGTGCCGTCGGGGCCGCGGTAGAGCCAGCCGTGCCGTGATTCGGAGCGGAGGAAGCGATGTTCCATCGGGTGGGCGACGCCGAGCAGCTCGCGGTCGATGGTGTCGATCGCCTCGACCAGCATCCGGTGACCAAGGCCGTCGGCCGACCCATCTGGCCCGGCGGCAAGCTCGTCGAACGGCAGGGGGACGACCCCCGACGGCAGTGGCCCGAACGCCTCGGGACGTTGCGGCAGCCCGGTCAGGCTCAGCAGTGGCATCCGGGGGACGATGCCATGGGCCGCGTAGAGCGCGTTCGAGATGGGCTGGGCACTGTCCGTGGCGGTCGCCCGGTGAACCTCCCCGTCGTCTGGCAGCAGCCGGGCGAGCACCTCCCGCCCGAGCCCCGCCCCCTGGAACTCGGGCAGGACGAAGAGCATCGAGAGATACCACAGCCGCTCGCGGACGATCGCCGACCCGAACGCGACGATCCGCTCGCCGTCGGGCGCGGAGCCGCGGCGGTCGACAGATCCGCGGGCTTCGGTCGCGACGATGAACCGTTCCGGATCGGTCGCCTGGAGATGGACGAAGAGGCGCGTGACGGGGTTTGTCTCGGTCGGGATCGCCGGCTGGCCGAGCCGGCCGATGTAGTCGTTGATCGCCGTCCGCCAGATCCCGGCACAATCGGGCAACTCCGCCGCGTCGGCCGGTCGGAAGGTCAGGCCGTTCGTGGCTGCCCCATCGCGCGCGACGGAGCCCACTAGGCGGCGCCCTCCTCGCCGATGGCTCGCTCGAGTTCGGCCTGCATGAACGCGTCGAGGTCGCCATCGAGGACGGCGCCGGTGTTGCCGGTCTCGTAGCTCGTCCGCAGGTCCTTGACCATCTGGTAGGGATGCAGCACGTAGCTTCGGATCTGGTTCCCCCAGCCGGCCTCGACGTGCTCGCCCTTCAGCTTGCGGACCTCCGCCTCCTTCTCCTCGAGCGCACGCTCGAGGAGCCGGGACTTGAGGACCTTGATGGCCATCTCCTTGTTCTGGGTCTGGCTCCGCTCGTTCTGGCTCTGGGCCACGATGCCCGTCCGCAGGTCGGTCAGCCGGACGGCGGAGTCGGTCTTGTTGACGTGCTGGCCGCCGGCGCCTTGCGAGCGGAAGGTATCGACCCGGATCTGGTCCCAGTCGAGCTCGATCTCGACGTCGTCGTCGGCCTCGGGCAGGACCTCGACCAGGGCGAACGTCGTCTGGCGTCGGTTCTGCGAGTCGAACGGACTGATCCGAACGAGGCGGTGGACCCCGCGCTCGGCCCGAAGCCAGCCGTACGCGCGCCGGCCGTTGACCGCCACGGTCACGCTCTTGAGACCGGCCTGCTCGCCTTCCTGCTGGTCCAGGATCTCGGTCGGAAAGCGGTGCCGCTCCGCCCAGCGCAGGTACATCCTGAGGAGCATCTCGGTCCAGTCGGTCGCCTCGGTCCCGCCCGCGCCGGCACTGATCGACAGGATCGCCGGTCGCTCGTCGTGCTCGCCCGAGAAGAGAAGGGCCGTCCGCTCGCGCGAGAAATCGATCTCGAGCGAGGCGAAATCGCGTTCGAGCTCGGCTTCGAGCTCGGCGTCGGGGGCTTCATACAAGAGTTCCACGGCGGCGAGGAGGTCGTCGGACCTGGTCAGCAGCTCCTGCCAGGTGGAAACCTCGCTGCGCAGGCCATCGGCCTCACGGAGGACCTTCTGGGCCGATCTGCCGTCGTCCCAGAAGCCCGGCTCCTGGGTCTGTGCCTCGATCTCGGCTACGCGCGTTTCCTTGGCAGGAAGGTCAAAGATGCCCCGAGGTCGACCGGATCCGTTCAGCCAGGTCGCGGATGGCGGAGGCTTCCACCTAGTTCCGGGCCTGCAGATCCTGGAGCAGGATCGGGCGCAGCTCGATGAGGCGCAGCGCGGTCTTGCTTCGGGCGACGACGGGGTTGACGCAGGGGCAGTACGAGTTGTGCGGGCACACCCCGCAGTTGCCGTCGCAATCGAGGGCTGCCGCGTAACTGCACGACCGGCAGTCGCGCTCGCAGGCGATCAGATCGACGAACGATGCTTCCTCGGCCTGCTTCACGGGCTCCCTTTCTCTGTGGCGGGGCAAGGGGCGGATGGGACAGGTGCGGATGGTGTCGGAGGGCCCTGGGGGGACCCGTTTTCGACGGGTTTT
>JBBQVJ010000060.1:0-12148 GCA_038211705.1 Candidatus Limnocylindrales bacterium | reverse complement strand
GTACTCGCGACTGCTCAGTCGTATCGGGATCATGCGCAGTGCCAGACCCAACGATGTCGTGGCCGCCGGCATCGGTCGCACGTTCCAGAACATCCGGATCTTCCAGAACATGACGGCTCTCGAGAACGTGCTCGTCGGTATGCACCTGCAGCTGCGATCCAATCTCATCGACCACGTGATCTCAACGCGGCGTCAGCGTCGCGAGGAGGAGGCGGCCACTACGCGCGCGCTGGAATTGCTACAGCTCGTCGGATTGCGAGGGCGTGATCAATACCTTGCGAAGAACCTGCCCTACGGCGATCAGCGCCGGCTCGAGCTCGCCCGCGCACTCGCCAACGAACCAGTGCTGCTGCTGCTCGATGAGCCGACGGCAGGCATGAACCCGAACGAGACCGCGTCGATGACGGCGCTCATCGGCCGGCTGCGAACCGACCTTGGTCTGACGATCCTCCTCATCGAGCACGACATGCGTGTGGTCATGGGGGTGAGCGATCACATCCTCGTCATGGACCATGGGGAACGCATCTCCGAAGGGTCGCCGGAAGAGGTCCGCCGCGACCCGAAAGTGATCGAAGCGTATCTCGGGACCCCGGCGTCATGAGCGAGCAGCCGATCTCTCGGGCTTCCGACCCTGCGGTTGTCCCTGTGCCCGGCGCAGAGCCCGTCGTTTCAGCGTCCGCGCCCGCTCGTTCGGTGACCGGCGATGTCATCCTCGAACTCCGTGGCGTCCACACGTACTACGGCAAGATCCACGCCCTCCAGGGCATCGACCTGGACGTGCACGAGGGGGAGATCGTCACGCTCATCGGGTCCAACGGCGCTGGCAAGACCACGACCCTCAAGACGATCAGCGGCCTGCTGCACCCACAGGTCGGGACCGTCATGTTCGCCGGGCGGGACGTCAGCCGGACCGCCCCTCACGAGCTGGTCCGCGACGGCATCGCCCACGCCCCCGAGGGGCGCCGGATCTTCTCGCGGCTGACCGTGACTGAGAACCTTCAGATGGGTGGCTACACACGGAAAGGCAACGAGATCGCCGAGAGCATCGAGCGTGTCTATGCGATCTTCCCGCGCCTCCGGGAGCGGGCGAGCCAGAGGGGCGGCACCCTGTCGGGCGGCGAGCAGCAGATGCTGGCGATCGGACGAGCGATCATGACGAACCCCAAGGTCCTCCTCCTCGACGAGCCGTCGCTCGGTCTGTCGCCGATCCTCATCCAGCAGATCTTTGCGATCATCCGCGAGATCAACGCCCGCGGAACCACCATCCTCCTCGTCGAACAGAATGCGCTCCAGGCCCTCGACGTGGCCGACCGGGGCTATGTGCTGCAGACCGGGCGCGTGATCCTCGCGGACGATGCCAAGGTCCTCGCGTCGAACCCGGATGTGCGACGTGCCTACCTCGGGGAGATCTGAGGCGACGCGCTCTTGGGCGTCTTGTGGCCGCTTGCCGTGAACGAACACCGACACGAGGTCCGCATCGAGCCCGTCGGTTCTGGGGGCGTCTCGCGAGCGGTCCCCATCCTGACGTTCGTGGTCGGGATCTTCCTCGGCGCGGCGGTCGTCAAGCCGTGGGATCTGCTCTTCCCGCAGTCGCAGGCCTCGGTCGCCAGCGCCCCGACGACGGCCGCGTCCCCGAGCCCGACGTTGACGCCTGAGCCCTCCAGATCCCATCCGCCGATCGAGTGCGCCTTCGCGGGCGGATGGCGTGTGTTCGCGCTCGGCCAGCCCGACCCACTCGGCGGCGATGGCTCGACGGGCCAGGGTCAGGCCAGCGATGCCCCGACGCGGTTCGGAGACATCGGGAACCCATTGCGGCGCTGGCTGGAAGTGGATCCGCTGGATGCCGGCACGGGACCCGGTGATGCGCACATGCCCTTCGTCACCATCGTCTCGGATCGGATCGGCGGCATCGGCTTCTGCCCACCGCAGGATGACGCGGACGGGCCGCCGACCGGCGCTCGATTCGAAGCCTGGTCGCTCGATCCCGCAGGAAACCCGATGTCGGTGTCGCTGCAGCCCGTGCGCGTCGGCGCGGCGGCCCCGGTCGAGGTCCCCGTGTTCATCGGAGCTGACCGGCTGACGAGTGGCGACCAACGCTGGGCGGCGGGTCGCTACGTGTTCGCCGTCGAGGCGCCGGCGGCCGGGTACGAACGCTGGTTCGGCGTCGAGATCAGGACGCCGCCCGGCAAGCCCCCCGATTGAGGCGACCATGGACCTCGGACTCGATGGCGCGCGAGCGCTGATTGGTGGCGGCAGCGGCGGTCTCGGTGGCGCGATCGCCGACGTCCTTCGAGCGGAGGGCGCGACGATCGGCCTGGTGGCCCGACCGGGCGAACGGCTCGACGTGGCCGCGGCCCGCCTCGAAGCGCTGGCCGTGCCGGCCGACCTGTCGACACCCGACGGCCCGGCCGTCGCCGTCGACACGGCCGTCGCGGCCTTTGGCGGGCTCGACCTGCTGGTGGTCAACTCGGGCGGTCCGCCGCCAGGCCGGTTCGAGGATATCGACGACGCCGCCTGGCAGAGCGCGATCGACGGCACGCTCTGGAGTGCGGTCCGTCTGCTGCGGGCCGCCGTGCCGCACCTTCTGGCGGGTCGCGAACCGGCCATCCTGGTCATCCTGTCAAGCTCGGTGCGTGAGCCGATCCCGGGCCTGACCACCTCGAACGCACTGCGGCCGGGGCTGGTCGGGCTGATCAAGTCGCTGGTCGAGGAGATTGTCCCGGTCCGGATCAACGGCCTCGCGCCGGGCCGCTTCGACACCGACCGCATCACCCAGCTCGATACCGCGCGCGCCGCGACGACCGGGCTCTCCGTCGAGGAGGTCCGCCGCAGGACGATCGAGCGGATCCCGCTGGGCCGCTATGGCGATCCGCTCGAGCTCGGCCGATTGGGCGCCTTCCTCCTGTCGCCCGCGGCGTCGTATGTCAGCGGCGCGATCGTGCCGGTCGATGGCGGGATGATCCGGGCGCTGCCGTAGGTCGGGCGGACGACCCGCCGGCGCGGGCGGCGCGGCGGGCGTGCCACCGCGGAGCCCCGGGGTCCCTCAGCGGTAGGCGGACTCGCGGGTCATCACGTAGCCGGCCCGAGACAACAGCGCCAGGCCGATGCCGGCCAGCCACAATCCCGGGCCATTGCTGAGGATCTGCGCCGGCGACCCGAACTGGAACGCGCCGACCAGGGCGAGCTCCACGACCCGCCAGACAAAGCCGAGCCAGCCGGCGACCGCCAGGATCGCGAACGAGAGCCAGCGGTCGAGACCGACCGGTCGATCGCCGACTGCGTACGGCAGGGCGAGGAGCGCCAGGGTCGCGATCCCGGCCAGGAAGACGATGATCGCGCTGCCTTCGAGCCCGTTCCCCGACTGGGTGGTGATCCCGGGCGTGCCACCGACCTGCCACCACGGCAGGACGCAACCGACGACCATCAGCGCCCCACCGATGGCCGCCATCGTCCGGCCGCGACCGAGCGGTCGCCGATGCATCGTCATCCGGCCCCGACCTCGGAATAGACCTCGGGCTTGAGGACGCCCACGTAGCGCAGGTTGCGGTAGAGCTCGGCGTAGTCGAGGCCGTAGCCGACCACAAACTGGTCGGGGATCGTGAAGCCGGTGTAGTCGACCGGGATCTCGACCAGCCGGCGGGCGGGCTTGTCGAGCAGGGTGCAGATCCGCAGCGACGCCGGCGCCTCGCCGCGCAGGTAGCGGATGAGGTAGTTGAGGGTCAGCCCCGTGTCGATGATGTCCTCGACGATCAGGACGTCCTCGTCGGCGATGCTGGCCGAAAGGTCTTTGAGGATCCGGACCAGACCGGACGATTCGGTCGCCGAGCCGCCGTATGAGCTGACCTCCATGAGATCGATCCGGACGGGGATCTCGATGGCGCGCATCAGGTCGGCCATGAACGGCAGCGAGCCCTTGAGCACGGACACGAGCGTCAGCCGCCGGCCGGCGTAGTCGGCGCTGATCCGGGCACCGAGCTCTAGCACCTTGGCCGAGATCTCAACCTCGGTCAGCAGGATCTCGCCGACATCCCCGTGCAGGTCCGCGCCTTCGTTCATGAGTGGATCGCCGGTCCTTTCGTGGCCTGATCACCGCTCGCGGTCCGTCGCCGGCGCGGGGCCGGCAGGACGACGGTCGGCGCGACGGGCGTCGCCGGTTCGTCTGCTTGGAGCGCCGCCAGGTCGACGACGGCCGCGATGCGCGGGCCGTAGGGCGAGGCGACCTGGCCGGACGAGCCCGAGAGCCCCTCGAACAGCGCGAGCTTGCCGTACTTCAGCATGAGCGCGCGGAAGTCGCGGGCGTAGAAGAGCTTGACGTTGAGGTCGGGGTACAGCTCGCGCAGCCGTCGCAGCTTGCGGTTCTTCTTGCGCACGAGGCGCTGGCGCAGCGTCGTCATCTCGAGGTACAGATCGAGGTCGGGCAGATAGAAGTCCGGCGAGAAGCTCTCGACCACCTCGCCTTCGAGGTTCCACAGGATGGGGAAGGTGTGCGGCTCGTAGTCCCAGCGGACCGCGTAGAAGTCGAGGATGCGCGACATCTCCGCCTCGCTGGCATGTGCGAAGGGCACGCTCACCGATCCACGACCGATCCGCGCCGACCGGGATCCTCGAGCGTCGCCAGCCAGCCGACGAGGTCGCCGTCCCATGCCGCCAGGTCGTCGCGGATGGCGGTCACGTCGGCCGCTGAGACCGGCCGGACGGTGACGCCTCGGGGCGGCCACGCGATCCCCGCTGGATCGGTCGCGACATCGAGCTCGGGCGCGCCGTCGGCGGCCAGCGAGGGAGTCAGGAGGCCGAGGGCGGCACTGCCGCACGCTGCGCAATCGAGCTCGACGAAGGCGAGGTCGTCGCGTCGGGCCAGGATCCGGATCCGGCCGGTCGGGACGGGCGCCCCGCAGGCGGTGCAGGCTGCGCCGTCGGGGAGCGGTCGGACACGATCGCGGGGATCCATCGGCGGCCAGTCTACCGGAGCGCGCCGGGTCGTGAGGCGGGCCGGCCCGTCATACCCCCAGGGAGTATTATGCGTGGGACGGCGCCGCTCGGTGCCAGCAGCGAGGACGACGACCGCCGATGAGCCCGACCGATGGGCGCCGCAAGGCAGCCCCGCCCGACCCGAGCCACTTCCGGCACAGCTATTCGAAGGACAAGACCCAGCTGGTCCGCCGCCTGTCGCGGATGGAGGGCCAGGTCCGGGGGATCGCCCGGATGATCGAGCGCGAGGAGTACTGCGTCGACATCCTCCAGCAGACGGCCGCCCTGCGGGCCGCCGTCGACTCGCTGTCGATCATGATCCTGGAGGACCACGTCGGCGGTTGCGTGCGGACTGCCGCTGAGCAGGGCAAGGCCGATGTCTACGTCGACGAGGTCATCGACGTCGTCCGCCGAACGCTGGGGCGACCGGTTCGCGGGACCGCCCGGTCCGGCTGATCGGCGTTCGAGGGACACGGGCCGACGACCGCCACCGGCCGTTGACGCGGCCGTCGGTTTTCCACGAAACGCTGGCTCCCGCTCAGATTCGTGGAAAACCCCGTTGACGCGAGGGTCGCTCGACCTCTACCGTCCGGCATCCGCACTGGGGCCGACGCAAGGGTAACGCGGTCCGCGAGGGGTTCGGGGAGACCCGGCCGCGAACCGGACGGACGGCGGAAGACCGAGACAAAGCCAACGGTGCGAGACGATGCCGACGCCGGGAGCGGCGCCGCGCGGCGAGATGGCACGCGAACCACAGGAGGCGTGTCGTGGATCGACCGCGTGAGCCGCTCCCGACGCGCGTCCAGGACACGCCCGACCTGCCCGCCGCGTACGAAGCCGCTCTCGACGCCGGCCTGCGGGCCTTGTCGCAGCCGCTCTCGCCCACCGCCCGGGCCGCCATCGACGGCCATGCGCGACTCCTGCTGGCCTGGACCGAGGCGATCAACCTGACGGCGATCCGCGAGCCCGGCCAGGTCGCCCTCGCCCATGTCGTGGACAGCCTCAGCGGTGCCGCGGTCCTGCGCGAGCGCGCGGTCGACCGCTTCATCGATCTCGGCTCGGGTGGCGGCTACCCGGGGATCCCGATCGCCGCCGCGCTGCCGGCCGCCCGCGCCCTCCTGCTCGAGCCAGTGGCCAAGAAGGCGGCCTTCCTGTCGGTCGTCGCGGCGGCCACCGGGCTGGATTCGACGGTCGAGGCCGCGCCGCTCCGGGCCGAAGCCCTCGCCGACGACGGCCGACACCGAGGCCGCTGGCCGGCGGTTACGGTCCGGGCGGTGGGGAACCTCGCCGACCTGGTCGAGATCGCTTTCCCGCTGCTGGCGCCGGGCGGCATCCTGGTCGCCTGGAAGCGGGGCCATCTCGCAGCTGAGCTGGCCGCCGCGGAGCGGGCGATGGACGCGCTCGGTGGCGGCACGATCGAGGTCAGGCCGGTGGACGTCGAGGGCCTGGACGGGCACCGCCTCGTGATCGCCACGACCCACGGCCGCGTCCCGCCCGGGTATCCGCGCGACCCGGCTGCGCGTAAGCGTCGGCCATGGTGAGCGACACGCTGCTAGATTCGAACGCGTGCGAATCGCCGTCGTCTCCGACATCCACAGCAACCTCATCGCCCTCGACGCCGTCCTGGCCAAGGTCGGTGCGGTCGATGCCATCTGGCATCTCGGCGATGTCGTCGGCTACGGACCCGAGCCGGACGCCGTGGTCGAGCGGCTGACGTCGCTCGGCGCGATCGGCGTTCGGGGCAATCACGACGCCGCGGCCGCCGGCGGATCCGAGATCGACTGGTTCAATCCGGATGCCAAGGCGGCCATGGAGTGGACCCGCAACGCTATCTCGGAGACGACCCGGGCGTGGCTGACGGCGCTCCCGCTGCGCCGGCTCGAATCGGACTTCACGCTCGTCCACGGCAGCCCCCGCGACCCCATCTGGGAATACGTGACCTCGGCCGCCCTGGCCCGGGCCGGCCTGTCGGCCATCTCCACCGAGCACGGCCTCCATGGCCACACCCACATCCCGATCGCGTTCACCCAGGTCGACGGCCGGATGCGGACGCTTGCCCCGCGGGCGGGCAACACGGTGGCCCTGGGTGAGGGCCGGACCTTCCTCAACCCGGGATCGGTGGGGCAGCCCCGCGACGGGGATCCGCGGGCCAGCTGTCTCGTCCTCGATATCGAGGCTCGGACCGCGACCTGGGAGCGGGCCCCCTACGACTTCGAGGCGGTCGGTGCGGCGATGCGTGCCGCCGGCCTGCCACCGCGGCTTGCCGATCGCCTGCGCCTGGGGGCCTGACAGCCCGCTGTGATCGGCGGGCGACGTCCGCTCCAGGGCCGCAAACCCGGGGACCGGCGCGTCCGGGTCGAGCGGCCACACGCGCCTTATTTCCGCTACACGGGCCGCGGCCAGCTGACGGCCAAGGAGGCGGCCAGCGCCCCCACAAGCGCGACCGGCCGGCTGATGGCCTCGGTCCGCGGACTGCTGGTCGGCCGTCCGCTGGCGAGCGACGAGGAGCTCGGCGAACGACTGTCCAAGACGAAGGCGCTGGCGATCTTCAGCTCCGATGCCATCAGCTCATCGGCCTACGCGTCGGAGGAGATCCTGCGCGTCCTGATCCTCGGTGGCGTAGCCGCCCTGGCCTTCGGCGTCGAGATCGCCATCGCCATCTCGATCCTGCTCGTGGCCGTGGCGATCTCGTACCGCCAGATCTGCATCGCGTACCCGACGGGCGGCGGGTCGTACACGGTCTCGCGGCGAAACATCGGACGGACGGTGAGCCTCGTCGCCGCGTCGGCCCTGCTCATCGATTACGTGATGACCGTCGCGGTCTCGACCTCCTCAGCGGTCGAGCAGATCGTCTCGGCGTTCCCGGCGCTGTTCAACGAGCGGGTGGTGATCGGCATCGTGGCCATCAGCCTGATCGCCATCGCCAACCTGCGCGGGCTGCGCGAGGCCGGCAACATCTTCGCGGTCCCGACCTACCTGTTCATCGGCTCTGCGCTCATCATGATCGCGGTCGGCGGCTTCCGGATCCTTGTCCTCGGTGAGGGCGCGACCTACGGGCCGACGGTCGCCAGCCAGCTCTCCGGGACACTCGAACCGCTCAGCGCGCTGCTGATCCTGCGCGCCTTCGCGGCCGGTGCGGTGGCGCTGACCGGCACCGAGGCGATCGCGACCGGAGTGCCGGCCTTCAAGCCGCCCGAGGCCAAGAACGCTGCGACCACACTCGCGGTGATGGCCGGCCTCCTCGCGATCCTGTTCATCGGAATCACGTTCCTGGCCGTCAACTTCGCCATCCTGCCGATCGATCATCCCGAGAAGCAGACGGTCATCGCACAGGTCGCCAAGGCCGTCTACGGCGATGGTGTCCTGTTCATCCTGTTCCAGGCATTCACCGCGCTGCTGCTGTTCCTCGCCGCCAACACCAGCTTCAACGCCTTCCCGCGCTTGCTCGCGATCCTGGCCGGCGACGGCCACATGCCCCGCCAGTTCGCGTTGCGCGGCGATCGTCTGGCGTTCTCCTACGGCATCGTCGTGCTGGCCACGCTGGCGGCCTCGCTGATCTTCCTGTTCGGCGGCTCGACCCACGCCCTCATCCCGCTCTACGCGGTCGGCGTCTTCATCGACTTCACCATCAGCCAGAGCGGCATGATCCGGCACTGGCTGCGGGAGAAGTCACCGGGCTACCGGCGGCGTCTCGCGATCAACGCCTTCGGGGCGACCCTGACCGGGATCGTGGCCATCATCGTGACGTCCGTGAAGTTCTTCGACGGGGCCTGGCTGGTCCTGGTCCTCATCCCCATCCTGGTCGGGATGATGTCGTTCATCTACCGCCAATACGATGCCCAGGAGAAGGAGCTCCGGGTCAAGGAAGTCGGCGTGCTGCCCGGCCCGCACCGTGAGCAGCGGGTGATCATCCCGGTCAACGGGATCAACCGGGCGGTCGTCCAGGCCGTCAACTTCGGGCGGATCCTTGGCACGGACGTGCGCGCCGTCTATGTGACGGACGATCTCGACGCCGCGGACGCGCTGCGCGAGCGCTGGGAGCGACAGCTCCCGGACGTCGCACTGGTCATCGTCGAGTCGCCCTTCCGAGCGGTCATCTCGCCGGTGGTCGCCTACCTGGACATCCTCGACCAGGCCTGGCCACCCGACAAGGAGGCCCCGGTCACCATCGTCGTCCTGCCGGAATACATCGCCCGCCACTGGTGGGACCGGCTGCTCTACAACCAGACCGCGAAGCGGCTCAAGGCCGCCCTCGTCGGGCGAGAGCACACGGTCATCGCTGACGTACCCTATCGGCGAGGCCACTGACCGGCCACCCGACCCGCCCACATCGGAGTTTCCAGATTTGATCGGAGGAAGGCGCCCCCTGCGGGGCCGCAAGCCTGCGGACCGGCGCGTCCGGGTCGACCGACCCCATGCTCCCTATTTCCGCTACATGGGACCGGGCCAGCTGGTCGCCAAGCCGGCGGCCAGCGTCGCGCTCACACCGGGCGGCCGCCTGCTCAATCGGATCCGGGCGTTCATCTTCGGCCGCCCGCTGTCCGAGGCCGAGGAGATCGGCGAGCGCCTCTCCAAGACCAAGGCGCTGGCCATCTTCAGCTCGGATGCGATCAGCTCGTCGGCCTACGCGACCGAGGAGATCCTGCGGGTGCTGCTGCTCGGCGGCGCCAGCGCGCTCTTCCTGTCGCTCGAGGTCGCCATCGCGATCACGGTCCTGCTGGCGGTCGTGTCCATCTCCTACCGGCAGGTCTGTCGCGCCTATCCCAACGGCGGCGGCGCCTACATCGTGGCCAAGACCAACCTCGCGCCGATCTTCGGGCTGATCGCCGCCGCCGCCCTGCTGATCGACTACGTGATGACCGTCTCGGTCTCGACCGCGGCCGCCATCACCCAGATCCAATCGGTCATCCCGCAGGCCTACGATGCGCGTATCGAGATCGCCTTCATCTCGATCTCGCTGATCACGGTCGCCAACCTTCGCGGTCTGCGGGAGTCGGGCAACATCTTCGCCGTCCCGACCTACCTGTTCGTGGGTCTGGCCCTCTCGATCGTCGGCATCGGACTCGTCCACATGGTGACCGGCACGGTCGTCCAGGCCCCGCCCGTTGACGCCGTCCCATTCCCACCGGCAAATGCGCTCGAGCCGATCGGCATCCTGTTGCTGCTCAAGGCCTTCGCTGGCGGCTCGGTGGCCCTGACCGGCGTCGAGGCCATCGCCAACGGCGTCCCGGCGTTCAAGCCGCCCGAGGCGAAGAACGCGGCCAACACGATGACCGCGATGTCGATCCTGCTCGGGATCCTGTTCGTCGGGC
Source organism: Candidatus Limnocylindrales bacterium (assembly GCA_038211705.1). GTDB lineage: Bacteria > Chloroflexota > Limnocylindria > Limnocylindrales > CSP1-4 > SPCO01. Next base: position 1,868 of record JBBQVJ010000060.1, on the reverse strand, counting down.
TGACCCTGTTCGCCGTCCAGTACGGCCTCCGTCCGACGAACCCCGGTGGTCCGTCCATCGTCGCGCTTGCCGCGGCGGCGGCCTTTGGCGACGGCTCTGCGCTGTTCGTGGCCTTCGCGGCGAGCACCGCACTCATCCTGTTCCTCGCCGCGAACACGAGCTTCAACGCCTTTCCGCGCCTGGCCGCGATCCTGGCCGAGGACGGCTATATGCCCCGCCAGTTCTCGTTCCGTGGCGATCGGCTGGCCTACTCCTGGGGCATCGTGCTGCTGGCGGCCATCGCCTTCGGGCTGCTGTGGGCGTTCGGCGGCGACACGCACGCCCTGATCCCGCTCTACTCGGTCGGCGTGTTCGTGTGCTTCACGCTGAGCCAGATCGGCATGGTCAAGCACTGGCGCCGTGTCCGGGAGAGCGGCTGGCGCTGGCGGATGGTGGTCAATGCCTCGGGCGCGGTCCTGACTGCGGTCGTGCTGGCCGTCGTGGTCTACGAGAAGTTCTTCGCCGGGGCCTACCTCGTCGTCATCCTGGTACCCGTCCTGGTCGGGATGATGCTGTTCATCAACCGCCAGTACACCCGTTCGGCGCGCGAGCTGACCGTCGCGCCGGACCTCGTCGTCCGGGCGCCGCATCGCGAGGAGCGGGTGGTCGTCCCGATCCCGGGCCTCACCCGGGCCGTGGTCCAGGCGATCAACGTGGGCCGCTCCGTCAGCGACGACGTCCGGGCGGTCTTCGTCACCGAGGACCCGGGCGAGGCGGTCAAGCTCCGAGCCGCGTTCGAACGGCAAGTGCCCGGTGTGCCGCTGGTCGTCGTCGAATCGCCGTACCGGGCGCTGACCGGGCCACTCCTCGCGTACCTCGATGTCCTCGATTCGGCGTGGCCGCCCGACAAGCCATCGCCGATCACCTTCGTGGTCATCCCGGAATACGTCGCCCGTAGCTGGTGGGAGCGGATCCTCTATAACCAGTCGGCGAAGCGGCTGCGTACCACGCTGCTCGGGCGGCCGCACACGGTCGTCGTCGCGGTCCCGTATCGACGCGAGGATCCGGCGCTCTTCGAGTCTGCCCTTGGCGGGGAGCGGCGCACGGACCGGCCGGAGCCGCGGGGGCCCGATGAACCGCCGAGCCCCGACGCGCCCGGCCCGCGCGGGACGTCCGGGTCGCCGCAGCCCCGCGCCGTCCGGCCACCCGACCCGCCACGATCCCCGGGCTGACTGGGCCAAGGGCCTGTCGGGGCTGGCCCGCCCGACCATCGAACCAGCGCCGATGCGGGCGCCGGACCGCGGCCCATTGCGGTGGTATCGTGACGGGCCATGTCTGATGCCCATACCCCGGTCTTCCGGCGGGCGGTCGTCGCCCTCAATGGCGGCTCGACCGACGCCCGGATCATCCGGCTCGTCGCCGACGAGGCCCGCCACGCCAAGGCCGAGATCATCGCCATCCACGTCGTCGAGATCGACTGGACCCTTCCACTCGATGCCGACATCGCCGGCCGCTCCGAGGAGGTCCAGCGGGTCCTTGACACGGCCGAGGCGGTCGCCGAGGACTACAAGATGACGCTCGATCCCGTCCTGCTCCAGGCACGCGACGTGGGAGCCGCGATCGTCGACGAGACGACCGAGCGCGGCGCCGACCTGCTGGTCGTGGGGCTCCCGTATCGCAAGCGATTTGGTGGCGAGTTCGCCATCGGTCGCACCATCCCGTACATCCTTCAGAACGCACCATGCACCGTGTGGGTCGTGCGCGACCCGATGACCGAGGAGTCAACGTGAAGATCGTCATCGTCGGATGCGGCCGAGTCGGCGCATCCGTCGCCGAGACCTATGACCAGTCGGGTCACCAGGTGCTCGTGCTCGATATCCTGACGGCCG
>JBBQVJ010000059.1:0-12165 GCA_038211705.1 Candidatus Limnocylindrales bacterium | reverse complement strand
CCCGAACCGCGCGACCGGGGATGACGTTGCCGTCCCACATCACGACCGGGATGCGCAACGCCCCGGCCGCCATCAGCACCGGAACGGCCACGTAGCCGCCGGTGGTGAGGATGGCCGCCGGTCGCTCTCGCAGGAGGATGGCCGTCGCCTGCGGCACCGAGAGGCCCAGCCGGACGGGGTCGAGGACGGCATGGACGTCGGCCTCGGTGGTGCGCAGCGAGCGCGCCGCCAGGCGACGCAACGGGATGCCGGCCGCCGGGACGAGGGTCGCCTCGAGTCCCCGATGACCGCCCAGCCAGCGCAGCTCGGGGGCCTCAGGCCTGGCGCTGAGCGACCGGGCGACGGCGAGTGCCGGGTAGATGTGTCCGCCCGTCCCGCCCGCCGCGATCAGCAATCGCATCGTCGTTCCACGTCCCCTTTTCCACGGTCTCGCGCGAGATCGAGAGCAGGATCCCGACCGCGGCGAAGCTGATGATGAGGGATGACCCGCCGGCGCTGATGAACGGCAGCGTGATCCCGGTGATCGGCAGCAGTGCCACGACCACCCCGATGTTGATGAACGCCTGGAGACACAGCCAGGCGGTGATGCCGGCCGCGAGGAGCGCCCCGAACGTGTCCGGGGCGCCGAGTGCCACCCGGACGCCGGAGTAGGCCAGCAGCAGGAACAGCGTGATCACGACGATCGCGCCGATCATCCCGAACTCCTGGCCGACCTCGGCGAAGATGAAGTCATTGAACGCGTTCGGGACGAAGACCCGGCTCTCCCCGAGTCCGGTCCCGAACAACCCGCCGATGCCGAGCGCGAGCAGACCCTGGATGGTGTGGAAGCCTTTGCCCAGCGGATCGAGCCAGGGGTCCTGCCAGACGCGGATCCGGTCAAGCTGATAACCCTGCAGCCCGACCACGATCATCGCCATGGCGGCGCCAAGACCCATCACGCCCAGATGGAGCAGGTTCGCCCCCGCCAGGAAGAACATCGTGAACACGGTCAGCGTGATGACCACGGTCGTGCCCAGGTCCGGCTCCTTGAACACCAGCGCGATCATCGGCGCCACGATGATCAGGAACGGGACCGTGCCGCCCCAGAAACCATGGACCCGATTACCCCGTTTGGCGAACCAGTGGGCGAGATAGATGACCAGGGCCAGCTTGGCGAACTCGGCCGGATGGATCGCCGGCAGCGGACCCAGCTTGAGCCAGCGCGCCGAGCCACCGATGACGATGTTGAGCTGCGGCACGAAGACGAGCACGAGCAGGACGATGGCCACCACATAGAGCGGCACCGACGCGAGCCGGAGGTAGCGGTAGTCCACCCGCATCATGAGGGCCATCGCCACGAGACCGAGGATCGCCCACTGGATCTGGGGACCCACCGTGGCGAACGTGTTGGCATCCTGCGACAAGTAGCCCTTGAGCGCCGACGACGAATAGACCATCAGGATCCCGATCGCGGTCAGCGCCACGACGACCACCAGGATCATGTAGTCGGCGCCGTGTCGCTCTCGGCGGAGGGCGCCCGCCCGGCTCTTGACCGGCGTGCGATTGGCGGTCGCCCGATCGTGGCCGCGCCCCGCTTCCGGCTCGCTGCCGCGGCGGGGCCGCTCGAGCCGCGGGATGGGCGGGTTGAGGTTCATCGGTCGCCTCCCGAGGTCCGGGCAGCGGCGAGCGCCGCGACCGCGGCCTTGAACGCCCGGCCCCTCGCGGCATAGTCGACGAACATGTCGAAGCTGGCGGCGGCCGGGCTGAGCAGCACGGTCGCGGGGCCGCTCCCGGGTGAGCCGGCAAGGACCTCACGAGCGATCGCGTCGGCCCGCTGGACCGCGGTCTCAAGATCGGGCGCGCGCTCGGTGCGGGCCAGGCCGGCCGCCCGGAACGACGCCTCAAGGACCGGTCCGCTCTCGCCGATCAGGACCGCGGCGACCGCCCGCTCGGCGACGACCGGGGCGAGCGCGTCGAGGTCGATGCCCTTGTCCCGGCCACCGGCGATCAGCACGATCGGTGGCTCGAACGCCCGCAGCGCCGCGGCGACGGCGTCGGGCTGCGTTCCCTGCGAATCGTTGATGAACCGGACCCCATCGACCAGGCCGGCCGCCTCGAGCCGGTGCTCGACGCCGGTGAAGCCCGCGGCAGCCGCACGGATCGCATCGGGCTCGACGCCGAAGAGCAGGGCGACCGCGATCGCGGCGAGGGCGTTCGACACGTTGTGGGCACCGGGGATCGCCAGCTCCGTGACCGGCAGGATCCGGTCATCCGGTCCGGTCGCCGCCGGCCCGCCGCCTGCCAGACCCAGCCGCTCGACCCCGTCGGCCACGATCCAGCCGTCAACGACGCCGAGGCCGCCGGGCAGCGGCCGGTGACGCCGGTAGCGGACCGTGCGCGCGCCGCCGAGCCGGCCGTACGACCCGACGACCGGGTCCTCGTCGTTGAGGACGACCGCGCCCCGCGGATCGACCAGCTCGGCCAGCCGGCGCTTGACCCGGCGATAACCCTCCAGCGACCCGTGCCGATCGAGGTGGTCCGAGGTGACGTTCGTGTAGACGGCGACGGTCGTGCCCCGCGACAGGGTCGGCAGCTGGAGCTCGGACAGCTCGTCGACGACGCGGTCCTCGGCGGTCAGCTCGGAAAGTCGCTCGACGATCGGGGTCCCGATGTTGCCGCCCAGGATGACCCGGTGGAGCGGGTCGGCGGCCAGCAGTGCGGCGGTCAGCGACGCGGTCGTCGTCTTGCCCTTCGTGCCGGTGACGCCGATCGTCGGCGCCGGGCAGAGACGCAGGAAGAGATCAGCCTCCGACACGAGGGCGGGCGCCAGTGGGTCGCCGCCGGCCCGCGCGTCGACCAGCGCCCGGAGCGCGGCGCGGAGGCGCGGCTCCGTGGTCGGGTAGTCGGGCGTGATCGAGGGCGAGGTGGCCACCAGCGCGGCACCGGCCCAGGTCGTCGCCGGGTCCAGATCGGGACCGAGCGCCAGCGTCACCTCCCGCTCGCCGAGCGCTGCGATCGCCTCGCCGAGCTCGATCGCGGGCCGGCCGTCGTAGATCGTCACGCGCGCCCCGGCATCGGCCAGGAATCGGGCCAGGGCGAGACCGCTGCGGGCGAGGCCGAGGACCGTCATCGGCCGGTCGCGCAGGGCTCCGCCCCGGACCGCGTCGAGCGTCAGCCGGTCGAGATCGATCGGTTCGGTCGTGGTCATCGTCATCACCGCAGCCGGTCCAGCGAGGCGAGGAAGAGCGTGACCCCGAGCAGCGCGGCCAGGATGCCGACGATCCAGAACCGGATCGTGATCTTCTCCTCGTCCCAGCCACCGAGCTCGAAGTGGTGGTGGATCGGGCTCATCCGGAACAGGCGCTTGCCGCCGGACGCCCTGAAGTAGGCGACCTGGACGATGACCGACAGCGTTTCGATCACGAAGATGATGCCGATGAGCGGCAGGACCAGGATCTGGCCGGTGATGAGCGCGGTGACGGCCAGCGTCGCGCCGAGCGAGAGCGCGCCCGAATCGCCGATGAAGATCTGCGCCGGGTGGACGTTGAACCACAGGAACCCGAGCAGCGCGCCGATGATCAGCGCGCACAACAGCGCGAGGTTGGGCTGCGCGAGCGGCGCGTTGAGCAGCGCGATGAGCATGTAGGCGATGTAGGCGATGGCCAGCGTGCCGCCCGACAGGCCATCGAGGCCATCGGTCAGATTCACGCCGTTGGCGGCCGCGATGATGGCGAACGCGCCGAACGCGACATAGACAGCCGGATCGATCGAGACCGGCCCGACGAACGGGACCGCGATGGCGGTGATGTCGTAGGTCTGCTGGATCTGCCAGGCCGCCACGAAGGCGACGACCGTCAGCCAGATCAGCTTCTGGCGCGCCCGGATCCCCTCGCCGGTCCTGGCGTTGAGGTAGTCGTCGAATGCGCCGAGGGCGCCGACCCCGGCCAGCGCGGCCAGCGGCGCGAACGTCGATGCGTCAGGTCCGCTGCGCAGGAAGAAATAGATGCCGATGACTACTGCCACGATCAGGAGGCCACCCATCGTCGGCGTGCCCTCCTTGACGTAATGCGACTCCGGACCTTCCTGTCGGATCCGCTTGGCGAAGCCCATCGCGTGGAGGAGCCGGATGTAGGGCGACATCAGGATGACCATTAGGGCGAACGCCAGCAGCAGCCCCTGGATCAGCTCGACCGTCATGGCCGGGCCCCGCGTCCGAGCTCGCGGCGGAGCCCATCGACGACCCGGTCGAGACCGATCCCGCGCGACGCCTTGACGAGCACGACGTCGCCGTCGCGCAGGCGCGGCGGGAGCGCCTCGAGGGCCGCCTCGGCATCGACTGCCCGGACGACGCGGGCGGAGTCCATCCCGGCCGCGACGGCGCCCTCGACGATCCCGGCCGCCCCGTCCCCCACGACGACCATCCAGTCGACGGTCCGGGCGGCGGCCTCGCCGACGACCCGGTGGCCCTCATGGCTCGCCTCTCCCAGCTCAAGCATCTCGCCGAGCACGGCGACCCGTCGACCGGGCAGACCGGCCACCATATCGAGCGCGGCCACGACCGACCGAGGCGAGGCGTTGTAGCTGTCGTCGACGATGGTCACCCCGCCCAGACGAACGAGCTGGACACGGTGCTCCGCCGACCAGCCGGCCGCCAGGCCCGCGGCGATCTCTTCGATGGTCAGGCCGGCCGCCCCACCCACCGCCGCGCCGGCCAGCGCGTTGTGGACCGACAGCCGACCCAGGGTCGGGATCGCGATCGGCCGTCGCGCGCCTTCCATCCGCAGGACGAAGCGCATCCCATCCAGACCGGCCGACTCGACCGACTCGGCCCCGACGTCGGCGTCGTCGGCGAAGCCGTACGACCGGCTCGGCCCGATCGAGCGTGAGCCCATCAGGCGCACGATCGGGTCGTCCGCGTTGAGGATCGCCCGGCCGCCTCGGGGCAGCGCCTCGAGCAGCTCGCCCTTGGCCGCCTCGATGGCCTCGATCGAGCCGATGCGCGAGAGGTGGACCGGCTGGACCGCGGTCACGACCCCGATCCGCGGCCGCGCCATCCGGGCCAGGTCGGCGATCTCGCCGCCGACGTACATGCCCATCTCGAGGACGGCCGCCTCATGCTCCGGACCGAGGCGCATGAGGGTCAGCGGCAGACCGACCTCGTTGTTCTGGTTGCCCTCGTTGCGCAGCGTCCGGAACCGGACGCCGAGGACGGCCGCGATGGCCTCCTTGGTCGAGGTCTTGGCGATACTCCCCGTTACGCCGACCACGAGGGGGTCGAACCAGCGTCGCCAGCCGGCGGCGATCGCGCCCAGCGCGGCCAGCGGGTCGGCGACGCGGATGACGGTGATGTCGCCCAGCGCCAGCGGATCGGTGATCGGTCGGGTGACGATGAGCGCCGCCGCTCCCCGGGCGATCGCATCGGGCAGGTAGGCGTGGCCGTCGGTCCGTTCGCCGGGAAGGGCCACGAAGACCTCGCCGGGGGCGACGAGTCGGGAGTCCACCGCGCCACCGCGGATGGGTCGCCCGGACCGGGCGATCAGCCGGCCGCCGGTCAGGCGCACCAGGTCGTCGGCCGTGAAGGCGGGCCCCGAGGTCGGCCCCGGGACCGGGGTCGACGGATCGACGTCGGTCACGGATGCCAGTGTCGCACAGGGCGCGATCACCGGTCCGAGGTTCGAGTCAGCGTCGTCGGCCGATCGGCCAGCAGGTCGGGGGTCGTGATGGCATCGGTCGCGATGCGACGGAACAGCTCAAAGGACATGACCGGCATCTCGAGGTGGCCGACCCGGGCGACGGTGGGCGTCCCCTCCTCGATCCGGATCGCGACAACGAGATCCGGGATGCCGGTCTGGCGGCCGATGTAGCCCACGAACGAGTAATTGAACAGGTTGCGCTTCCACGCCCCGTGGCCGCCGTTGGCGGTCGGATCCCAGATCTGCGCCGTGCCCGTCTTGCCGCCGACGTCGTAGCCCGGCACCAGGGTTCGATCGCGGTAGAACGGGACCTCGGTGATGACACGCTGCATCATCTGGATGAGCGTCCTCGACAGCGATGCATCGATCACACCCTGGCGTCGCGGCGTGATCGGCACGTCCCGGTCGCCGACCGACTTGACGACGTGCGGCTGGACCAGCATGCCGCCGTTCATCAGGCTGGCGTAGGCCATCGCGAGCTGCATCGGCGTGACCGCGACGCCCTGACCGAAGGCGCCGTTGGCCAGATCGATCTCGCGCCACGGCGTGATCGCAGGGTCGCGGACGATGCCACCGACCTCACCCGCGACATCGATGCCGGTCGGTGCGCCGTAGCCGAGCCGGAGCCACATGTCGTACAGGATCGCCGACGACTCGCGGGTCGAATTGCCAAGGGCCAGGGCGACCTTGGCGGCGACCACGTTGCGCGAGTAGGCGACGCCGTCCTCGAACGTCATCCAGCCCATCGCCTTGCGGTCGGCGTCATCGATCTTGGTCCGGCCGTGGTCGAGTCGCAGTGTCCCGACGTCCTTGATCCGGGTCGTCGGCGTGACGCTCCCATTCGAGATCGCAGCCGCCGCGGTCATCATCTTGAACACGGAGCCCGGCTCGTACACGGTCGACACGACCGGGTCGATGAACCGGCCGGGATCCGAGGCGGCGATGGCCTTGTAGTCATTGCCGTCGTATGACGGATAGGTGGCCATCGCATAGACCTCGCCGGTGTACGGGTCCATGACCACGGCCGATACGCGCTTGGCACGGTCGGCCACCCAGGCGGCCAGCAGCTCCTGTTCGACCCGGAGCTGGAGCCCGGCGTCGACGGTCAGGCGGAGATCCTCGCCGGGCGTCCCGGGTTGGCTGACCGCGCCATCGTCGAGCATCGCCCGGCCGCTGGCGTCGCGCTGGGCGACGACGACCCGGGGGGCGCCCGCCAGGGTCGCCTGGTAGGCCTGCTCGACACCGTACTGGCCGCCACCCTCACGGTTGACGAAGCCGATGAGGTGCGCGGCCAGGCTCGACCCGGGACCGCCGCCGACCTGCGGATAGACCCGCTCGGGCTCGGGCTCGAGCGAGAGGCCGAAGACGCGCTTAGCATCGATCGCCGCGCGGATCCGGTCGGCCACGGTCCGCTCGAGGCCGTGGCGGAGGATGAGGTAGCGGGTATCTCCGGTCATCCGGTCCCGGAGCGCCAGCGTGGCCGGCTCGTCGAGACCCAGGATGCGGGCCAGCTCGACGACGGTCGCCCGCCGACGGTCGGGGGTCAGCTGGTCGAGGGCGGCCACCAGGCGCTCGCGCTGGACGGTCGTCGCCAGCACCACGGTCCCGGTCCGGTCGTAGATGTCGCCGCGCTTGCTGGGGGTGTCGATGGTGACCGTGGTCTGGGACACGGCCTGCGCGGTGAGCCGGTCACGGTCGAGGATCTGCCAGTACGCCAGCCGGACCGTGAGCAGGATCGAACCGAGCATGAAGACGATGAGCAGGAACAGGAGGCGCGCCCGGGAATCGGTTCGGCCCAGCATCGGTCGGTCGATCGCCTAGCGAGCTGGGAGGACGAGCGGTTCGCCGAGCTGCCCCAGACCGGCGTCGAGCGCCAGCTTGCGGATGGCCGGTTCACGCCCCAACCGGTTGAGATCGGATCGAAGGTCGGCGGCCGTGTCGTCGAGCCGCTGGCGTTCGAGGCTGAGACGCCCCATGTCGAGGCCCGTCGCCGAGACGCGGACCTGCTGGGCCAGCGAGAAGAAGGCGAGCATGAAGGCCACCACGATCGCGCCCAAGACGAGCCCGAGGCGGTTCGTCCGGTGACCGGCACGGACCGCTCCGCGGACGCGCCGGCGATCGAGCGCCGGCTCGCGCGCGATCCGTCCGGCGCGCGGAGCACGGATCGAGCGCGGCAGCGCGATGGTTCGAGGACGGGCGCCCTCGTAGACGGCCACTGGTCAGTCGCCCAGCGCGAATCGGATGCGCGGGCTGCGCGGGTCGAGGAAGCCGAGCGGATCCGCCTGGCTCGCCGCACCCGACTCGCCGAGATCCATCTCGAAGCCCTCGGCCTGCTGGCCGCGGTCGAGCCGCTCGCGCACTTCGTGCTGGCGGCGCCCGTAGGTCTTGCGACGGCTGGACGTGTGACGCTTGCTCATCTTGGGCTCCTCCTTCCGATAACGGGGCTAGGCCGCGAGACGCTCGGCGGCGCGCAGTCGGGCGCTCCGGGCTCGTGGATTCGCGGCGACCTCCGCGTCGCTCGGGGTGAGCGACGGGCGGGTGACGAGCCGCAGACGGGGGTTGCGCCCGCAGACGCAGATGGGCAGCTCCGGCGGGCAGACGCACCCGCGTCGTTCGGCCTGAAAGAACCGCTTGACGATGCGGTCCTCGAGCGAGTGGTAGCTGAGAACCACGAGGCGACCACCCGGTCGGAGCAGGTCCAGCGCCGAGGCGAGCCCGGTCTGGAGGGCCTCGAGCTCCTCGTTGACCGCGATCCGGAGGGCCTGGAACGTCCGCGTGGCGGGGTGGGTCCGGCGTGGCATCCGGGGGTTGGGTGGCAGGACCCGCTCGATCAGCGCGGCCAGCTCGTCGGCGGTGGCGATCGGGGCGACCCGCCGGGCGTCAACGATGGCGCGGGCGATGCGGGGTGCCTTGGGCTCCTCGCCGTAGCGTCGGAACAGGGCCGTCAGCTCGGCGACGTCGAGGGAGGCGAGCAGCTCGGCGGCGGGGACGCCGCGCGACGTGTCGAACCGCATGTCGAGCGGGCCACCGGCACGAAAGCCGAAGCCGCGCTCGCGATCGGCCAGCTGGAAGCTCGACAGGCCGAGGTCGAACAACGTCCCGTCCACCGAGCCGAAGCCGGCCCCCGGTGCGACCGTGCCGAGCTCGCGGAAGTTGGCCTGGCGCAGGACGAGCCGGTCGCCGAAGCGTGGCCCGAGTCGGGCGTCGACGCGGGCGATCGCCGCGGGATCGGCATCGAGACCCAGGAGGCGGCCATCTGGATTGGCCGCCTCCAGGATCCGCTCGGTGTGCCCACCGCCGCCCAGGGTGGCATCGATGTGAAGGCTGCCGGGAGCAGGCGCGAGCATCTCGATGACCTCGTCCCCCAGCACCGGCAGGTGCCCTTCGTGCATCTCTCCTCCATCCCGAACGAATCGGATCCCGAGCGGATCCTGGAAGCGCATATGGTCGGGAGCTAGATCCCCAGCCCTTCGAAGGCCGCAGCCAGCTCCTGCGGGTCGTCGAGCGCCTTCCGGTAGGCGTCCCACCGGTTCGGTGCCCAGATCTCCGCGTGATCGCGGGAACCCACCAGGACCGCCTCATCGACGAGCCCGACGGATTCGCGCAGGTAGGCCGGCAACAGGACCCGGCCTTGGTTGTCGGTCTCCGCCTCGACTGCGTGCGAGAACACGAAGCGTTGGAAGAGACGGGATTTCTGATCGGTGATCGGCAGCGCCGCGACCTTCGCGGACAAGTCGTCCCAGCCGGCCTTGGTGTGGATCGCGAGGCAGTCGTCGAGCCAGCCCGAGATCATCGAGCCGGGGTCGAGCTGGACGCGGAACTTCACCGGGACGGCGATCCGTCCCTTGCCGTCCACCGTGTGCCGGTACTCGCCGGTGAACACCGTCGGGTCTACCCCTGGTTCGAGTTGGCTGGGTGGTCAGGGATCTGGGAATCCCCACTTCTCACCACTTTGTGCCACTTCGATGCATTCTGGGGTGCGAATCCGCTCACGTCAAGACGGAATCCGTACTGGGGGTGTCGGGATGCTGGCGGTCGTCGACCGCCGCCGAGGGAACGCCTACTAGCGGGTCGGCGTCGGGATCCGGAGGCCGCGGCCGACGATAAGGCCGTTCGTGACCCAGGGGTTCATGGCCTCGACGGTCTTCTGCGACACGCCGAAGTACTTCGCGATGCTGAACAGGTTGTCGCCGGACCGGATCACGTACACGTAGCAGTCGGGCGTGCCAGAACAGGGCTTCAGCAGCGCGTACCGATCGGAGGTCGGCCTGGGCGTCGCCTTGGCGGTCGGCTTGGGCGACGGCGCGGGCGTCGCGCTCGGACTCGGGCTGAGGCTGGCAGTCGGTGTCGCCGATGGCGCCGCGCTCGGTGTCGACAGCGGCGTCGTGACCGGGGTCGCCACGGGCGTCGGAACGGCAGTTGGTGGCGCCGTTTCGATCTCGCCCAGCACGCCGCCCGCCGGCGTCGGCACCACGGCCGCGGTCAGGACCAGGCCTCCGTTCGCGACGACGAACCCGATCGCTGCCAGGAAGGCGAGAACCAGGACGGCCAGCGAGCCGGCCGTCGCCTTGGTCAGGGCCGGCCGGGCGCGCACCCGCTCGGTCGGGGCATTCGGTCCCGTCAACCCGCGCAGGTAGCGCGGGCAGTTGACGTGGCCGCTCGTCAGGCAGACGAGCTCCTGCTGTCGGAGCGATTGCGGGACGGGCTCGCGCAGCGCCGTACAGCGATTGGCCGCATCCGGCGTCTCGATCGGTCGCCCAAGGGCCTCGGTCCCCTCGACGCCGTGCAGGAAGGGGCAGATCGCGGGGTTCGTGGCATGGGCGGAGGCGTTCGTCGGCCGATCGTCGATGGCCGCCGCGGCTCGGTCCGTTGCCTTGTCAGGATCGTGCGGGAGGTGCCACGGCGTCTCCGCCGAAGGATCCTCGTCCACGCGCCCTCCCTTCTCCCCGTGGGTGGAACGGCGCGGAGTCTAGTACCTTTCGCATGTTGCCGTAGCGCTGAGGGTGGTGCTAGGCTCCGCCGCCAGTCGGGCGCAGACCCGTTCGACGCGATCAGCCAGAGGCCCCAGCCCCAGTCATGGCGCTCCCGCTCCCGGTCATCCCCCCGCAACCCGACGCCTTTCACCTGGCGCCGCACCGGATCAAGCGCTGCACGTTCCGGCGCCTGATCAACGTGGAGGTCGGCACCCAGCGGGTCTATGACGTCGAGTGCCTCTACCCCGAACGCAAGGTGCCGATCCCGCTCGGCGACCTCGAGGCGGCGACCCCGATCTGCAACTCCTGCGTCGCCCCGCACATCTTCCGCCCCGACGAAGACTGACGGGTGGGCTGGCTCGCCATCGCGCAGGTCCGACGCGTCCCCAACGTCGCGCTCAGCTCTTAGTGAGCCAGACGAAGGAGTAAAGGCCGTCCCGGTCGGCCGTCCACATCATCTGCCGGCCGGTTCCGTCCCTGCGCACGACATCGATGTGCGGCAACCCATCGGAACCAGTGCCACTCATGACGGCGAGGAACTGGCTGTCGGGCGACCAGACGGGCTGGCCGACCAGATCGAGGGCGACCACGCGACCATCGGTCACGTTGACGATATACGTGGGGTCATTGTCGTATTCGCTGAAGGCGATCGACGAGCCGTCGGGCGACCAGATGGCGTCGCCCAAGTGTGGGTCCCTCGGGTCCTGCACCGGGATGCCGAGCATGCGGGCATCGCCGCTGTCGACCGTGACGAGGTACAGCGCAGCAACGCGTCCCACCAACAGGACATTCCCCGCCGGCGACCAGCTGATGTCGGTGACACCGCCCAAGCGGAAGTCCGTCACGGCGCGAGCGGCGCGTCCGTCGGCATCGGCAATCCAGGCATTCCCGTCCCGGACGAACGCGAACCTCGACGCGTCAGGAGCCCAGCTCGACGGCAGCGGGAATCGTCCGATCGGTCCAATATCCTCAAGGTTTCCGGTACCCACGAGCAGGTTCCCGTCAGGCGATGCCACCGCGACGCGGCTGCCATCGCTCGACCACGACGGCCGACCCGGAAGTCGCCTGTCGTCGCTGCCATCAGGCCGGACGATGGCGCCATCGGTCTCGCTCACCAGCCACCGGCCGTCCTCCGACCAAATTGGGCTCCAATGCGGCTCTGGCGTCGGGCTCCGAGGATCCGGAGGACGGTGGTCGAGGAGTACTGTCCCGTCACGCGCGAGGATGACGAACCGGTCGGGACCGGCCAACTGGCCGCTGTCGAGGTACCCCGGGTGAGCATCGAACATGACCGCCGAGGAATCCGGAGCCCATCGAGGAGGGCGGCCCGATGAGCCGTCGCATTCGGGAATCGCACTGGACGGCACCCGACCTGATGGGACGAACTCGAGCCACTCGATCCGGCATCCCGAGGCGATGGCGAACCCGCCGGCGGTGGCACGTGGGTCGGCCGGCGGGCCTTCCACCGGGACGGCCGGCGACTCCGAAGGTCGCGTCGGTGGGACGCTTGCCACGACGGG